>JAPKGU010000005.1 GCA_026647565.1 Phycisphaerales bacterium | reverse complement strand
CTCGTCGATGGCCTCCAGCATCTCCAGGGGCGGCTGCTCGCAGAAGCCGCCGACGAAGACCACGCGCGGCTTGTCCTGCGCCGGCAGGCTGGTTGCCGAGCACCTCGCGCAGCCGGCCGAAGAAGTCCGAGCGATAGCGCTGCAACTCGTTGACCTTGTTGGCCAGCGCCAGATTCAGCTCCTTGCCGAGCTCCTCGATGCGCACATCCTTGGCCTTGCTCTGCGCCTTGGCGAGGTCGAGCGAGGCCGACAACTCCGCGAGTTGCTGGCGCAGCGCGGCCACCTGGCGGTTGAGCAGTTCCACCTGCGCCGCGGACTTGGCGGAAAGGTCGGTCTGCACCGCCAGCTTGTCCTGGTTCTCCTCCAGTTCCGCCAGGCGCGAGGCCGCCTCGCTCTCCAGTTGTTTCTTCAACTCGGCCAGCGCGTTGATGTCGGCAGTCAGGCGCGCGACCTCCGACTCGCTGCCTTCGAGCTGCGCCTGGGTCTGGGTCAGCGTGGCCTGGGTCTGATCCAGCGACAGCCGCAGCGCATCGCGTTCGCTGGTGGTGCTGGCCAGCGAAGCGGAAAGATCGCCGACCCGGGTTTCGGCCTTGAGCTTGGCTTCGCGCTCCATGGAAAGGCTGCGCGCCAGTTCGGCGAGTTCGGCGTTCAGCGCTGCGAGCGCCTTGTCGCGGCCGGAGAGCGCGTCGGAGAGCACGAACTGGCCGACGGTGAAGATCAGCAGCACGAACACCAGCACCATCAACAGCGAGCTCAGGGCATCGACGAAGCCCGGCCAGAAGTCGATGGAACGCCGGCGGCGCGAGGCGAGGGTGCTCATCGGCGCGGCCTCAGGCGGCCGGCCGCTTGTGTTCCATCGCCGCGGCGATGGTGCGCGTCAGCAGGCGGAATTCGGAGCGCAGCTCCTCGCTCAGCTGGTGCCCGCCGCCCTGCGCCTGAGCCATCGCCTTGAGTACGCCGCGCAACTCCTGCTGCGACTGCGCCAACTCGCTCAGCCCACGCGATTCGCGCCCGAGCAGCTCGCCCAGCTTGCCCAGTTGCGCATTCAGCTCGACCAGTTGCTCGGCACTCGCGCGGCGCTCGCGCTCGTTGTCGACGATCGCCCGCTGCATCCGTTCCAGGCCGTCGGCAGTCTGTTCCAGCAGCGCCTGCACATAGGCCGGGACCGAGGTGTCGCTTTCCACCGCCATCGTGCCGCTGCCGCCGAGCTTGGTCATCCCCGACAGCCAGTCTTGGCCGTCTGGGTCGATCAGCCCGCGCGTCTGGTCGCCTGACCCATCCGCCCCTCGAACGAGATCGTCCCGCGCTCGTCCGAAGGCGCCCGCGCGATCGCCTCGCGCACCGCCGAATAGCCGATCGTCGGCCTCGCGCCGTACAGCGGCACCACCGGCGCGCTGCACACGCCGCCCTCGCGCCACGACATCGCGCGCCGGAGCATCGATCGCTCGTGCTCGTCGCTCGAGATCAGCACCGCATCGACACCCATCCCGTCCAGCGCGTCGGGGCCCACAACCGGCACTCCCGCGATCCGACTCGGTGTGCCGTCTTCGCCGGCCCGATCGTCCGCGATCGCAACGATCTCGCTGCGCTCCCCGATGATCCGGGAGAGGCGCGCCGAGTGCGCTCCAGCGCCGTAGAGCGCGATCCGGCGCGCGCCACGCGACAGGAGGATCTCCAGCGCGCGCACGAAGTGGCGCTCGCACACGCCTCGTTCCAGGGGCAGCCACGTCGCCAGCGCCCCAGCCATCTGCGGCGCACGCATCGACCCGAGGTACCGCGTCGCCAACCCGCGCAGCGACCCCTCGGAGCACGCCCCGATGGCGCCGAGCGCCCGCAGGATCCTCGTCCAGTTCGTCGCGATCGACGCGCGATCACGCACATCAACCTTTGCCGGCGCCCTCTCGGTCTCTTCCATCCACCGATCGATCGCCGGTGCGATCGCCTCGATCGAGTACCTCTCCCGCGCCGCGCGATACGCCCGCTCCCCCATCGCCCGCAACGACTCGCGCGTCAGACCCCCGATCGCCATCGCCATCGCGTGCATGTCCCCGACCGGCGTGATCGTCCCGCACGATCGCTCGCGGATCGTCTCCACCACGCCCCCGCACCGCTCCGTCGCGATCACGGCCCGTCCCGACGCCATCGCCTCCATCGCCACCACGGGCGTCCCCTCGCTCCCGCTCACCAGCACGAGAGCATCCGATCCCGCGTACACGTCGGCCATCCGATCCGCGTCGACCGCGCCCAGCAGCTCGACGCGACCGGCCCGCACGTGCGCACCCATCCCCGCCCGCAGCTCTGCTTCCGCCGGTCCGCGCCCTGCGATCGAGAGATGGAACCCAACGCCCACGGCGACCAGCGCATCGCAGAGCACCACAAGGTCCATCACCCGCTTGTTGAAACGCTCCAGTCGTCCCGCGTAGACCAGCCGAATCGGCCCGACTCCGACTCTCGCCTGGGGCATCCGCTCCGCGACATCCACGGGACAAGGAACCAACTCCCCGTTCAGCGCCGCAGGCAGCGTCCCGATCGCCGCCGCGCGCCCCGTGTTCGACCGGCTCACGCCCCGCCACGATGACGCAAGCCCCCCGCATCGCTCCACCAGTTCCTCGGCGTCCATTCCGTCCGCGTGCACCCACGCCGCGGCACGCAGACCGACGCACGCACCAAGCCCCGCCGCGACAAACCCGTGCGGGATGTCGTTGGGCACGACGATCGTCGCCCCCATCCGCTCCAGACCCTCGAGCACCGCGAGCGACTGCGCCACCGAGTCCGCGTCCGGCGCCCATGTCGCGACTTCGACCTCAAGCGATCCGAACCCCGGCAAGCGCCGCGACAATCCTCCCAATCCCGGCCCGCACACCAGCGCACGCCAGGGCGAGGGCAGCAACGACATCCGACGCGCCGTCGCATTGATCCCGCTCACGTGATCCGCCCGGTACAGCGCGACGACCCTTCGTTCCCGACCGCTCATCGGTGGCTCCCGCTCGTGGACCGTTCGTCTCTCACGCCGCCGCACGCACACTCGCCTCGCCCCCCGCCTCCAGGCGCGCCTGCACAAACCGCAGCATCCGTGCCGCAAGCGCGTCGTGCGTCAACGACCGACGCACACGCGACGCCATCGCGTCGGAGTACGCGCGCCGGAATCGCTCGTCCGTGATCGCACGCTCCAGCACCCGCTCCAGCGAGTGCTCGTCCCAGAAGCAGACTTCGGCGGGATCGACCAACAGGTTCGCCGCGTCCAACTCCGGCGGCAACATCAGTTCCATCTCGTCCAGCATTCCCAGCCGGGACGCGGGCACATACGCCGCTTCCATCGGCATCAGTCCAAGCCGCTGACGCAGCGACATCCACATGGCCACCGCCGGATGGTCCATCGCCTCCCACCCCACCCATCCGTCCGGGTGATCCCGCCTCGTTGGCGATCCCCGGCGCGCCGCGGCGTCGCACGCGCGAAGCAACGTCGTCGCCAGCCCGTCCGTGTGCATCCGCACCAGGGGCAGCCCCCCCGACAACGCACACTCCATGACCCGCTGATGCACCGGAGCCGTCAGCGAGACGTGCAGGTGGCACCGCGCCGTCCGATACGACGCCCGCAGCTCGTCCCCGTGCTCCAGCGGCCCCGAGGCGTACGCGCCCAGCGTCGGATGCGACGCCCACCCGTTGCCGTGGATCCGCAGCGCCCAGCCGCGCCTCGCACAGATCCGCGCCGCACTCTCGAGCGCCGCGTGACGCATCGCCCGCTCCGCGAGGGGCAGCGCGTGAACCCGCATCACCGTCGCCAGCACCTGGCGGTCAACGTCGCCCCCCGACACCGCGCCGAGCGCTTCGCGCACCACCTCGCCCACTCGACCCTGGATCCCTCGCTTGTGCGAAGGATGGAACAGCCCGACGCCCACGATCTCCGGGATCGCATCCCGGATCCGCTCGAGTGCGGGCACGTACGCCGGCGCCACCGCGCCCGCCGAGATCAGGGAGTCGTGCAGCGCCCGGGCCGTCTGGCTCTGGTGGCTCACGTACGCCACGTCGCACGCCACGCGGGCCTCCAGCCCGCTTTCCACCCCGCCCGCGTGGAACTTCACGCCGTCCGCCACCACAGGCATCGACAGGCAGCGCGCCGCCGGCACCCCGAACGATCGCACCATCTCCGAGAAGATGTGCCCCACCATGAAGTCGAGTGGGCCCATCCCCGCGCCGACCTTCGGCGAAAGCAGATGCGGCATCGCGTCCTGCACCCACGTGATCCACGGGATCTGGCGCGGGATCAGCCCGCTCACCTGCTCGCGCGTGTAGTTGATCAGCACGATCAGGTCCGGACGGAACGATTCGATCGCCCGCAGGTACCCGCTCGCCGACAGCCGGCTCGCGCTGTCCGGCTCGATCAGCACCCGCGCCTCGACCCCCGCTCGCTCAAACGCCCGCGAAAGGTCCTCGCTCGCGTGGCGCACGAACGTCGAGTATCGGCACGTCGGGATCAGCACCCGAAGGCGCTCGCCCCTGCCCGACAACGCCTCGCGATACCGCACCGACCACCACCCCGCGTCGCGACCCGCGTACATCGACCCGCACCGCTCGGCGCCCACCCGGATCTCCTCCTGCCTTGTCGCTCGCGCGTCGTCCACCGTTCGATCCACCGCCGGTGCTGCCCGCGTCCGCACCGCGCTCGTCACGATGCACGCCCCCGTGTTGATCACGTCCCGACGCGCGGCGATCGTCGCGCTGAACAGGACGCCCGCCTCCGCACCGACGAAGACTTCAAGTCGCGCGTCCGAAACCAGTTCCCCCAGGTCCGCCTGGGCCAGCCCGTCCAGCATCTCCGCGCCATCGGCCTGCACCAGCGACACCCGGGGCCGATACCCGATCGCACCCTCGCACAGGGTCGTCATCGACAGCACACGCTCCAGCACCCACGGCGGGTCTGCACCCTCGACCGTCAGAGGCGAAGGCAACTCGCCCGGCTTCGGCTTCAGATGGACCGCCGCGAACGCCTCCGCTGCGCCCCGCGCATTGACCAGCCCGCGCCAGTCCTCCGGCAGCCACGACCCTCGCTTCCGACGCACGATGTTGCCACCTGCCGCCCGCCTCCATTCCCACTCCCCGCCCGCCACTCCCTCCGCCCACGCGCCCATCGCCGCACGCAAACCCTCCGGCGTCACGCCGTGCAGGCGCTCCGGATGCTGGAGAATGGCCTCGATGTTCCCGCGAGCCGTCTCAATCAGCTCCTCCGAAAGCAACATGTCTTCCGCCCGCGCCCCCATCACTGGGGCGAGCAGCGCCGACACCTCCGCCAACCCGCGCACACCCCCGGGCAGGGTGCCCGCCAGCTCCTGAGCCGCCGACACCATCCCCAGTCTCGCAAGCCCCAGAACCGCGTGCAGACGCATCTCGTGATCGTGCCCGGCCACACGCAATGCCGCCAAAGCGACGGGCAGGAACTCCCACGGGCGCGCGGCCATGCCCAGAATCTCCGCCCGCGTGACGCGCCTTGGGCCCGCCGGTACGCTTGGCGCCCCCTCAATCGAAGCCGAGATCGAAGCGCGCGGACCGGGCGCGGCAGTGTTCATCCATACCAGATCGGCCCACCCACGCCGCATCCCCCAGATTCCTCGCCCACTCGCGGCGCCCCCTTCGCCCGCCACGCTCCAAAAGACCCACGCGCCTGGTATCCTGCTCGAATACTCGGGAGGACCGATGTCAACGCTTACAGACCCATTCCCTAAGGGGCCCGCCGCCGGGCCGCGCCCAAACTTCCGCTCCACGGCGCTGCTCACGCTCCTGATCTATCTCGCCGGGTGGGTCCTCATCATCGCCGGGGGGTTCATCGGCGGCGTGGCCGATTTCATCGCGCAATCGCGCATCCCCGGCGCCGACCCCTTCGCCTCGTTCAACCAGCCGCTCCCATTCCTCGCCCTCGCCCTGATCCTCGCCGGATTCCTCTGCTTCCTGCTCTCGATCATCTTCTTCGCCGTCCTCCTCTATGCCTTGTGGGGTGTCGTGCAGGACGGCTACGCCTCGCTTTCCCCCGGAGTTGCGGTTGCTCTCACCTGCATACCCATCGTCAATCTGGTCGGCCTCTTCTTCGGGTTCTCTGGGCTTGCACGCCAGATCAACCGCGTCGGCATCCCGATGAATCAGGGACGCCCGCTCGTCAGCGAGGGTCTCGCTCTGGCCTCATGCATCTGCTACGTCAGCGGCGCGGTCGCCGGATGTCTCCCGATCATCGGCTGCCTCTTCGGTCTTGCCGGCGCCGTCGGCATCGTCCTTCGATACGTCTCCCTCTTCTCGATGTGCCGCGCGTGCGAATGGATCGTCCTCTCCGGAGGACCTCCACCCTACAGCCCGTACCGACACGGCTCCTCGCCCCACATCGATGCGCCGAACGCCTTCGACCCGCCCACGTACGGATGACCGCGCGAAGCCCGGAAAGGCCGCGGCAAAGGACGCGTCATCGAATCGTCAAGTTTCGGTTCAGCACACCGACACTTCGCGCCGCCTTGACACTTGGTCTCCGCTCCCCTCGGTAGGGTTGCCCCGTTCGCGTCGGGCATCGTTTCGCCCGCGCCCAAACCCGAGAGAGAGAGACACAGGAGACACGCACTTGAAGCGCACCCTTGCCATCGCCGCAGCCGCCGGCGTCGCGGCCGTCGCCACCGCAGACATTCGCATCACGGAGTGGATGTACGACGGCACCGGCGGCGAGTTCGTCGAGTTCACCAACATCGGCACCTCCCCCATCGACTTGACCGGCTGGTCCTTCGACGACGACAGCCGCGTCGCCGGCACCGTCTCCCTCTCCGGCTTCGGCGTCGTTGCCCCTGGCGAGAGCGTCATCCTTACCGAGTTCTCCGCCGACGCGTTCCGCACCAACTGGTCGCTCGCGGCCAGCGTCAAGGTCATCGGCAACAACACCACGAACCTCGGGCGCAACGACGAGATCAACATCTTCGACGCCTCGAACACCCTCGTTGACCGCCTCAGCTACGGCGACTCCACCTTCGCCCCCGGCTCCATCCGCACCCAGGGCACAAGCGGCAACGCCTTCCTCGCCGACCTCGGCACCAACAACGTCTACGCCTGGTTCTTCTCAGCCCCCGGCGACCTGTTCGGCTCCTCTTTCTCCAACGCCGGCACGTTCGGCAACCCCGGCTTCTACTACATCCCCGCGCCGGGCGCTCTCGCCCTCGCGGGCCTGGCGACTCTCGCCGCCGGTCGCCGTCGTCGCTAAACCCCCGCTCGCGACTGTCGCGCCCCAGCATCTGGCAAAGAACAAGGGACACCGTCCGTTCGGGCGGTGTCCCTTTCGCATTGCGTCAACTCGCGTGTCGTCACCGTTCCGGGTGCTTAGCACCCCGTCCCGAACGCATCGATGAAGTCCAGGAAGTCCAGCACGTCCACCGACGTGTCGCCGTTGAAGTCCGCATCGCCGATCGCGCCGCACGGACCGGCCTGTCCGCTGCAGGATCCGAAGTCGTCGACAAAGTCGAGGAAGTCCAGCACGTCGTCCGAGCCGTCCTTGTTGTAGTCGGCAGCGCAGAACTCGCACGCCCCGTCGAGCACACTGAAATCGTCGATCGCGGCCTCGATCACGGCCGTGATGGGCGGCGTGTCCGTCGCCACAAATCGAACCTTCATCGTCGCCGTCGGCGCGATCACCTGTCCGACCTTGAACTCCGAATAGAACCAGCCGCCCGACGCGCCGTTCCCCGTGGGTCCGACCGTCTCCAGGTTCGTCCACGTTGCGCCGTTGTCGTTCGAGATGTCAACTCGGAAGACCTCGTTCGAGGCCTCGGAACCGATCCCGTTCATGAACCAGCGCCAATACGACACGCGCGGATCCGCCATCCCCGTCATGTCGATCGTGGGCGTGATGAGCGTCGTCTTCCCACCCTCCACGTCATAGTCCGTCGCCTGGCTCCCGGCGCGACCGTCGGTCACCCAGCAATGCTCGCCCGTGTACCCGGAGCCCGGCTGCGCCACCGTCGCCTGCGGCTTCATCCGCGTCCATCTGCCCAAGGTCGCCGTGTCGGGGTCCGAGGGGTCGCCCACGCTCCATCCGTTGAAGTTGGTGCCCTCGATCGTGTCCACGAAGCGCGGCACCACGCTCGACGCAACGTACACGCGCTTCGCCTCTTCCATGCCCCGCGCCGGATGGAAGAACGTGCGACCGCTCTCGCTCTCGGCCATGAAGTAGAACCGGATGTCGCTGTGGCACGGCGCCGGGGGCAGCATCGCCGTGAACGTCCCGTCGCCGTTGTCGGTGGCGACCGACTCCGTCTCCGGGCCGCCGTCGATCGACGCCCACACACGCACGCTCCCCGCGACCACCGTCGTCCCGATCTCATCGATCCCCACCGCCACCGGGTACGGCGCGTCCGGCGGCACATTGAAAGGAATCGCGTCCGCGTCGATCACCAGCTTCCGATCGTCGTACTCCACAACGAACAGTCCGCCCTCGATATCGCTGATCAGGACGCTCCCGTCCCCGAAGTACGGATAGCAGCTCCACGCGCCGTTGAACTTCGCGTCGTCGTTGCCCGCGAAGGTATCGAACCATCCGATGCGTTCCGGCGCCGTCGGGTTCGCGCTGCTGAACACCTGAAGGCCCGACCGATAGTTCGCCTGATAGATCTTTCCGTTTGCCGTGTACTGGTTGTGGTCGATCGCCGGCCGCCCGCTCGTGAATGTCCCTATGAAGATCGGGTTGGCGGGATTCTGCACGTCGAACACCCGTGTCGTCGTCGTCGCGACCTTCGAACCCTCGTCAAGCTCGTCGTCAATGTAAAGGTACCGCCAGTCCTCGCTCAGCCAGCCCTGGTGGCAGTACGACACATCCGGGTAGCTGCTCCCGCCGATCTTGTGCATGTTGCTCTTGTTCGTCACATCGATCACTTCAAGCCCGTACGAGCCGTTGAAGCAGAACGCGATCTCCCTGCCTGCGTACGGCCCGCTTGTGTACTTCACCACCTGCGCGTCGTGCACGTAGTGTCCGGTCCAGGCGCCGACGACCGAGGGGCGCGTTGGGTCCGACGTCGAGACTGCAACAAGCCCGCCGTTCCCGATGTTCGCCCCGCAGAGGTACAGGAAGCCGGTCGCCGTATTCGACGCGATGTTGTGCGTCGTTGAGTGCCCGCTCGCCATCTGGTTCCGGACGAGCGTGACGACCCCGCTGTCGATGTTTGCCAGATTCATCACCTGGATGCCCAGGCCGCCCTCCGACACCCCGTACGCGTACTGCCCGATCACCTTCACGTCGTGCCAGAGCGACGTCGCCCCGCTGATGTAGCCCACGTACTGCGCGTTCCGAGGATTCGTGACCTCCACGAATCCGAAGCCCTTCTGCAGGCCGTAGATCGCGTAGCGGCGGCCCGAGGGAGACACGTATCCCCAGCAGTCGTTCCCCGACTGATTGCCGCCGGGAAACGCGCTCAGCGGAAACCACGACGCAAGCCAGTAGTTCTCGCCGACGAACGGCGGCGGGTCGACGCGTGAGGAGCCCTCGGCGGTCCACACGGCGCCCTCGCGCGGCGGGAGGCGATCGGCGAGTTTGCGCCAGTCCTCGTCAGCGCCGGCTACTCCCGCGCCCGCCGCGAGCCCGGCCACGGCGAACATCATCAACGCGAGACGGCGGCGATCGATCATGACAAGCTCCTGCGTGGCGGGGCGGCAAGGCGTTGGTGGGAGGGGCTGCCCCGAGTGGGGCGGACGCGCCAGTCTACACGAACGGGCGTCGCGCTCAAGGGGCTCTCCGGGGCGCATGGAAAGAAAGACCCCCGGGCCGAGGGGTCCGGGGGCGCGCGTGGGTTCGGGTGGCTCGCGATTGGGTGGCCGGAGCGAGGCGAGGGCTTACGGGCAGCCGGTGCCGAACGCGTCGAAGAAGTCCAGGAAGTCCAGCACGTCCACCGACGTGTCGCCGTTGAAATCGGCGTTGAAGTTGCCGCAGGGAGCGGGCTGATTCTCGCAGTTGCCGAAATCGTCGAAGAAGTCCAGGAAGTCCAGCACGTCCACGTCCGTGTCGCCGTTGTAGTCCCCCGCGCACGCCACCGGGTCCGTGCACGTGAACCGCGACACGACGAAATCGTCGATCGCCGCCTCGACGTTCGAGTCACCCGACAGGTCGCTGGCGATGAACCGCATCCGCATGTTGTTCGTCAGCGCGACCTTGGTCGCCGGATCGAACTGCACATTCGTCCAGCCGCCGCCCGCGCCCGCAGGTCCGACGGTCTCGGTCAGCACCCAGGATGTGCCGCCGTTGTTCGAGATGTACACGAGGAACGTGTCGGCGCTGGGGTTCGACCCCGCGTCGTTGCTGTACCACCGCCAGTAGGAGACCCGGTACTCGCCCGGAGCGCTCATGTCGATGATCGGCGTGAGCAGGGTCGTCAGGCCTCCATCAACATCTCCCGAAGCGCCCGTCACATACGCCATCGTCTCCGGATCGGGCGTGTGGTCCGCCGTCGGAGCCCCAAGCCCGCCCGTCGGTGCCGCACGCTCCCACACACCGGACGTCGCGCCGTCCGACGGCACGCCCACGGTCCAACCCTGATTCGTGGAGAAGTCGTCCGCGAGCACCGGGGTCAGCGTGCCCACGTCCGAGGCGAACGGCGCCGAAGCGCCCGTCGCCGGAAGGGTGTTCACGCCCGACACCGAGCCGCTCGCCGAGAAGTAGTACTCCGGCTCCGTCCCGCAGGCGGTCGCGGGCAGCGTCGCCCGCCACGCGTTCCCGCCGAGACTCACCAGATTCGTGCTGGAGAACGACCCGCCGTCGAACCTGTACGAGATCGTCGGCGTTCCCACCAGCGTCTCGTTGTTCGGCGTGATCGTCGCGTCGATGATCGTCTCAACGCCCGGCGCGATCACGCCCGGCGCCTCGGCCACGATGTCGAGCGACGACGGCGGCGTCGGAGGATTGATCGCCCCGGAAACCACGACCGAGTACCCCTGCAGCCCCGAGTTCACGGCCGTCGCCTTTACACGCACCGTCCACGCGCCCGTCGCGGGTGCGTTGATGTGCACCTGCTCTACGTTGTTCTTCGTGTCTGCGGTGCCGCCCGTCGAAGACTGTCCGCTCGTGAACACATTGCCCCGGTACAGCGTCCCCGAGGGGCTCACAACCTCAAGATCGAGATTGTTGATCGCCGCGTTCGCCGTTCCCGTCGAGGCGCTCGCCGGAGGGTCGGTCCACACCAGCGTCACCTTCAGCTTCTGGGCGCTCGACGCGACCCCGATCGGGATCTCGTCAAACTGGCCCGTGGAGAACCCGCTGGCATTCCGCACGTCCTCCACGATCATCCGGCGCGTCTCGCCCGAGAAGTGCAGCGCCTCGTCCGCCAGCGCCCGGCCCCACCCCTCCTGATTGCTCGGATACCCCGTGATCCCCGTCATGTCCACCGACGAGTTGATCATCGTCGCCTTCACGAGCGCCGCAGAGGGCGTGAACGCGTCGCTCGCGTTCGCAGCACCCGACGGGTAATAGCCGTCCGTGTAGTACTGGCGAAGCAGCAACGCAAGCCCGCCCAGCGCCGGAGACGCCATCGACGTCCCCGTGAAACTCACCGTCGAGCACGCTGTGCTCGAAGAGGCCGACGTCGAGTTGCACCCCGGCGCGAACACCTCCGGCTTCCGCCGGCCGTCCGCCGTCGGACCCGTCCCCCCCGAGCAGAAGTTCCCCTGGTTCGGCGTGTCCTGCGACGCGCCGACGCCGATGAGGTTCTTCGCGTTCTCCGGGTTCTTCAGCGTCGACGTGTTCGTCACCGCGAACAGCACAAGAGAGTCCTCGAAGTCGTACGAGAACCGGTCCACGCCGCGGCAGATCGAGTTGTAGCTCGTCGTCCCGTCGTCGCCCCACGAGTTCGTGTGCGACCTTGCACCCTGGTTGTGGTGCGTCTGCAGCGAGTTGTACATCGCCGTGTCCGTGAACGAGGGAATCACGTTGAACGCAATCTTCGCCTGGTAGGCGATGCCTCGCGTGTTCCCCGATGCGCCCGCGTCGCCCGCGGCCGTGCCCGACACGTGGGTGCCGTGCGAGTCAGAACCCGCCGACGTGTTGTACGCCACGATCTTCCGGTGCGTCGGCCCGATCGGGTTCGTATCGCTGAAGGAGCAGTGATTGCGGTCCAGGCGACCGTCCATCACGCCCACCACCTGGTTCTGCCCGCGAAGCCCGTTGTTCCACAGCGTCGTCGAGCCGCTCACGTTCGACTGCACGATCCACGTGGTGGTCGAGTTGCGGAATGTGATCTCCGGCGCATCCTCCACGAACTGCACCGTCGGGATCGAGGCCAATGCCGCGACCTGTCCCGACGGCATCGTCACAAGGATGTCCTTCTGCGTGCCGGTTTCCTGCACGCTCGTCACCACCGCGCCGGGGATCTGCCCGATCGCCGCCAGCGCGCCCTCCGCGCCCTCGCCGTCGAACAGCGTGACCACCACGCGCGACGCGCCCGACGCCCGCAGCGCCTGACGCTCCGCCGTCTGGAACGGACGAACGCCCAGCTCCGGGCTCAGCTTCCAACCATCCTCAAACGGCGTCACATAGCGCACAAAGCCGAGACCATTCAGGGCCGCGGCGTCCACACGATCCAGTCTTGCGATGTACGCGTACGACGGCAGATAGTCGCCAAGCGCCAGACCCGCCTCGCCGATCGCGGCGCGACGCGCCGGCGTGATCGGGCCATCCAGCTGAATCAGATACCGCCCGCCGGCCACGAGCGGAACCGCCGAGAACGGACGTGCCGCGCTCGTGTCGATCATGCCGTGTGCGAACGTGATCGCCCGAGGACCCGCGTCCACGTGCGCCGGAGGCAGGGGCAGCAACGACACCCGGGAGCCGGCCGCGCCGGACGACGCGTCCGACGCCCAGACCGTTGCCGCCAGCCCCGCACACGCCAACACCGCCACAACCCTGCTCGACCGTTTCATCACGCGCTCCCTCGTAGATCGACCTCTTTCAAAGTACCAACGCATCCCTCATTCTGAACCCACTCCCATCGACCAACAGCCGACATCAATCAAATCTCGATGCCGAACAAAATGCAATCAATGGGTCCCTCGACAACGACACCGGTAGGGCATTCGCCCCTGAATCCAGACACCATCCGCCGATTTTGGTGGCTCGGTTGCGGCAAGTTCGTCCATTCCACAAACCTCTCCCCCGATGCCGTTCCACCCAACCACCACCCAATGGCCGCCACGAGTTCTCGGACCTACGTGCCTGCCATCAAGAGGCCGGCAATTTCGGATCGTTCGGGACACATTCCCTTCCCAACGTCTCGGGCCCACGTTACGCTGTCCTCCCGTCGCGGCAACGCCCCCGCCCATTCAGGCCGGGAAGCGCCATCCGCGACACTCGCTGGGGATCCTCGGTCCGCGGTGAACGCTTTACCGCGGAACCACTGTCGCACTCGGTCCTTCGACCGGACCCGGAGTCTCTTTGAATGAAACGCGCTCCACTCATCGCACTCGCGGCACTCGCATCCACATTCGTCGCCGACACCGCTCGCGCCCAGACCGATCTTCTTCCGGACATCGTCATCCGAAACGATGAGCTCTACGACAACGCCATCGTCACCAACATCGTCCCCGGCCGCAGGCACATCCGCCTTTCCACCGGCACGCCCAACATCGGCGCCGGAAAGCTCTACGTCTACGGCGGCGCGGACCTGGGCAACGGCAAGCAGCAGGTCATCCAGCGCATCTACCGCACCAACGGGACCTTCTGGGAGCGCAACGCCGGCCAGTTCGTCTACCACCCCACGCACAACCACATCCACGTCGAGGCGTGGTGCCAGTACTACATCCGCGAGGTCCTTCCCGGCGACGGCGTCGGCGCGATCCTCGCCGAGGGTGAGAAGACCTCCTTCTGCATCCTCGACCTCGCCGTGTACAACTCGTCGCTTCCCGGCTTCCCCCCGGGCGGCCAGTTCAACTCCTGCTCCTCCACCACCCAGGGTCTCTCCGTCGGCTGGATGGACATCTACTCAAAGGAACTCGACGGCCAGTGGATCGACATCACCGGACTGCCCAACGGCGAGTACTGGCTCGAAGCGGTCGTCGATCCCGACGGACACTTCCTCGAGTCCGATGAGACCAACAACGCCGGGAGAATCAAGGTCAACATCGGCTCCGGCTCCAGCACGATCCTTCCCGACGCGCTCGAATCCAACAACTCGCGGACCGAGACCGCTGCTCGCGTCGAGGGCGCTATCAACAGCCCGAACCTCGGCCCCTGCAACCCCGAGAAGGTCGTCACCGGCCTGACCATCCACGCCTCCACCGACACCGACTACTACCGCTTCTACATGCCCTCGACGGGCACCGCCTCTGATTTCGTCCGCATCGAGTTCTCCAACGGCGCCGGCGATCTCGACATGCGTCTCCAGAACGCCTCGGGCACCACGCTCGCGACCTCAGACAGCACCAACAACTTCGAGCAGATCGGCATGAGCGGTCGCGCCGCCGGCTACTACTACGTGCAGGTCTACGGCTGGTCCGGCGCCACAAGCCCCAACTACACGCTCAAGGTGAACCCCTCGGCCAACAGCGCGCCCTCCGTCACCGTCGTCAATCCGCCCGCCGGGGACATCGAGCTCGAGCACGGACTCGACGCCTACGCCGTCACGTGGACCAGCAGCGACCCGGAGAGCAACCCGCGCTGGGTCACCCTCTACGTCAATGACACGCCCACGCTCGACGGCACCGAGCAGCTCATCCCAACCTCCATCAACACGCCCGCCGCCAGCGGCACATCCGTCATCAACTCCGCCTACGTCACGCCCGGCACGTACTGGGTCTACGCCAGCATCACAGACGGCGGCACCACCACCGGCGACTGGTCCACCGGCACCCTCACGTGGGTCCCGCCCTGCCCCGCTGACGTGAACGGCGACGGCGAGGCCGACGTCCTGGACTTCCTCGACTACATGGACGCCTTCGGCGCCTGCGTCAACCAGCCCGCGCCGTGCGCCGGCTCGTCCGGGATCGACGGGGACTACAACGGCGACACGAACATCGATGTCCTCGATTTCCTCGACTTCATCGATGACTTCGGACAGGGCTGCAGCCTGTAACACATCCGAGATCGCCCCCATCACGCTGGAGGTCGTGGACCCGGGCCTGTGCCGGGTCCACTTTCCTTTTTATGAGAGCGTCGCGCGGTCCCGCGAGACGGCGGAAGAGAGGTTCCCATGTCGGATTCATCACATCGTCGAGCGTTCGGCGCTCCGGAACTCCTCTGGGCCGGGGGTGCCGTCGTCGCCATCGTCGCCACGCTCGCCTTCGCCGCGCCCGACACAACCCTCGACGATTTCTTCCAGCCCGGCACACAGCCCGGCATGATGATCGAACCGACCCTCGCCTCCGAGGCGTGCCAGTTCTGCCACGGTAACTACGACTCGCACACCGAGCCCTACTTCGGCTGGAAGTCCAGCATGATGGGCCAGGCGTGGCGCGATCCCATCTTCCTCGCCGCGTTCTCCATCGCCAACCAGGACGCCGCCTTCGCCGGAGACCTCTGCCTCCGCTGCCACACGCCAAACGGCTGGCTGAACGGTCGCAGCGTCCCCACCGACGGCAACGACCTCCTCGAAGAGGACTTCCAGGGCGTCACCTGCTCCGTCTGCCATCGCATGGTCGATCCCGTCTACGTCCCCGGCCAAAGCCCCGCCTCGGACTGGAGCATCCTCACCGACCTCGCCGCCATCTCCGAGGTCCCGGAGGACAACCACTCCGCCCAGTACGTCATCGACCCCTACGACCGCCGGCGCGGACCCTTCCAACTCAACGACATGTTCTACCACCAGTGGGAGAACTCCCCCTTCCACGCCGACTCTCGCATGTGCGCCTCCTGCCACGACGTCTCCAACCCGCTCTTCGAACGCGGACCCGGCGGCACCTACATCCTCGGCCCCACCGACCAGCCGCACTCCTCCGGCAAACGCGCCGACATGTTCCCCATCGAACGCACCTACAGCGAATGGGCGCAGTCGGCCTTCGCGCAAGGCCCCATCGACATGGGAGGCCGGTTCGGAGGCAACAAGCTCGAAGTCAGCTCCTGCCAGGACTGCCACATGCCCGACGCGTCCGGCTACGGCGCACGACCCGCACTCGGCGCTGAGTACCGCGACGACGTCCCCACCCATGGTTTCGCCGGCGCCAACTCGTGGGGCGTCCGCGCCGCACGCGCCTCCGTCGGCGAGGCCGCCAGCGGCGTCACCATGCCCATGGTCGAGGCCTCCGAAGCCCGAAACCTCGCCCTCATGCAGGCCGCCTCCGACCTCCACGCCCTCAAGCCCATGGGCCTCTTCGATCCAGACACCCTCCTCGTCCGCGTGATCAACCACGCCGGCCACAAGCTCCCCACCGGATATCCCGAGGGCCGGCGCATGTGGCTCAACGTCCGCTTCTACGACGCCTCGAACGCCATGATCGCCGAGCGAGGCATCTACGACAACGCGACCGCCGCGTTCAACGGCGCCGGCACCAAGGTCTACGAGGCCAAGCTCGGCCTCGACGCCGCCATGGCCGCGCTCACCGGAAAGCCCCAGGGCCCCGGCTTCCACTTCGCCCTCAACAACACGTGGTTCTTCGACAACCGCATCCCGCCCCGCGGCTTCACCAACGCCGGCTTCGCCTCCGTTCAGGCCGCGCCCGTCGGCTACACCTATCAGGACGGCCAGTACTGGGACAACACCCTCTACGAGATCCCCGCCGGCGCCGTCCGCGCCGAGGTCGCACTGCTCCACCAGACCACCACCCGGGAGTACATCGAGTTCCTCCGCGACAAGAACACCACCGACGCCCGGGGCATGGTCGCCTATGAGATCTGGGAGGCCCTCGGAAAGAGCTCGCCCGTCACCATGGCCACGGCCACCATCAACCTCGCGCCCTGCAACGCCGACTACAACGCCAGCGGCGAGGTCGATGTCATCGACTTCCTCGACTTCATCGACGCCTTCGGACAGACGCTCCCGGGGGCCGACGTCAACGCGGACGGATCCATCGATGTTCTCGACGTGCTCGACTTCTTCGATGCCTTCGGCGTCTGCCTCGGCTGATCACGCGCGCAGGAGCGGTCTCCGCTCTCTCGCCTACGCCAGCATGACAATCGTCGCGTCGTGCCCGTCCAGGTAGTCCTGGCGGAACAGCACCCGCGAAGTCCGCTCGAGCGCGAACGACAGCAGCTCGTGCGGATCAAACCTGTTGGCCGGTCCCGTCGGAACCCCCGCCCACTTCCGCCCGCACCGCGCGCTCAGGAAGTTGAATGCCACGGCCGCGCCCGGGCGCTCGGAGCCCGGCGAGGGAGCGATCGCCCGCCATGCGCGATCCAGAACCTCGATCGCGTGACGCTGCGTGCACGTGTTCAGCGAGCCACTGAACACGAACACCTCGCCGCCCCCGCCGATCGCGTGCGACCCCGCTCCGAAGTCTCGCACGTACCCCGGAAACGGGTCGTGCGCGCTCGCAAAGTCCCCGAGCACCACACGCGCCCGCAGCCATCGCTCCGACTCGATCCGGCGCGCACAATGGTCCACCATCACGCCCAGCGCGTCCACGCCGAGATACGACCGATACGCCGTGTCACGCGACACCAGGTACGCCAGAAAGTCCGCCCGTCCGCACCCGCAGTCGATCACCACCCGCCCCGACAGATCGATCATCTCTGCGATCGCCTCGAATCGCGCCCGCTGGAACGCCTCGCTCCGCCACAGGAGCGTCCCGAAGGATGATCCGCCCCGCGACGCCGCCTCCTTGTACGGCTCAAGCCACGGAGACGTCAGGTCAACCTCCGGCGTCGGCCCCTCTTTATGCTCGTCCGACATCGATCACGCACCCTTCGCGATCCGACCTCGCCTCACTTCGGCCCCCCAACCCCGCCCGTCCCAGCCCCGCTCGCGCCCGCAGCCGCGTCTGCCGCGGCCGCCTCGATGATCCGATCCAGCACAATCGCCTCGCCCACGAACCACCGGGGCACCCTCTTCCCGTTCAGCACCATCGTCGGAAGCGACTGCACGTTCACCCGAGCGCCCCCGCGCGCATCCTCGTCCACCGCCGCCTTCGCCTCTTTCCCCCGCATCGCCGCGAGGAAGGCGCTCTCATCAAGCCCCATCTCCACCGCCCGCGCCACGATCCCCTGCTCCGTGAACCCGCCTCCCACGCCCGGTGCCGGCTGGTGCGAAAGGAGCCACTCGTGCATCTTCCAGTACCCCTCCGCGCCGCCGAGGAGCCCCGCCGCCTCGGCGCCCAGCGCCGCCGAGCACGAGTACGGGAACATCGTCTGGCGCGCGAACATGTTGCACCGCTTGTCCACCGGATAATGCCGGAACGTGTATCGAAGGTCCGACCTCGCCGCCACCAGCGCCCGCGCGTGCGCATCGGCCCTCGCCGTGAACGGCTCCGAATAGTCGCCCCACAGCATCAGGTGCAGCGCCGCCCCCTCCGGACCCACCGACCACGCCCGCGTGTCCGTCGGTTCGCGGCCCAGCGGCTCCGCTCGCCAGTCCTCCACCACCTTCTGCATCAGGTCCGGCGGACGATCCGCCGTCGGGCCCTGCGGCTTCGGATTCGTCGCCAGCACCGCCTCCACCGCCCGCATCAGCGCGTCCGTCGCCACCACGCCCCGAAGCTCAACTCCGTTGATGAACACCGTGGGCGTGAACCGCAGCCCGAGCGCCATTCCCTCCTCGACATCCCCTTCCACCATCGCCAACGTCGAAGGATCGACGTACGCCGCGCGGAACGCGCCGACATCCATCCCCATCGACGCGATCTTCGCGTCCAGCTCCGCGTCCGTGAACACCCCGTTCACGCCGAAGTTCCATCGGTGGATCTCCCAGAATGCGTCGCCCCCGCCCACGCGGCCCGCCGCCTCCGCAGCTCGCGCCGCGCGGCACGCGTTCGGGTGCTTGTTGTTCCCCGCCGGCATGTACTTGTTGCACTCCGTGCAGAACGGGAAGTGCTTCGCCGACAGCGACACCTCCGGGTGCTTGGCCACGACCTCCAGCGCCTGGCGCTCCATCATCTTGCACTCGGGACACTGATAGTCTGAGAAAATCACGATGCGCACCGGCGCCACCTCGGGGCCGATCCGGTACCGCCCCGTAAACGCGGGCGCGTCCGCGACATCGCTCGCAGCGCGTGCCGCCCCCTCCTCCGTCCCAGCGCCCGCGTCGGCCGATGCCGCGCCGGCGACCGACTCGCTCTGGTCCGCCGCGTTCTCGTCTTCCGGAGCCGCTCCGCGTTCGCGCGTGGCCTGCTGGATCACGTCGCGCGTCGAGTCGCGCAGCTCCTGTTCCTGCTTCTCCCTCGCGCGCGTCCGCACGCCCGCCTCCGCCAGCCCGAGCGCCCCGGACGCCAGCAGGAACACCGCCAGCGCCGGCCAGAACCCCGCGCCCCGACGCGCACCGCCCCGTGCCGTCGTCTCGAGCAGCACGACGAACAACAGGTTCGCCGCGTGCGACACGATGCAATACCAGCACAGCACCTTGAGCACCACCGACCCGACGAGGAAGCCGATGGACGCCAACGCGCCCACGCGCGCGATCCAGCGCGCCGACGCGCCGGGCGCGCCCCGTGCTCCCAAGTACCCGATCAGCACGGCCACGAAGTACGCAAGCCCCACCGACGCCGTCGGAAGCCCCACGAGCGGGACCGACCCCAGCACACTCTTCGAAGCGTCGGCACACCCTCCCACCGCCCCGCACCCCGGCAGACCGATCCCGCCTAGGTGCGACGCCACCAGCATGCCGGACGCGCCCGCGCCAATCAGAAGCAGCACCACCCCCATCACCAGACGAACGCCGGACGCACGAGGAATGGCTGTCGGTGTCGTCTGTGGCAAGGTGAGGTATCTCCAGGATCGGCCTCAACGAGCGAAGAACCACTCGGGCCTCATCGATGCTGATCCGCACCATTCTACTGCGCACCTCGCACCCCGATTCGTCCTGATCCGCACCTGCGTCCGCCCGTTGCGCTCGGGAGACACGGCCCCGTCCGAGAACCCGACGCGATTCTTCTTGGAGAGCGCTGCGCTGTCCGGTAGGATGCACTTTCGGCCCGACGCAAGTCTTGTGAGGAGACTCGCATGCGCATCAGTCGTCCCATGTTCCTTCTGGCCGCGCTCACCGGCGCCGCCATGACCACGTCCGCACAGGTCGGCACCGGCCCGGCACAGGCCGCGTCACCCCGCCTGCGCCCGACACCCGTGACCGTCCCGAACGTGAAGTTCGAGCCGATCTGGGCCACCGGCGATCCCGGCGATGCCGCGACCCATCCCGGCAACGGAGGCACCGGCTCGCGCGACTGCCAGACCGTCTCATCACACACAGACGCGAACTTTGGCGGCGGCTCCTTCGTCATTCAGGGCGGCTTCGCCGAAACCGAGATCGCCGCTGCTCAGTACGTGCTCCCCGCTGGCGCCTTCCCCATCCGCATCGACCTGATGGAGTTCATCGTCGCCCAGCAGTCGGCGATCGTCACCACAACCACCAAGTGGTCTGTTCTCGTCTGGGAAGGTCCGCCCAGCACGGGCACCCTCGTCGCCGAGTACATCTCCGACGACATCATCCTCCCTTACATCATTATGCCCCCCGGAACCCAGGGCACAAACGTCCAGGTCTCCGTCGATCCCGGCGACCCCGAACAGATCATCATCAACGCCAACCCCTCCAACTCATTCACCATCGGCTTCCGCATCGACGACCACAACTCCCAGACCTCCAATCCCTGTCTGACGGCGCCCCCCTCCAACCGCAACGCCTTCCCCACCACCGACACCTCGGGACTTCAACAGGCATCTCGCAACTGGCTCTACGGCATCAACTGCGGCTCCTTCGGCTGCCCCCCCAACGGCGGCTGGACGACGTTCACCGCGCTCCCGGGCTTCTGCCGCCCCAGTGGTGACTGGGTCATGCGCGCCACCTGGACCTCCGTCTCCTGCACGCCCGGCGTTGGCGCCTGCTGCCTCCCAAGCGGATCGTGCATCATCGCCACAACCTCCGACTGCTCCGCGGCGGGTGGCACATTCCAGGGCGATGGCTCAACCTGCGCCACCACCAACTGCGTCGCCGCGCCCCAGGCCTGCTGCTTCCCCTCCACCGGCGGCTGCCTCAACCTCAACCCCGCCGACTGCGTCACCGCGGGCGGTGTCCCCGGAGGCGTCGGCACCACATGCGCCACCTTCACCTGCTTCCCCAAGGGCGCCTGCTGCCTCGTCGACGGAACGTGCGTCAACAACATCTCGCCCACCGACTGCTCCTCCCTCGGCGGCACCTACAAGGGCAACAACTCCACCTGCGCCACAGTCTCCTGCCCGCCCCCGTCCGGCTCGTGCTGTTTCCCCAACGGCGCGTGCCTCTCGCTCACACTGAACGACTGCACCATCGCCGGCGGCTCCTGGGGCGGCATCGGCTCCAACTGCGCCGACACCAACGGCAACGGCCAGCCCGACGCCTGCGAACCAGACTGTCCCTCCGACGTCAACGGTGACACCGAGTCCGACATCCTCGACTTCCTCGATTTCATCGACGCCTTCGGCACCTGCGAGAACCTGCCTGCGCCCTGCACCGGCTCGAGCGGCGTCAGCGCTGACTTCAACCAAGACGACTGGGTCGACATCCTCGACTTCCTCGACTTCTTCGACGCCTTCGGCACCGGCTGCGACTGATCACGCACGCCACCCGACGGGGTGCGCCGGCGGTCCGCGATCGGCAGACCCGCCCCGGCACGCGCCACGCCACCGGGACGCCGCGCGCCCGCACCGAAGCGGTGCGCCCTTCCCAAACAGGTGCCCACGACGCTCGCAACTATGATCACCTGAACTCGGGGCCTGATCGCTGTCAGGCCCGGGCTTCACGACCCACCGCAAAGGGACAGGGCCATGGCCGACGCGCCAACAACTTCCACCCGCCGACGCAAGCCGCGCCTCGCGCGTCGCCTCCTCTTCACCCTCCTGCCAATCCTCCTGATCCTCATGGGCGTCGTCTTCTTCGCCCCCGCGATCGCCTCGACGCTGGCACCCGGCATCATCGCCTCCGCGTCCGGCGAGGCCCTCAACGGCTCCGCCTCGGTCTCGAGGGTCAAGCTCCGCTGGGGCGGACCCCAGGAGATCTCCACCCTTTCCGTCAAGGACGCACAAGGCAACGAGATCGTCCGTGCGGACCTCGTCGCCGACACATCTCTCCTCTCGATCCTGACCGGCTCGCGCGACGTCGGCGAGGTCCGCCTCTCCGGAAGCGCCATCGTCGTCAAGGACGCGGAGGGCAACGTCAACCTTGCCAAGCTCATCAAGAGCCCCGCCCCCACGCCACCGCCCGGACACCCCAAGCCATCGGGTCCGAGCGGCACCCAGGGCCCCATCACCCTTCCCAGCTCCCTTGCCGCGCGCTTCGTCATCGACGAGTTCTCGCTCACCTACGCCGATGAGTCCCGGACCGGCACTCCCGGCGGCGCCGTCGGACTCTGGTCGCTCAGGGGAGACGCCTCCTTCGCCGTCGGCAAGCCGTTCACCACCAACCTCACCGGCGTTTTCGTTCACGGAACCGACGCTCGCGCGGCGACGCCCGACGGCGGATCGCTGACCATCAAGGGCACGATCAACGGGATCACCGACCCCGCCGGACGCTTGACGCCGGACGCCGCATCGGGCGACTTCAAAGTCTCCCTTGCGAACCTCGACACCCTGGGCCTCGACGCCCTCCTCGATCAGAATGGACATCTCACCAGCGCACTCGGCCCGCGTGTCGCGCTCGAGCTCGCCGCCAGCGGCTCCGCGCAGCGGGGCAGCGCCACCCTCACCGCCACATCCGATGCCCTCACCGCCGATCTGGCTCTCGCGCTCTCCGACAACACGCTCACGCTCGACCGCCCCGGACTCATCACCGCACGCACCTCCAAGCTGATCGCCCTCGCCCCCGATCTCGCCTCGCAACTCTCCAGCGAGCAGACCATGGTGATCCAGACGTGGCCAGACCTCACCGCCACGCTCAGTGCGCTCTCGCTCCGCCTTCCCGCATCCGGCTCACCCCTCGACCTGCGCCAGACCTCCCTGGCCCTCGCCGTCGCCACAACCGAGACCACGGGCAAGGTCGCGATCCCCGCCCCGCCCGCCGTCGGCGCGGACGGCGCACCGCTTCAGACGCCTCCCACCATCAAGCCCTTCGTCCTCGCGCCGCTCTCGCTTTCTCTCACGACCGATGATCTCGCGCAGGGGCTTTCCCTCAAGGGCGGCGGCGCCGCCACCATCGACGGCGCCCCCGCCGGCACCTTCACGGTTGACGCCCGCGCCGCCTCGCTCCTCGACGACGCCGGCGCACCCGTTTCCGGCATCCCCGGCTCGCTCAAAGCCACCATCGACATCAAGGACTTCGCAACAGCCATCGTCGAGCCGCTCGTCGCCGGCGCCAACCTGCGCCTGGCCGACGACATCGGCCCCTCCCTGAGCGCCCGCATCGTCGCCGACGCCGCCGCCGTGCAAGGCCAGAACCTTCCCAGCGCCGATCTCTCCCTCTCGATCGACGCCGCGAACATCAAGTCCGCCGCCTCGCTCACGCTCGCCGAAAACGTCCTCACATCAAACGCCGACGGGCTCGCCCTCTCGATCATCTCCGCAGGACCCATCGCGGAGCGCTTCCTCACCGCCACCGGGCTTGACATCGTGGAGGGCGCCTCCGTCGCGCTCACCGTCAAGGACCTTCGCGCCGATCTCTCAAAGCTCGCACCCGCCGCGCCCGCCTCGCCCGACTTCCGCGCACTCGCCGCACATGCCACGCTCAGCATCGGCCAGACCCGCGGCAGCATGAAACTCCCCGGCGAGCCGCGCCGGACCCCTTTCACCCTTCAGCCCACGACCCTCACCGTCGACGCGACCAACCTCGCCTCCGCCGCCAGGATCACCGCAAACGCCAGCGCCTTCATGGCCGGCTCGCCCGCCGGCACACTCAACGCCGAGCTCTCCGCGTCCGTTCTCGATCGCAACGGCGCCCCCGTCACAACCATCCCCGAGAATCTCAGCGCCACCTTCTCACTCCGGAACGCCTCCACCAAGGCTCTCCAACCCCTCGCCTCAAAGACCGGGCTCGTTCTCTCCGAGGATCTTGGCGAAACCCTCAACATCGAAGGGTGGGCCAAGCCCGCCGCGACACCCGGACGCACCGATGTCAGCTTCAGCGCGAACTCGCAGAAGCTCCAGGTCGGCGGCCAGCTCGATCTCTCCCCCTCCGAACTCAGAACGCGCGAGCACGGCCTGAAGATCACGGCCCAGGACCTCGGCCGCATCCTCGGCAGATTCGCGCCCGCCGATCAGGCCACGTTCGAGCCGAACGGTGCCATCCAGCTCACGATCAAGGACATGGCCGTTCCGATCGACGCCGCCACCGGCACGCCGCGCCTCGACAAGTCCGCCGCCGCGGTCGCGCTCGCCCTCTCGGACATCCGCGCACTGCTCAAGGCCCCGGATGGAACCACCCAGCCCTTCAACCTCGCCTCTTCACGCCTCAACGTCGCGCTCGCCCCCGACGCGGCGCCGTCACTCACCCTTGACAGCACGATGAATGTCGGCACCAAGCCCTCCATCGCACGAGGCTCGCTCACCGTCGCAAACCTCTTCGCGCCCGACGGCACGCTCAACCCCGCCCGCGCTCGACCCGAAGGATCCATTGAACTCACCGACGTCCCCACCGCCCTCGCATCTCTCGGCGGCAAGGACCTCGCCGACCTCATCACCCAGGCCCTCGGCCAATCCGTCTCCGCACGCCTCACCGCCGACCAGAACGCCGACACCACGTCCATCAACCTCGGCGTCAACGCCTCCAGCGGCACCACGCTCGCCACCTCCGCCACGCTCGCCCCCAACGAGCTCTCCGTCGCCTCCACCACCGCACGCGCCTCCGTCTCCCCGTCCCTTCTGCGTGCACTCACCAAGCACAACCCCTCGGTTCCGACGCTTGCCTCGCCAGCGACCGTCGACCTCACCCTCGAACCGGTCGCCATCCCGCTCAAGAACGCCGCAATCGACTCCACTCGCCTCGCCTCGCGCCGCATCAAGGCGAACATCGTTACCAACGCGGACATCGCCGACGTGGTGATCGCAAGCTCCAAGCCCGGTGTCGCGCCGATGCGCACCGGACCCCTCAAGGCGCAGAACATTCGAGTCGTCGCCGACGCGCCGCTCGCCGCCATCGCCCCCGCGTCCGACGGCTCGAAGGCCGAGACGGCCTCGCTCCAGCTCACCGCTCCGCTCGCCACAGGCGCAAGCGAGCCGCTGGCCAACATCGTCGCGTCCGCCGAACTCGGGCTGAAGGGGCAGTCGCCCGATGGACCCATCAAGGCGACCGTCCGCGCCGAGAACGTCTCTTCCGGCTTCATCGATCGATTCATCAACCAGCCGGGCATGCTCTCGGGCGCAGTCGGCGAGCGATTCCAGGGCGCCGCCTCTCTCAACCTCCCGAAGATCCCCACCAACGAGGAACTCCAGAATCTCGCGCTGAGTGTCCGCATGACGAGCGAGCGCGTCGCCTTCTCCGACGTCGCGACCGTCCGCCTCCGCCCCGATCGCCTCGAGCTCGCCCGCCCCCTCACCATCGATTGGAAGCCCTCGCCCGAATGGGCCACCCGCTACATCCTCGGGCAGCAGCCGCCATCCGGCACCGGCGCACCGCCCGCGCTCCGCTTCACCCAGGGCCCGCCCATCAAGGTCACCGTCACCTCCGCGACCTTTGCCAGCGGCCAGGACGCCCTCGGCACCCCCGTCGGCCCCTTCAAGCCCGGCACCTTCAATCTCGACTGCTCGCTCGATATCCCCGCCTCCACCGTCGCCATGGCCGACGGGCAGACCATCACCCTCCGCGATCTCTCCGCCTCCCTCAATCGCGCGCCCGCCGACCCCTCCGGCCTGGCCTTCCAGCTCCGCACCGTCCCCTCCGGCTCCGGCGCTCAGAACGCCAAGCCCGTCACGTTCGACGGAACCCTCATCGGCCTCGCCGATGCCGCAGGGAACCTCACCCCTGACAACGCAGCCCTCACGGCCAAGGGTCGCGTCGCGGGCCTGCCCACCGCTCTCGTCGACTCCATCGCCGATCAGAATGGCCTGCTGATCGAGCTCCTCGGCCCGGTCATCAACATGGACCTCGACGCCAACGGACTCTCAAAGTCCGCGGGCACGCTCGCCGCAGTCCTCACCAGCGAGCGCGCCACCGCCACCGTCAGGGGCGTCGTGCAGGACGGCCTCTTTGTCTCCGACACCACCACCGGGGCGAGGGTGAGCATCATCTCGCCCTCCCTCGGCGCAACGCTGACGGAAGGGCTCCCGCTCATCGGCTCGCTCGAGAAGCGCCCGCCCGATGCGCCGGCAACCCTCAGCACCAACGCCCTGCGCGTCCCGACCTCGACCGCCACCCCCGAAGACCTCCGAAAGCTCAACGGCCAGCTCGTCCTCGACCTCGGCGAGGTCCGCTTCCAGACTGGCGGCGCATTCCAGTCCATCCTCAAGGCGGTCGGAACCAAGGACGCCGGCACCGTGGGCCGGCGCCTCGAACCCCTCACCGTCGACATCACCAATGGCGTCGTGCAGTACCAGCGCTTCCAGATCCCGCTCGGAGAGTTCAACGTGGGCACCGAGGGCTCCTACGACCTCGTCACCAAGCGCATCGATTTCATCACGTGGATCCCCGCGGGCGCCCTCGCCGACGAGGCCGCGGGACTCTTCAACACCGGCCTCGGCGGCATCCTCGGCGGATCCATCAAGCCGATCGAGCGCCTCACCATGCTCCCCTGGCGCACCACCGGCACCGCCGGAGGCAGCGTCTCGACCAAGCCGGACCTCGAGCTCTTCCTGAAGTCCACGGGCCAGAATCTCATCAAGGAACCCGGCAAACTCATCGAGGGCGGACTCAACGAGATCCTCAAAGGACTCCCACGCAAGAACGGCGGCTGACCCGTCCGCTCGCCGCCGCGCTCACTTGTCCTCCTTCTTCTTCCCACCGCCGAACAGCCCGTCGAGCGCCTTGCCCGCCTCGCCGCCCAGCTTCTCGCCGATGTCCCCGCCCAGTGTGTCGCCCAGCTTGTCGCCGATCGCCTTGTCCACGACCTTCCCCACCTCGCCCTTCACGCGTCCGGCCAGCTCCGCCGCGCCCGCCTGTGCGAGCGCCTGGGCCAGCGCCTCGCCGTCGATCGCAATCCGGGGATTGTCCAGCTCGCCCCGCAGCCCGATCGGCAGCTTGAACTGAGCGACCTTCGCCTGGCCCGCGCCGGCGATCGACAGCGTCGAGTCGCGCAGTGTCACGTACATGGGCACGTCGATGTTCGAGAGGTCCGTCAGGTTCGCGTTGATCGCCACGTCCATGCTGCCGCCCGACAGCGGGGGCTGCCCGCCGATCGCGATCAGCTGGGACCCGATCGCGTCCGCGTTGATCCCGTTCACCGCGAGGTTCACCATCGTCGCGCCCGCGCCCGATGCGCTCGCGGCGCCCATCGACACCTCCGCCGAGATCGTGTTCGCCGAAGAGACCACCACCACGCGCGGCGCCCCCTGCACCAGCCACGGCTGCGTCGAGAGATTCTCCCCCCGGATGTCCAGCGTCTGCCCCGCCAGCGGCCCCGATCCTGTCGCCGACTCGACCCGAACACCCTTCGCCTCAAGCTCTCGCACCAGGAACGTCGGCGCTCCCTCCACGAGGTGCGACGCCACAACCCGCGTGTACCCCTGCTCCTTCACCAGCCGGCGCAACCGCTCCTCGAGCGTCTCCACCTTCTCGCCCGGCGCGCCCGTGCCGCTCCCGTCGGGCCTCCGCTTGTTGATCTCCTCCAGCCAGCGCCGCACCTGCCCGAGCTTCTCCTTCCACTCCTTCGCGTCCTTGATGTAGTCCTCAAGTCCCTTCTCGCCCGGCTTCGTCTCCGGCTTCTCCTTCGCCGGCGGACGGAACACGACGCCCGGCGTCTTCCGCGCCGCGCCCTGCATCGCATCGACCGCAACGATCTTGTCCATGCTGATCCGCTTGCGCAGAAGGTCCTTGCCGGACACGTCGCCCGAGAGCGACGCGGCACGGAACAGGTCCTTGCTCGGCTCGCTCGCGTCGCACACAGCAAGCCCCGTCAGCGTGATCTTCCCGCTCTTGGCATCGATGTCCGCGCTCGCAAGGTCCACGGTGGCCCCGTTCGCTCGCTCCAGCCCCGCCCGCAGGAACGATGTCACGATCGGACCCGACAGATACTTGTACCCGACGAATCCAAGCCCCACCACCAGCGCCGCCAGCACCACGCCGCTCACGCGGATCGGCAGGCCGATCCTCCGCTTGAGCATGTCCGCGTACGTGCCCTTGCCCTTCCCGCCGAAGAAGACCCACATCACGAACCGATTGATCGGCTTCGTCGTGAATGCCTTGAACGCGTCCGAGCCCGCCTCATAGGTCGCGACGACCCTCCGGAACTTCTTCACGATCCCCGAGACGAGCAGCCCCAGCACCAGCCCGATCACCAGGCCCATCGCGATCCCGCCCGTCGTGACGTAGTACTCGAGCCCCAGCAGCGCCGAGCCCGGCGCGTTGATCGCCTTCCGGAACAGCCCGCTCGTCGGCCCATCGAGCAGCACCCGGCCCACCTGGAACGTCACCGGCATCATCGCCAGCGAGAGCAGCTTCGCCCCGCCCGCCACCAGCGCCGCAAGCGCGAGGTTCGCGTTGATCACCACGAGCAGCAGAACCAGCGCCACCAGCGTCCCCGCCCCCGCCTGGAGCGACGGCACGAAGCCGATCATCGCGCCCAGCACGCACGCCATCAGGACCTGAAACGGAGTCGCCTTCCCGCGAAGAATCCCGGCAACCGCGCGAACCATGACCGCCTCCTTTGCAACATTGCCACACGCGCCCGACACACGCCGCGGCACGTCGCGCACAAAGACCACGAGTCACGACGCTCTCAGACCAGCGTCGCCATGTCGATCACGAAGCGATACCGCACGTCGCTCCGGAGCATCCGCTCGTACGCCGTGTTGATCTGGTCCATCGCGATCTTCTCGATGTCGCTCGCGATCCCGTGCTTCCCGCAGAAGTCCAGCATCTCCTGCGTCTCCGCAAGCCCGCCGATCAGCGATCCCGCGATCTTCTTCCGGGGCATGATCAGCCCGAACGCGCCGACCGACATCGGCGCCGGAGGCACGCCCACCAGCGACAGCGTCCCATCCAGACGCAGCAGCCCCAGCAGCGCGTTGATGTCATGGTCCGCGGACACTGTGTCCAGGATCACGTCGAACGACCCGGCGTGCCGACCCATCTGCGCCGCATCCTTCGAGATGATCACCTCGTCTGCGCCCAGCCGCTTCCCATCCTCCGCCTTCGACGGCGACGTCGTGAGCAGCACCGTGTGCGCCCCGAACGCCCGCGCAAACTTCACCCCCATGTGCCCGAGCCCGCCAAGGCCCACAACACCGACCTTCTTCCCCTTCCCGGCGCCCCACTGACGCAGCGGCGAGTACGTCGTGATCCCCGCGCACAGCAGCGGCGCCGCCGCCGCAGGATCCAGATTCTTCGGCACACGCAGCGTGAATCGCTCGTCCACCACGATCGACTTCGAGTACCCGCCGTGCGTCGTCCCGCCCAGGTGCGCGTCCTGCCCGCCGTACGTGAAAATCGCGCCCTTCTGGCAGAACTGCTCCAGGTTCCTCGTGCAGCACTCGCACGCGCGGCACGAGTCCACCAGGCAACCAACCGCCGCAACGTCCCCCGCCCTGAAGCCCTTCACGCCAGAACCCACCCGCGTCACACGACCCACGATCTCGTGGCCCGGAACAACCGGAAACTGCGTGATCCCCCACTCGTTCCGCGCAAAGTGCAGGTCCGAGTGGCAGACGCCGCAATACAGAATCTCCATCGCCACGTCCGTCGGACCAGGGTCACGACGATCGATCGTGAAACGAGCCAGCGGACTCGTCGCTGATTGTGCGGCATACGCGGCGGCTTTCGACGGCATCTTCAGTCTCCAGTTGAACCAACACTCGTGCGATTGTTGACCGGTCGAGACGCGCACGCGAATCCGCGCCACCTACCCCCGCGGCTTCGCCGGACGATCCGACCTTCGCAGCGACGCGAAGAACGCCCGAAGCACGGCCCCGCACTCCTCCGCAAGCACTCCCGCCACCGGCACAACCCGATGGTTGAGCCGGCCGTCATTCGTCAGCGACATCAGCGATCCGCACGCCCCCGCCCGCGGATCGCTCGCCCCGAACACCAGTCTCCCCACGCGCGCGTTCACGATCACTCCCGCGCACATCGGGCACGGCTCAAGCGTCACAACCACCGTGCAATCGTCCAGGCGCCAGTCCCCCTTCACGCGACACGCCTCCCGCATCGCCAACAGCTCGGCGTGCGCCGTCGGATCGCGATCCGACTCACGCCTGTTGAACCCCTCGGCCAACACCCGCCCCGTCGCCGTCTCGTACACCACCGCCCCCACCGGCACCTCGCCCATCCCGGCCGCCTCACGCGCCAGCTCCAGCGCCCGACGCATCATCGCGACGTCCGTCTCCGTCGGCAGCGGCTCGTGATTCGCAAAGGCACCCCTCGCAGAAGGGGTCTCGGACGCCGGCCCGACCGGCTCAAGAACTCGCGTCGGGCGCGGCTCGGGTACCTCCGCGTCGGGCAACGCCCCGCGTGAGTACCACCCGAAGACACGCAGGATCTCGCGTCCCAGTCCCATCCGCGGCTCCTTCCTTCCCCCTGCCGCGATACCCGTCTGGGAACCAGTCTATCACCCCTCGTCTGGCTCGCCATCCATCTCCGACTCCGTGCGGAACAGTCTCTTCGCCGGCAACACCTTCAGCAGCAGGAGGCCCAGCTCATACAAGAGATAGATCGGAATCGAGAGCAGCGGCTGCGACACCGGATCCGGAGGCGTCAGCACCGCGCCGATCACGAACGCGCCCAGGATCGCGTGGCGCCGATACTTCGCGATCCGCTTCGGATCGATCGCCCCCGACCACCCAAGCAACAGCACCACCACCGGCGTCTGGAACGCCAGCGCAAACCCCACCCCCAGCACCGTCAACCACTTGAAGTAGTCCGTCAGCCGCGGCTGGATCATCACCCCCGAGTCCTTTGTCAGGGGCATCCCATAGATCGACGCCGACTCACCCGCTCCCGCCACGTTCACGCGCAGCTGTCGCAGCGACCAGTTCACCCACATCGCGCCCGGTTCCGGTTCCGTGGGATCCCCCTCCAGCACTGGCACCACCGGTATCACCACCCCGGCCGTATCCACCTTCGACGCCCGGTGCGTCGCGATATCCGTCCCGAATCGCATGAAGAACGACAGGATCACCGGCAGCAGCACGTAGTACATGAACAACGCGCTGGCCATCGTCAGCAAGGCGCTCAGGGGCAGCAGCACGTGGATGAAGCGCCGCTCGTGCCGATAAAGCCCCGGCGCCACGAACAGCCACGCCTGGTACAACAGCCACGGGCTCCCGATGATCACCGTCGTCAGCAGCGACACCTTCATGTACTGCCCGAAACTCTCCCCCACGCCCGTCGCCAGAAAGTGCCGAGGCAGCCCCTGCTTGTCCAGCTCCGCGTACACCGGATTCATCAGGACAACCATCAGCCACTTGCCGATCAGCAGCGACACCACCAGGATCGGCACCAGCCCGAGCAACGCCGCGATCAGTCGCGAACGCAACTCCTCCAGGTGATCGCCGAACGACATCGCGTGCGCCGATCCCGCCGATCTCTTCAAGAACTTCCATGGCATCGGAAAGGGGTCCGTTTGGGTGTGGGCGTTCTCGCTCGGGGCCACCAACGCTATCGGGGCTGATCCTCCGGCACCACGAGGAACCGATCAACCCCCGCCCCCATACGAACTTCCGGTTGTTCCCACCGTTTCCGCCCCGGCCAGCGACGGAACCCCGGACTGGTGCGCATCCAGTCTCATGAATTGCGGGAGGCCACAGCGTGCGACTCGTCGGCTGTGACGATCGGTCCGGCGCCACAGAGGGCGCCCCCCGTGCGCTCGTCGCCGCCGCGATCCGGGGCGAACGCGAGGCCCAGCGCCAGGTCTGGGACGAGAACCGGCGATGGGTCGCCGCGGTTCTCATGGCCCACAAGCCCCGCCAGGCCGACCTCGAAGACCTTCTCCAGGACGTCGCCATGCAGTTTGTCCGGCGCATCCACGAACTCAGAGACCCGGGCGCCCTCCGCCCCTGGCTGCGCACCGTCGCCACCAACGCCGCGCACGCCTCCGGACGCTCCGTCCTCCGGCGCAGACGCGACACGATCGTGCTCCGTCCCGCCGCGACCTCGGGCGGACACGGAACGCCCGATCCGAGGCCCGACCTCCTCACCGGCAAGCGCGAGGAGGCCCGGCGTCTCATGGAACTCTCCGAGCGCCTCCCCGACGGATATCGAGAGCCGCTCCTCCTCCGATGCCTCCAGGGTCTGAGCTATCGCGAGATCGGACAGATCGGACAGATCACCGGACTCCCCGAGACCACGATCGAGACCCGCATCGCCCGGGGCCGACGCATGCTGCGGGAGCTCGCCGAGAGCGACGCCACCCCGACTCCGGCAACGCCCGCGCCGGCCAAGCCCGCTCCAGGCGTCCAGATCGAGAGCCAGCAGAATCGCACGCACGCCACGGACGGGCGCGCCACGCAGTCCCAGGAGGCACGGACGCAAGACATCAGCGGCGGAGAAGCACCATGACCGGCACAGATCGCGACATCCTCATCTCGCGCGTCATCGACGGCGAGGCCTCCCCCGAAGACTGGTCCGCTCTCAAGGCCCTCGCCGAGCGCGATCCCTCGGTCTGGAGAGACCTCGCAGGACTCCAGCAGGATCACGCCGAACTCGTCGGCGCCATGGCCGAGGTCGCCTCCATCGCCGACGGCATCGATGCGCCCGTCGAACTCTCAGGAGGCATCGCCGAGCGCGGCAGACTCCTCCGAACATACGGCGGATGGGCCGCCGCCGCACTCCTCGCCCTCGGATGGTTCGTCCGACCCGCAACCCCCGGCGGCATGTCCCTCATTCCCGCCGAATCCCGCAACGCCTCAAACAACGCCGCGATCTCCCCCTTCGGACTCAACCACGCCTCCATGCCCGAGGACTACTTCAACGCCTATCTCCGGGCGGGCGAGCAATCCGGCAACGTCGTCGGTGAAGTCGGCGAACCCGTCCTCGTCGCCACCATCCCGCAGAACGACGGCTCGTACGAGGTCCGCTACATCCGCCAGATCATGGAGCGACGCATCGTCCCACAGGTCTACGGCGTCTCCGTCAACTACGACGAGCAGGGCGTCGCCCGCCCCGTCTTCACGCCCGTGCGCCAGAGCACCGGCAGATTCTGATCGCGATGCGACGGGTCCTCCCAGGATCCGCATCCAAGTCTCTCGAAGCGTCAACACGACGCGGCCAGCACAGCGCGGAGCACACTCGCGGCAACTCCCCTCAAGCCACCCGGCACGGAGAGCCGCCACACGGAGCACCACCCATGAGAACCACACACACCAACACAAGCACCAGGCGCCTCGCCGCCCTCCTCGCCGCCGCCGGCATCGCCGGCTCCGCCGCCGCGCAGGTCCGCTGGGCCGAACCTCCTCCGGCGCCCTCCGCTCCCGCGGCATCCCCCGGCGGCTCCACCACCCGCACCGTTGTCCGATCGAACGATGACCGCACCACGATCATGAGCGGCACCGCCGCCTCGGGCGACCGCTACGAGATCAAGATCAAGAACGGCGTCGTCGATGCGAAGCTCAACGGCAAGCCCGTCCCCGACGACCGCATCCGCCGCGCCGGCGACACCATCCAGATCATCGATGAGGACGGCAACGCCGTCGCCGTCGTCTCGAACGCCGACGACGCGGTCGTCTTCGGGAACCAGGTGGCCACCATCGCCCCAGGCTTCATCCAGCCGGACGGCCAGGGCGCGGTCACTTTCGCCACCACCGCCGCCGAGGACCCGCCCAAGGTGATGGTCGGCATCAACATGTCCAACGTGGACCCGACGCTCCGCGAGCACTTCGGCCTCGACGAGGACGCTGGGTTCGTCGTTGACAACGTCGTCGACGGACTGCCCGCGGACAAGGCCGGCATCAAGGCCCGCGACATCGTCATCTCAATCGACGGCAAGAACGTCACCAACGCCACGCTCCGCGACGCCCTCAAGTCGCGAGAGCCGGGACAGGTCGTCAAGGTGAAGATCCTCCGCAAGGGCGAGACACGCGAAGTCGAGATGAAACTTGAGGCGTACGACGCCTCCAGGCTCGGCCTCTCCGTCACCCCGCCCTCCATGGGCTTCCTCAGCGACGTGCCGATCCAGTCCTTCTCCTTCGGCCGCGAGATGAGCGACGAGGAACGCGAAGAGGTCCAGCGCGCCATGCAGGAGGCCCAGCGCGCGATGGAAGAGGCCATGGGCCAGATGCGCGGCAACCAGGCCGAGGCCATGGAACAGGCCCGCGAGCAGATGCGCAGGGCCATGGAAGAGCTCCGCCGCTCCGAACAGAACATGCGATTCCGCATCGACCGAGACGGCGGAATCAGCAACCTCTACGTCGTACCCACGCCTCCCGCCGCGCCCGCCGCGCCCGGCGAGCCGAGCGCTCCCCAGCCCGCCGAGCGCCGCTACCAGGTGCTCCGCAACTCCGTCGGCCAGCCGGGCGCCGAACGCATGTCCCAGATCGAGTCACGCCTCGACGAACTCAACGCACGCCTCGATCGGCTCGACGATCGCATCGGCAAGCTCCTGGACCGCCTCGAGCGCGACAACTGATCCCCGCGTGACACGCCTGTGACGAAACCCGGCGCCGCACTTTCGGTATCACTCTGCGGTCAGGACAGCGGAACCCGGGCGACACAATCGAACACTCCTGCCTCCGCAATGCGCGGGCGCGTGCAACGTCGCACGTGCCCGCGTTTCCTTTCACGCTCTCCACAGCAGCAACGCTCGGCCGCGGAACTTCCGCCGCTCACCGCCGACACCGGAGTTCCTCGCTTCATGCGATAGACTCCTCCCATGCCCACCGTCCGCCTCCTCACCCCCGCCGACCTCGACTCGCTCGTCGCGCTCCGCGCCGAGGCCCTGCTCGACTCGCCCTGGGCCTTCACCGGCAGCCCCGACGAGCCGCGCGATGCCGAGATCGTGCGCACCTCCATCAACCCGCCGCACAACGCCGTCGTCGGCGCGTTCGATGACGAGAGTGGCGCAGCCGGCGCTCTCCTCGCCTCCGCCGGCATCGTGCACGACCAGCGCGCCAAGCGCGCCCACGTCGCGCTCATCTGGGGCGTCTACGTCACCCCCCGCGCCCGAGGCCGCGGCACCGGCCGCGCCGTCGTCTCCCGCGCCGTCGAAGTCGCCCGCGCCATGAAGGGCGTCACAACCATCCAGCTCGCGTGCAGCGAGAACTCGACCGCTGCCGCGGCCCTCTACCGCTCCCTCGGCTTCGTCCACTGGGGCACCGAGCCGGACGCCATCCGCGTCGGCGGCAAGTCATACAACGAGCTGCATATGAGTCTGCCGAATCCGTGAGCCGCCTGTGTAACAGCCATTCACTTCGGCGCGACTCGGTTCAATTCGTCATGGCATTGCGGGGGTGCGGGGGCGAAGCCCCTGCGCCGCAGCGTTCGGATTCCCGCGCCGGGAACCGAGCATTTCCCCCGGCACTCGATCCTCGTTGATAACCTTTGAACATGCCTGTGAATCACCTTGAGCAACTCGTATGCGAGTGGTACGAACTCGACGGCTACTTCCTGCGTCGCAATGTGCTCGTGGGAAAACGGCCAAATGGCGGGTACGAATGTGAACTCGATGTTGTCGCCTTTCATCCCGCAAAGAAACGGGTCGTACAGATCGAGCCGTCTGGTGACGCAGACTCTTGGGCCACACGAGAAAGTCGCTTTGAGAAGAAGTTCGCGGCTGGGCGGCGGCACATCCCGTCGTTGTTTCCTGGCCTTGACTTGCCCGACACGATCGAGCAGATCGCACTCTTGACTCTGGCTAGCAAGAGAACGCGAGACACCATTGGAGGCGGGAAGATCGTCCTCGTCTCAGAGTTTGTGCGGGAGATTCGAGAGGCGTTGCGAGCCCGTCGATTCGTGTCCAACGCTATAGGGGAGAACATGCCGCTGCTGCGCATGATCCAGATGATGAATGAGTACGAGTAGCGCCTGAGCGTGACGGAAGTCTCGCTCCGCCCCACTCAGCACCGCCTCTTCCCTTCGCGCCCTTTGCGATCTTCGCGTTCAACTTCTTCTGCTTCTTCTCTTCTCGGTGCCCTCTGCGCCTCTGTGGTGAGTCCTCTTCTTGTCTCAGTCAATCCGTCACTCCGTCACTTCTCCACCACCATCAGCGTCTCCTCAATCTCCTTCCCCCGCATGTTCGCGAAGAACATCTCGCGTCCGATCTCCCTGAACCCCGCCTTCTGGAGCACGCGGATCGACGCGACGTTATCGCTCGCGGCACGCGCGTACAGCGGCCGCCGCCCCACCTCCGCCACAAACTGCCGCACCGCCTCGCTCGCGATCCCCTTCCCCCAGAACGCCTTCCCAAGCCAGTACCCGATCTCCGGCCCCGGCAGGAGCCGGCACGGGCGCGATGGCTCCGCGACGCGCTCGAAACAGGCGATGCTTCCTGCGATCACCACGCCCCCATCACCGCCCGGCACGACGATCGCCCGCGCCGTCACCTTCTCATTCCTGAAGATCGTCTCCCAGCGGGCCATGTACGCGTCGTGATCCGTGTGGCTGTCGCGGACCGACCCGACCATCCGCATCCCCTCCGGCTCGTTCACCTGCCGGAAAAGAGTCTCCAGGTCCTCGCGCCGCACCTCGCGCAGCGACACCCAAATCCCGCTCTTTCCCTCGGCTTCCGTCATCGCATGCTCCCCGCGCCCGCGTCACGCACGGCCCGCCGCCGCATCATAACCTCTCACGACCCGCTCTCAGGAACCAGAAGGGCGAAGTCGGCGTTCGCCATTCCTGATCCGGCATTCGCGAATGCCGAATGCCCAATGCCGCACTCCGAACCCAGCACCCAGCACTCACTTCCCAGCACCCTTCTCCTACCTCCCAGTCCCCTGCCTGTCCCTCTGTCCCTCTGTCCCTCTGTCCCTTCGTCCCTTTGTCCCTTTCCGCACGGAGCCCCCCCATGGAATACCGCCGCCTCGGCGCTTCAGGCCTCAAGGTCCCCGTCCTCTCCTTCGGCACCGGCACCTTCGGCGGCGGCACCGAGTTCTTCAAGGCCTGGGGCTCCTCCGACGTCGCCGAGGCCACGCGCCTGGTCGACATCTGCCTCGAGGCCGGCGTCAACATGTTCGACACCGCCGACATCTACTCGCAGGGCCAGTCCGAGGAGATCCTCGGCGCCGCGATCAAGGGGCGGCGCGACAAGGTGCTCATCTCCACCAAGGGAACCTTCCGCATGGGTGGTGAAGCGGCGGGCCCCAACAGCGTCGGCTCCTCACGCTTCCACCTCACCAACGCGGTGAACGCGAGTCTGAAGCGCCTCGGCACCGACTTCATCGATCTCTACCAGCTCCACGGCTTCGATGCCATGACCCCGATCGATGAGGTTCTCAACACACTCGACGACCTCGTCCGCGCCGGCAAGATCCGCTACATCGGCTGCTCGAACTTCAGCGGCTGGCACCTCATGAAGTCCCTCGCCTACTCCGAGAAGCACGGCCTCGCCCGCTACGTCGCCCACCAGGCGTACTACTCGCTCATCGGGCGCGACTACGAGTGGGAGCTGATGCCCCTCGCCCTCGACCAGGGCGTCGGCTGCGTCGTCTGGAGCCCCCTCGGCTGGGGCCGCCTCACCGGCAAGATCCGGCGCGGCTCCCCCCTCCCCGCCGACAGCCGCCTCAACAGCAAGCTCGTCGTCGAGAACGGACCCCAGCCCGACCCTGAGTATCTCTACTCGGTGGTCGATGCGCTGGAGGCCGTGGCGAAGGAGGTCGGCAAGACCGTGCCCCAGGTCGCGATCAACTGGCTCGTGCAGCGTCCGACGGTCTCCAACATCATCCTCGGCGCGCGCAACGAGAAGCAGCTCAAGGACAACCTCGGCTCGGTCGGCTGGAACCTCACGCCCGCGCAGGTCGCGACGCTTGACGCCGCGAGCGAGCGGATCCCCGCGTACCCCTACTGGCACCAGCGCGGCTTCCAGGAGCGGAATCCCAAGCCGGTGTGAACCAGGCCGCCGCCCGCCGACTCGCTTCCATCCCCTTGCCCGAGTCTCGGCGATCTGCGACACTCCTCCGGTGGATGCACCCGAACACGCCCGACAGCGAGCCGCGCACGCCACCGAACTGGCACGCGCCGCCCTCCGCGAGGGACGCATCGATCTGGCCGACCGCATCGCGCGCGAACTCGACGCGTTCAGTCTTGCGACCCGCGGCTCATGGATCGTCGTCGCCCGCGTCGCCGCGCTCCTCAACCGCCCCGACGTCGTTCGCGACGCTCTCCGGCGCGCCGAGCCGCTCGCGCGGCCCGAGACGCCCCCGCTCGATCCCGACCTCGTGGCCGCCGCGAGAGCGCCCGACCCGACCCCTCCCGCGCCGACCGCTCGCCCGCGATACCTGCTCATCCGCGCCTGGGGCCAGGGCTTCTGGTCCGATGTCAGCCACGTGCTCGGGCAGATCCTGACCGCCGAGATCACGGGCCGCACGCCCGTCGTCCACTGGGGCGCGAACTCGCGCTTCGGATCAGACACGTCGAACGCCAACGCCTGGGACCACTATTTCCTGCCCGTTTCGGATCGAGCACTCTCCGACATCCCCGGGCGCGGGCTTTCGTACTTCCCGCCCAAGTGGCGCGACGACAACCTCAATGTCCGTGAGAACGGCGCGCTGCAGGGGCCATACGCACGCATCGGCGCCCTCATGACCATGCGACGAAGCGAGGACGTCGTCGTCAGCGACTTCCACACGCCCCTCTCCGCCTTGCGCCACTGGATCCCGCCCTGGCACCGGCTCCACGGCGCATCCCTCCGCGCCGTCCACGCCGACCTCATCGCCCGCTACATCCGCCCCCGTCCCGAGATCGTCGAACGCACCGACCGCGCGTGGGGCGCGCTCGGACACGGACCCTTCGTCGCCGTCCACGTGCGGGGAAGCGACAAGGCCGTGGAGATCCGCGGCCTCAAGGAGCTCACCGACCAGTACCCCGCGCACCTCGATTCACTGCTCCGATCGATCCCCGGCGCACGAATCCTCCTCCTCACCGACTGGCAGCCCGCAGTCGCCGAGTATCGCGCCCGCTACGCCGACCGCCTCGTCACCACCGACGCCCAGCGAACCAGCGACCGCGTCGGGCTGCATTTCCAGAAAGCGGTCGACGGGCGGCAACTCGGCGAAGAGGTCCTGGTCGACACGCTGCTCGCCTCGCGCTGCGACGCCTTCGTCGGGCTCGGCAACAGCAACGTCTCCGCGTTCATCGACCTCTTCGGACGCGCCCCCGTGCGCGCCCGCGCGTGGACCGACGAGACGAGCTTCCTCGTCGGCCCACACCTCCACGAGAGTCTCTCCGTCGGGCTGCTGATGCCCGCGCTCTCTCGGCTCCAATAGCCGTCGCTCAATCCTCTTCGTGATGCGGCTTGAACGCCGCCACCAGCTGCTGCTGGATGTTCCCCGGCGTCGGCTCGTCGTGGCTGTAGTCCATCGAGTACGAGCCGCTCCCGGCCGTCATCGACTTCAACTCGTTCGAGTAGTTCTGCAGCTCACCCAGCGGCGCGATCGCCGTCACGATGCAGATGTCGCCGGAGGTCATCTGCGTGTCCTGCACGCGCCCGCGCTTTGTCGACATGTGCCCGGCGATGTCGCCCATGTACTTGGACGGGACCGTGATCTCCACCTTCGCGTAGGGCTCCAGCAGCTTCGGCTTGGCCTTCGCCACCGCGTCGATGAACGCCTTCTTTCCCGCCGTGATGAACGCGATCTCCTTCGAATCGACATCGTGGTACTTGCCGTCGTAGAGCACGCAGCGGATCCCCGTCATCGGGTATCCCGCGACCGCGCCCGTCGACAGCACCTGTCGCACGCCCTTCTCAACCGCCGGCCAGTACTGACGGGGAACCGTGCCGCCCACCACCTCGGACGTGAACTCGAAACCCTCCGGATGGTCCCCCGGAAGCGGCTCGACACGGAGGTACACCTCGCCGAACTGGCCGCTCCCGCCCGTCTGCTTCTTGTGCCGGTGGTGCCCGTCGGCCTTTGCCGCGATCGTCTCCTTGTACGCGACCTTCGGGGTCGACGTGTTCAGCTGCACGCCGTACACGTGCTGCAGCTTCTCCATCACAACCCGCAGGTGCAGCTCGCCCAGCCCGCGCAGCACCGTCTGGTGCGTCGCCGCGATCCGTTCGCACGCCAGCGACGGGTCCTCCGCCACCAGCTTCGCGATCGCCGCGGAGAACTTCGCCTCGTCCGCGTGGTTCTTCAGCTCCACCGCAAGCCCGAACATCGGACGGGGCAGGGGCAGCGGCTTCAGCCGGATGTGGTCCAGCTCGTGCGTGTCGTGCAGCACCGCATTGAACCGGACCTCCTCGATCTTCGCCACCATGCCGAGGTCGCCCGGCCCGATGGCCTCCACCTCCGACGCGTCCTTCCCCTGACGCTGCATCACGTGACCGATCCGCACCGGCTTCTTGTCCGCGTCGATGAACAGCTCGCTCTTGGCCCTCAGCGTCCCCTGGTGAACACGGAAGATCCCGAGCTTGCCGATGTGCTTGTCCGAAGACACCTTGAAAATGTGCGCCAGAAGCGGCGCCGAAGCGTCGGGCCTCGGATGGAACGGCCGCTCCGCCGAGTCCTCCGCCTCGCGGAGCAGGAACGTCCTCGGATTCCCCTCCAGCGGGCTGGGCAGGAGCGAGGCGATCACGTGCATCAGGTCCTTCGCGCCCGCCCCAGTCCGCGCCGAGCAGTAGCAGATCGGAATCAGGTGCGCCTCGCGCAGCGCCTTCTCAAAGGCGTCGTGCAGCTTGTCTGGGTCGAACCCCTCTCCCTTCTCGAGATACTGGAGCGTCAGCTCCTCGTCCACCTCGATCACCTGCTCCACGATCTGCTTGTGCGCCTCGTGCACCGACATGAAGTCCGTCGTGTCGCCCGCCGCGTCGCTCCCGTCGTGCTCAAAGACGTTGATCACGTCCTTGCCCCCGCCCGTCGGCAGGTTCACCGGAAGGCACACCGTCCCGAACGCCTCGCGGATCTGCGCCGTCAACCCCTCCAGGTCCACGTCCGCGTGATCGATCTTCGTCACCACGATCATCCGCGGCAGGTTCCGCTCCTCGGCGATCTGCATCAGCCGACGCGTCGTCGGCTCGATCCCCCGCGCCGCATCGACGCACACCACCACCGTCTCCACCGCAGGGAAACACGCCACCGCGTGACCCAGAAAGTCCGCAAGCCCCGGCGTGTCGATCACGTTCACGTAGTGGCCGTCGTGCTCGAAGTGAACCAGCGTCGGCTGGAGCGAGTGCTTGTGGTGCTTCTCCTCGTCGGACCAGTCAGAGACCGTGTTCCCCTCCTCCACCGTGCCCATCCGGGATATCACGCCCGCGCCGAACAACAAACGCTCCGTCAGCGTCGTCTTGCCGCACCCGCCATGCCCCGTGAGCACGATGTTGCGGATGTCGGCCGGATTTCGGATTGCCATTGGGGGGCCTCTGCGGGCTTCTGGCCCGCGAGGGCGGGATTGTCCAGCGGCGGCGTCCCGCGTCGGCCCGCACAGAACGTGCCCGCGTGAGGCGGCGTCGGCCTCCAAGGCCCACCATGCCCGGAAGGCACCACCATTGTATTGGACTTCGTTCGCGACGGAAAGAACGCACGCCCTCACCGCCCGCGCACCCCCCAGCCCCCCGCTTCGCACAATCGCTGGCAGACCGGTTCACCGGCTCCACCACCAATCCACCCTCTTTGCACAGAGCGCTCGGCCCGGTTCGCGTCGCATCCCGCGCAACCCGGACGCGACGCCCACGCGTCTCGCGAGAGCTCCGCCACAGAACAGGGCCGAAATCCCCCGCTCCCCCGACAAAGAGCAAGATCTCGAGTTCTCGGACGTCGACCTCGCGCCGACTCGCGCCGGAGACACTGGCGATCTGGGCAATCTGACTCGTTATAGGGTCTCCATAACAGCGAGGGGACCACAAGGAAATGCGGATTGGCCACCCATTTGGCCAGAAAAATCGCACTTTGTTGGCTTTCACGGGATTTCGTGGCATGTTTCTGGGTTCAGAGCGGTGGCGTTCTGCCACCGTTGGATACTCGTCACTTCTGGGAGCAAAGCACATGAAGAAGTCACTGTCCGCACTCGCCGCTATCGCTGTCCTCGCGTCGGCCGCCCAGGCCCAGGTTGTCCCCGGCGGCTTCACGCCCGACGCTGTTGAGGATTACGAGAGCACCGGTGGTGGTCGCACGTTCCTCACCTCGCTCTTCGGCGGCGCCGTCGGCGTTTCGCCCTCTATCGATAACCACGCCTCCGTTGACGCTGGCGACTGGTTCGACTTCCGCACCAGCAGCCCGATCGTCCCCACCTCCGGCCGCATCTTCGGCACCATCTACGGCTTCGACGGCTTCACCCTCGACTTCACCGGCATGGGTGGCGTCGCGGCGTTCGGCGGCTGGGGCAGCGATGCCGCGGTCGGCGCCACCACCTTCGAGTTCTTCGACATGGGCGGCTCGCCCATCGGCGTCTACAGCTACACCCTCGGACCCGGCGACGGCACCATGGACCGCTTCTCCTTCGTCTCCTCCGTCACCATCGGCTCGGTCCGCCTCTCCGGTCCCGAGACCGCCTTCGATGACCTGGCCTACTCCAAGGTCCCCGCTCCGGGCGCCGCCATGGTTCTCGCCGGCGCTGGCCTCCTGGCCTCTCGCCGCCGTCGCGCCTGAATCGCTCACTGAGCGCTTCAAGGTTGGATGGCAACTGATTCCCCTCTGAAGAGGCGGTCCCACACGGGGCCGCCTCTTTCTCATCCACGGGCACACACGCCGCCGCGTCCCACTACGCTTCCCTCCCATGACCTCCACCCCCTCCGCGCCCCCCGTCATCACACGCTTCGCACCCTCTCCCACCGGACACCTCCACATCGGCGGGGCACGCACCGCCCTCTTCTGCTGGGCCTACGCCCGCAGACACAACGGCGCCTTCCTCCTCCGCATCGAGGACACCGACCAGAAGCGCTCCAGCGAAGCCGCCAGCCGAGGAATCCTCGAAGACCTCGCCTGGCTCGGCATCGACTGGGATGAAGGCCCCGTCTTCAAGCGCGAGAACGCCGACGGCACGACCACCACCCTGGGCGGCAACCCGCGCTCCGTCGGCTCCTTCTACCAGTCCGATCGGCGCGACATCTATGACTCGTACGTCGACTGGCTCGTCGAGCGCGACCTGGCCTACCCCGCCTTCGACACGCCCGAAGCCCTCGCCGCGATGCGCCAGCTCGCCGAGAAGGAGAAGCGCACGTTCGTCTACCGTCGGGCCGCCGACTACAACCGCGACGCCGCGCTCGCCCGCATGAGGTCCGGCGAGCCCTGCCCCATCCGCTTCAAGATGCCCGCGACTCCGATCGACTTCCGCGATGAGGTCCTCGGCGACATCACCGTCTCCAACGACGAGCTCGACGACTTCGTCATCCGCAAGGCCGACGGCTTCCCCACCTATCACTTCGCCGTCGTCATCGACGACGAGCTCATGGGCACCACCCACATCATGCGCGGCCAGGAGCACCTCAACAACACGCCGCGCCACGTCGCGCTCATGCGGGCGCTTGTCAACCAGACGACCAACCGGACCTTCCGCATCCCGAAGTTCGCGCACCTGACCGTGATCGCCAACCAGGACAACAGCAAGATGTCCAAGCGCGATCGCGACAAGGCCGCCCGCGCCAAGTGCCGCGAACTCAACATCAAGACCGCCGACGATGTTCGCGCGCGAGCCAACGCGCGGCCGCTCCCCCGCTTCGACGCCCTCTCACCCGCCGACTTCGAGCAGTGGCTCGGCGACAAAGCCCGCCAGCTCGAGACCCACGCCCTGGAGGACCTGGCCTCCGTCATCGGCGTCGAGCTCCCCGAGATCGCCGTCGACGACTTCCGGCGCAGCGGTTACCTCCCCGACGCCGTCCTCAACTACATCGCCCTCCTCGGCTGGAACCCCGGCGAGAAAGGCCCCGACGGCAAGGACCTCGAACGCTTCGACACGGGCTACCTCGTCGAGAAGTTCGCCTTCGATCGCGTCGGCAAGAGCGCCTCCAAGTTCGACCGCGCCAAGCTCATCGCCTTCAATCAGGATGCGATCGCGCAGCTCAGCGACGAGGAGTTCCTCACCCGCTGGGCCGCGTGGGCGCGGCGCGACGACGTCGAGACGCTCGAGCGCCTCGGCATCGAACGGCTGAAACTCGTCGCCGGCGCGATCAAGGGCCGCTGCCGCACGCTCAAGGACGTCCGCCCCCTCGTCTCCTTCGCCATGGTCGACGACGATGCCTACGCGTTCAACCCCAAGGACGTTGAGAAGCACCTGAAGGCCGACGACGGCGCCGGCCTCGCGACGCTCCGCGCCCTTGCGCCGAAGCTCCAGGCCCTCCCTGCCTTCGACGTCGCGTCGATCGACGCGCTGCTCGACGCCCACGCGACCGACACCGGCCTGGGCATGGGCAAGGTCGCGCAGCCCCTCCGCGTCGCCGTCACGGGCGCCGCCGTCTCACCACCCCTCGGCGCCACCCTCGCGATCCTCGGCCGCGACGGCACGCTCGCCCGAATCCGTCGCTGCCTCGACACCGTCACGCGGGCATGAACCCGCCACGGATCGCCGCGCCGGGACGCGCCGCGCCCATGCCCGCGCCCATGCCCGACTCGCTTCAGAACGGCAGATCGATCGAGAACGAGAACAGCTGCTCGTCGTCCCCATCCTCCTTGAGGATCGGGAACCCGAAGTCGAACGCCAGGTCGAACGGCGACAACTGCGGGATGTACAGCCGCAGGCCCAGGCCAACCGACACGCGATAGTCCTCAAGCCCCGGCTCGATCAGCACCGTGCCGCTGTCCACGAACCCCACGACCGAGATCATGTCGCCGAAGACCGGCTGCTTGACCTCCGCGCCCGCGAAGAACAGCCACAGCCCGCCCACCGGATCGTCCGATGGCTCACCGTTGTCCGCCCGGATCCCCTTCGGAGAGACGGTGCGGAAATCGAACCCGCGGAACGAGCGTCCGCCGAGGTAGTACCGCTCGTACACCGGGACGTCGCTCCGGTCCTGCGGGATGTAGCTCGAGTTCAGGTTGAGCGACAGGATCGTCTTCCGGCCCAGCGCATCCTCGCGGATCTTGAAGTACGTCGTGTACTCCCCCCCCATCTTCGTGAAGTCATAGTCGCCGCCGAGCAGCCCCACCTGCTCCGCCGAGAGCACCACCCTCGTCCCCTTTGAGGGACGGAACACGTTGTCATACGTCGAGCGGGTCAGCGAGGCCCCAAGGCCGGTCACGAACGCCTGGTCCGCGAACTCAAAGACCTCCGTCGGCTGGTCGCTGTCGATGTCCGACAACTCCACCGACTCAAGCCGCATGTTCAGCGATCCGTTCCATCGCGTCCCGAACCGGCGGCCGAAACCCAGTCTCGTCCCGTAGCGCTCCTCGTCGTAGTCGCTGTAGTCGCGGTTCCTGTAGAAGCCCGACACCGACGCCGAATAGTCAGAATCCAGCAGCGCCGGGTCCGACAGCGAGATCGAGTAGTTCTGCACCTCCGTGCCCGGCAACGCCTCCAGCCGGAACGTCTGACCCGCGCCGCGAAACGCCCGACCCGAGAAGAGCTCGCTCGCCGTGTCCGGCGTGTCGAACACGTCGAAGTTCCGCTGCGTCAGGGAGATGCTCCCCGCGACGCCCGAGTCCGAGCTCGTCACCACGCCGAACCCCAGCGACCCCGTGTTCGTCTCCGTCACCTCAACCAGCACGTCCCGGTACACCGGGTCCTGCTGGTCCGGTCTCTGCGGCGTCACCTTGACCGGAGATCCGCTCGCATCGAACAGGCGCGTCTGCGTGATCCGGCGCTCCGACTCCGCGATCGCCGTTGTGTCCAGCGGGCGATCCGGCTTCACCTCCACCTGACGCATGATCACGTTCTGCTTCGTGAGGTCGTTCCCCTGCACCTCCACGACCCCGGTCTTGTACCTCGGTCCCTCGCGGATCGTCACCAGCAGGTCGACCTCCGGCGTCTGCGTCGAACGCGGGTCGTAGCGACGCACGCCCGCGTCCGCGTACCCCATCTGCCCGTACGCCTCGCGGATCGCCTCCACCGACTCGTTCACCTTCTTCAGCGAGTACGCATCCCCCGGCTTCACCTTCATCAACCCGATCACCTGCTCGGCGCTGAAGTGCCCGTCGGAGCACACCAGCCACCCGCGCGGATCGAACGGGTCTCTCATCACGCGCTCCAGCGGCCCCACCGCCGCACGCGCCTCCTCCTCCGTCGCAAACGTGCGCGAGAGGTCCGGATAGATCACCTTGACCTCGCGGAGCGTGTAGAGACGCCCCTCCGAGATCTCAAACGTCACGACCGCCTCGCGCCCGTTCGGCGCCATCAGAACGCTCGGCGCCACCTCCACGTCCAGGTACCCGCGATCCCGATAGAACTCGATCAGCCCGCGCGTGTCCGCCGCCAGCTGATCGTCGTCGATCTGCCCCGTCTTCAGGAGCGGAAACGATGGACGCGATTTCACCGCCGAAACCAGCTCGTCGGGCTTGTACGAGAGATTCCCCGCGTACCGGATCTCCGCGATCTTGACCCGCTCACCCTCCCGCACCCGAAAGAGCACGATCTCCTGCTCCTCCAGCTCCTTCTCGTCCCACGAGACCTGAGCCAGGTAATACCCCTTCGCGCGGTACATGTCCTGCACGCGACGCGACGCCCGGTCCAGCACCAGCCGGTCCACGGGCGTCCCCACCACCACCTCCACCTGCTCAAGGATCTTCCCGTCGTTGAAACGCGTGTTCCCCACCACCTGCACGTCTTTCACGATCGGCTGCGGCTGCAGGTCGAAGAACACCGTCACGCTGCCGTCATCCATCAGCTGCACGCGGCTCTCGATCCGCCGGAATCGCCCCAGCCGGTTCAGACGCGTCACGTCCTCCGTCGCCACAACCTGCCGATACGGACGCCCGCGCTCCAGCCGGATGTTCCGGCGCGCCAGCTCCTCCGTCTCCTTGTCCAACGCTTCGAACGCGACCGTCCCGTCACGCACCACCGGCTTCTGGATCACGATCCCACGCACCGGACGCCCGTCGTACGCCAATGGGTCCGACGCCACCGCCACCGGCGCCCGCTGCTGCCCCCAGCCATGGCACACCGGCAGCGCCGACAGGACGCCCGCTACCAACACCGACATGACCCGGCCCGAGACAGGCCTCGTTCGCGTGCTCACTGAGCCGGGACAATAGCCGACCCGCACGCCGCCCACAATCCCTCCCCCCACCACAGCAATCCCTCACCCGCGCAATCCCCGACCCATCCCCACGACCACGCGCCCCATGAACCCCCGACCAAAAATGAAGAGGGCCGCGTCCGCACGCGGCCCCCTCGTCGCTCGATCCAACGATCGCTCAGCACCCGTTGCTGAACGTGTCGAGGAAGATCAGGAAGTCCAGGATGTCGATGAACCCGTCCCCGTCGATGTCCGGATCGCCGAACGATCCGCACGGCGCGGGCTGGATCTCGCACACGCTGAAGTCCTCGATGAAGTTCAGGAAGTCGATGATGTCCACGATCCCGTTCAGGTCATAGTCCGACAGGCACTGGATCGGACCATCGCCCGGCCAGAAGCCCGCCCGGTGCACGAACGGTCCCCCGACCATCGGCCCAAGCACCGGCCCAGCCGCCGCCTGCCCGATCGTCCCCGTGATCGTGAACGGACCGCCGTTCGACCTCCGACCGCCGGAGCTGATGACGCTCCGTGTGATGACCGGCGGCGCCGCCTGAGCCGCCGCGGCAAGAACCGCAAGCGCCAGCCCTGCGCCCGTCAGCCGTGATGCGTTGATGAGTCTCATGGTGTTCTCCTTTATGTGTGGATGGACCACAGACTCCGATCACCGACCGCCGGCCGGGGCGTCGACCTCGCCCGCGTCGGCCACCGGAACACTGTTGGACTCGGGCGCGCCCGCCGGGGCCTTCGTGGCCTTCGGCGCGTCCTTGGCGTTCATCGCCTTGATGTTCGGGTTGTTCGCCATCATGGCGCGCAACTCGGCCATCTCGGCCCGCATCGCCGCCATCTCGGCCTGGACGCGGGCCATGTTGGAGCCCTGGGACTGCGCACGCTCGGCCGCGATCTCCGCCGGCGTCTGCGGCCCGCGGATCGCCACGCCGGTGTTCCCCGTCGGTGTCCCTCGCATCGTCGGCCCCGTGAGACTCGGGTCGGTGGTGCCATAGGCCGTCGGGAAGTACATGAGCGTGAACTGCCCGTCGAACAGGAACGCGGTCACCAGGTTGGCGCTGCGGTCCATATTCACGTGGTACGTGTAGGTGCCCGGGCCGGGAACCGCGAACACCGCGTGGCTCGAGGTCGCGAAGTCGTACGTGCCGGTCGGCGAAGCGGACGGCAGGAACCAGAGCATGTCGTCCTCGCCGGAGCCGGTGCCGCCCGCGACGTCGTCGATGTACCAGCTCACCGAGGAGTTGCCCGACCCGGCGACGTGGCTCACGCCGGTATCGCCGTCAAGGAGGGCGACCACGAAGCCCGCCGCGGGCACGGTGATGGAGCGAGACATGACCGAGCTGGGCGATGTCGGGATCGCGATGAACCCACCCTGCGTGTTCGCGATGCCCGGCTCGTTGAGCATCTCGGCCGAGCTCACCGCGTTGTTCGTGAGCTGCACGGCGTCGTTGCCGACCGAGGCGCCGCCCACAAAGAAGCTGGACGTGGTGCCGAACAGGGAAATCGCCGGATCACCGGCGAGATCGGACTCCATATAGAGCACGCCGCCGTCGGGGTTGTTGAGGAGCATGAACGCGCCGTTGCCGCTGAAGTCCGGCTCCAGCACCCACTCCGTAGCTCCGTTCTCGTCGAAGGTGTAGATCGAGCCGCCCGGAACGGCAGTCTCGCCGTACATGCGGAGGGTTTCGGTGCCGTCGGTCGGATCAAAGAGCGAGAACTTCGCGCCCTGCCCCGACGCGCCGCCCGTCGCGAGCATGGTCGTGTTGAAGTCGTTGTCGGTCACCTCGATCACGCCTCCGGAAACACCCGCCGACGTGCCCGCCAGACGCATGTAGCCGGCCTTGCCGTAGTCGGGGCTCTCGGCCTCGAACAGGATCGCCATGGCGCCCGTGTCGGTGTACTGCTCGATGAACCCGGACTCGTCCGCCGACGTGCCCGCGAGCACCGTCGGCAATCCGGATCCGTTCTGCGTGCGCAGCATGCTGCCCGAGCCGTTGATGCCCAGGCCGCCGACAGGCGTGCCCGTGAAGTTGAACTGCTGAATCTGCGTGACCGAGTTGGGCGCGATCAGCACTTGGGTCGACGACCCCTGCGGCTTCACCAGGAACGGCGCCGCACCGCTCAGCGCGTTGATCGCCGCCGGCGTCGCCGTCACTGGCTGACGCGGAGACATCGCAGTGAACGCGCCCCCCCCCGACGGCGTCCGGACCTCGATCAGCATGTACCGCGCCTCGCCCGTCGCCCACGCGGCGCCGCCGAAGTCCAGGTTCACCGTGAACACGCCGTTCGACACGTTCACGTTGTTGACCGTCTGTGTCGCGCCGACCTGCGCGCCCGCAACCGCGTCGTCGAACAGCGTGAACCGAATGTCAGCCGTTCCCGTGTACGGCGCGCCCGCGCGCTGGATCTCACCCTGATAGGTGAACGCCGGCGCCAACGGCGCCGCGAACGAATTCGACGAGGCCACGGCCATGCCGGCCGCCAGAATCATGGCGGAAAGAATCGATCGACGCATGTTTGAGAACCTCCAGTGCTTGAGAACCACGATGAACAACGCGCGGCACACCGCGCGCCACCTCTTCACATCGCAGCATACCTCCGCGACCGAGAACCCGCGCGTCGCATAAACAAAAAGACTTCTGGAAGCCCTCTATGCGCGCCCGAGACCACAACTCCACCCACATCCCCAAGATCTGTGGCCCCGCGACACCCAACCCTCGCCCGTCATGGAAATCTGGGCAATCCGCGGCGGACACCTATGGCTTCACCTGAGACCGCGTCTCATCCAGGAACTCGACCGCTCGTCGCATGTGCGGAATCACGATCGACCCGCCCACAATCAGCGCCACGTCGAACGCCTCCCACAACTCCTCATCGCTCACCCCCGCCTTGACGCACTGGTCGATGTGGTACGCGATGCAGTCGTCGCAGCGCAGCACCATCGACGCCACCAGCCCGAGCAGCTCCTTTGTCTTGAGTGGCAGCGCGCCGTCCTGATACGTCTGGTGATCCAGCGAGAAAAACCGCTTGGTCACCAGCGTCGCGCCGGCCCGCACCGCGCCGTCCGGCCCGACGCCCCGCGCCGCCTCATCCCCCGTGATCCGCGCGTTCATCCGCGCCCGGTACTGCTGGAACTGCTCGTAGCGGCTCATGCCGAATCCTAGAGCGACGCCCGCACCGGTCGAACTCAGCGTGCGACGCGCTCGCGAGGGCGATACAGAAGCACGCGATCTCGCGGCGTTGACTCTTCATCCCAGAAGAACGCTAGCACACCGGGGATGCAGCACACGATCGACGCGAACGAGAACGCCTCACACGCCTCCACGGCCTCCTCCAACACCATCTCTCGGCCGTCCATGTCCTCGGAATCCGAGATCACGTGGCAGGTCGCGGGTGCGCCCGCCGCCCGCAGCGCTTCCAGCGCCGACGCTGCCCAGCCGTCGATGGGCCGGGCGTACCGCGGGTCCCAGAGATCAGCATGGTTCAGGTCGTCGAGCGCCTGCTTGCGACGCCTGGGGTTCCCGAAGACCGTCACCAATCGCTCTCGCTTCGACGGCAACGCGAAGGCGCGGAACATCGCTTCTTCAGCAGGATGGATCGCCATGTGTGCCACTCACCGCCGCCGACGCGCACCCATCAGCCCCGCAACGCCGAGCATCGCCAGCGCGCCCGGTGTCGGCACCATCTTCAGCGACATCGTGTACACCTCGCTGTCCATGTGCGTGCCCGACGAATCGGTCAGGTAGAACGACGCCGTCCACACGCCCGCGCCCGCGTCGAATCCCGGCACGCTCGGGTCCAGGTTCCAGATGATCTTCTTGTTGAAGTTCGTCGCGCCGTTCCCGATCGCAAACTCCGCGCCGGGCGCACCAAGCTGCGTCCCCATGTCAAACGGGTCGTACGCCGAGACGCCCGCATCAAAGTGCGTGAAGACGGCCTTGATCTTGCTCCCCTCAGCAAGGAACGCCAGGTCGTCGTGCCAGTGCGCATCGTTCGGATCGTCAATGATCTCCTCGAACGAGAGCATGTCCTCCGACAAACCCGGAAGCCCGAACATCGAGTGGTGCATCGTGTGCGCCATCATCCAGTCGAACTCGATCGACAGCTTGTTGTCGTGATGCCCGCCGTGGGTGTGCCCCAGCGAAACCAGATACCCGTGCGGGTGCGCGCTCACACCCAGGCCGCACACGCCGAGAACCGCCGCCGCACCGAACACACGACCATTCCGCATGATTCACTCCCGTCCATCCGCACGAGCAACACACCGTTCAGACCACCGGCACCGCCGACACGCGGCAACGACCGCGCCGGGCCGCCACCGGCCCCGACGAACTACCATGCCCCACAACCAACCCTTTCGCCACCAATCCATCCGAAAATCCACCCGATCCCCGCCGGCCCCACGAATCCACCAACGTCCG
>JAPKGU010000049.1 GCA_026647565.1 Phycisphaerales bacterium | reverse complement strand
GTGGAACCGGTAGACCGATATTGGTCATCTCCGCCAGGTTGGCGCCCTTACCACCGAGCAGATCGCGCATGCCCGCGTTGCCCTCCTGGAATAGCCAGACGCGCTTGTTGCTACTCATATGCCACCGGCTGCTCTGCGGCGACTGCACCGTCGTTGCTGATGTACAACGTGTCATGGATGGGCAGCGGGCGGTGCTGTTCGCGACTGACCCGCCGTATCTCGTTGACTACGACGGCACGAATCACCCCGGTACCAATCACTCCAGCACGAAGGCCGCCAAACCTGGCGCACAGGCAGCGCGAAGCGGGGGCATAGTCCCCTCCCGCGCAGCGTTGCCATCCATGCGGTCGACGAGCACTGCAAAGCCGCGAAGCCGCCCAACGAAGAACAAGGACTGGTCCGGCACCTATGGCGTGACATGGGACGACGGACGCCGGATGCTCCTCTCGCCCGACGGACACGACCTCCTTCTGTCCAGTCATGCTGGCAGCCGAGCCCATGCCCACCCTCAGTTGGTTCTGGCCATCGGTCAGGCTTTCGCCGTCCGTGCCGACCTGCTCCGCACCGGCGATACCGTTGAGTCGATCGCCGGGCGGAACGGCTGTTCGGCTGCCCGAGTCAAGCAGCTCCTCATGCTGACGCAGTTGTCGCCACGGATCCTTCGCGCTGCGCTCACAGCAGGGCTGCCGCCACGCTTGACCGTGAGCGATCTGATCGAAGCCGCCCAGCGGGTCGAATGGCCTCAGCAGGAGGCATCGCTGGGCATGTTGAAGGGTGAATGGGCAGCGGTGTAATAGCTCAGTAGGATGGATCTCGATCGGGAGCACGTTCATGCCAAGCAAATGGTCGGACTATCAAGAAGCAGTTGCGGACTTTTTTCGGAACCTCGGTTTGGACGCAGAGTCCAATGTCACAGTCCGTGGTTCGCGCACTACGCATGACGTCGACGTGCTGGTGCGACTCCGCCATATTGGTTTCGACGTCATGTGGATTGTTGAGTGCAAGTTATGGGAGACGAGGATCACAAAGGTGCATGTGCTGGCACTTCGTACGATTGTTATCGATGTTGGCGCCGATCGCGGCATACTGCTATCGGAAAGCGGGTTTCAGAGTGGAGCAGAGGAGGCCGCAACGCTGACGAACGTGCATACCACCTCGTTGGCGCATCTCACCAATAGTGCCGCGTCGGAAGTACACGCCATGCAACTGCGGAATATATACGACCGCGTTGAAGCCGCCAGCGAACTGTACTGGAGCATTTCGAAGGAGGATCGGATTGCCCTGGAGCTGCGCCCAGATGTGGGCTTCTGCGGATATTCCGGTGCTCGGGTCGTGGAACGCGCTCGTGACCTCTTGACAAAGGCGTTTCGCGGCAACTACCCCATAACGGGGGACAGCGTTGCCCACTTTGGGGAAGTCACAGCGGGACCATTCGCAACGCCAAGGGAACTGATTGATGGATTGAACCCCGTTGTCACAGATCTAGAAAGACGGCTTGCCCGCGCAAGCCGGAATGTGTAACGCATGGAAGCCGAGCTGCCACAGCAGATCCGCTTCGGAGAATGATGCGCAGGGAATCCTTGCTCGCGACCATCACGTGCCCACGCTCGCCGGTGAGCGCGGGCAAGACCGGAACTAGCAGGGCTGTTGCGGCTCTACACGCTGAATCCACCTATGCCACATGGTCGACAGGGTTCCGTCTCCGCACCGGCCAGCCGCTTCCTGCGACTCACCATTCCAGCCCCTTCTTCTCGCGTCCTCAGCCGCAAGTACCCAATACATCCCTTGAAGAGGCCCTAATTCGGAGGCGATGCTGGTTGCAGAAAGCGATGGTCTGTGCGTCATCGGTCGGGCCGCAAGTTCCCGGGCCAATCGGTCCAAACCGTTCCACGCCGACTCCGCGTCGCGTCGCGGCAGACGAATGTCGGCCGACTCCAGCAACGGGGGTGGGTCAGGGTCGATCGTGAATTTCTGCAGCGCATCCGTATAGGCGTGGAGACTGCTTATCACATGCGAGTAGCCTCCGAGTTCGACGCCCAACCAGCCGGCCACGACTTCCTGAATGAACGTGAACTGCACAAGGTTGTAGGGCAGGCCACGGAAGAGGTCGTTGCTGCGGCACGTCTGAAGCCAATGCAATCGGCCATGGACCAGCCGCAGGCTGCTGAGCACGTTGCAGGGCACGTCTCCCGATCTCGCAATGCCGCCATCGGACGGGAGAAGAGCTCTGCCGCTGGGCGCGTGGCGCGAGGGGACCAGCACATGTGGGGGAAAATCGTGCTCGCCGTAGCCGACACGCCCTGAATCTTGTGCTTGTCACTCGACTTGTTGATCGCCGCGATCGACTGATCCAGGAGCGAACGAATCTCGCCGTTCTCGATCGGCTCGTATTGGTCGTTGAACTCCGTGATCGACAGCAACAGCGGGTGCGCAAGCTCACCCCCGCGGGCATCGAAGACTCGCAGGAATGCCTGCGCCCACGCCACGGACAGGTTGCCACTGCTCACGACGGCGTCTTCAGGATTCATCTGGGTCCTCCAGGTGACGGTGCACGGCCGCGCCGTCATAGCACTTCGGCATGACGCGAATGAATGAGCTCCACTCCGCACGGGCGTCCTCCGCTCGTGCCAGCCCCCGTCGAACGGCGCGGATGGTCACGCGCTCGGCCGACTGGTCGACGATTTCCACGGCGCTCCCTTCAGAGCGCGAGCCCGCGGGCAGAAATGCCAAGTCGCCAACGACGAGGTCAACTGGGCGGTCCGACCAGTGCCTGTCCACGACAAAGACGTTCTCAGGAGTTGGGCGACCGGTGAGAGTCTGGCGGATTGACTTCGCCTGGAACCCAAGCAGGTGATCAAACGCGGTGCCAGCGATGGAGCGGATCGTCCATCGGAGATGATGGACGAGCGTCTGATACCCAACGCCCAAGTGCCCAGCGGCGATGAACACGTGCTCCGGCGCCGGACTCGACATCGACCATCCGCGCAGGGAGAAGACGCGAGCTACCGCGGCGTGCGGCATCAACAGGTGTCCGCCGAAGAGATTGGCGATCGTCTCCTCGGGGTCCTGCGCACGGCTGCGGCCGACACCCTCGACGTACTCATCGACTTTCGTGCCGTGCCCGAACACGTGGTGCCCGATCTCGTGCGCGCACGTCGAGGCTTGGTATCCGGCGGGGCGGTCTGAACCGATGACGATTGTGGGGTCGTCCCCTCCTGAGTACATTCCCGCCAAACTGGCAAGCGGCTTGTACCAGACCTCCACGTCCAACTGCTGGGCGACATCGACCGCGCAGACCGCGTGGTCAGTGGGGATGGCGAGCCGTTTGCGCAGTTCGATTGCACGGCGAAGTGCGAGCCGAGCAACGTCGATGGCGGCTGGCATTACGATCCGCCCTTCTTCTTGATCGCGGTGAGCAACTTGATCACCCGCTGGAGGTCATCGGGCTTGAGTCGCTGGAGTTCCTTCGCGGCAAGTTCCAACTGGGGATCGACAGAGTCACGCTCCGGATCCTCCGTCTTGGTCAACCACGACACAGACACGCGATAGTGTTTGGCGAAGAGCGGCAGTTCCTCCGCACTCACACGGCGCTGCCCGGCTTCAATTTGGCTCACGGTCGGGCGGTGCAATCCCAGGAGTTTGGCCACTTGCCCCTGGCTCAGGCCAGCTTGCTCTCTCGCGATGCGCAGGCGGCTCGCGATGGAACTTCGGGATGCGTCTGATGAGGACATCGGGTCAGGCCCCTTTCTTCGCCGTCGTCGGCTGCTGCGCACGGGCCCAAGTCTTGAGTTCTCCGAGAGTCCGCATGCGCTTGCCGCTCTCGTGGACCAGCGGGTTGAAGTCACCGGGGACCGTGATCCCGAGCCTCGCCTCAAGGTCGCAGGCCAGCTCGACGCCGTCCTGACTCGTAAGACCCGCCTGCATCAGGTTCGAGCCGTCGCCAATGGAAGTGGGGTGACCCCCTCTCGTCAGCAGTTCTCCTACGATGCGCTCGACTGCCTGATCGGACTTGATGACCGTGTTCATGGATGTCCTTTCGGATGGTAAGAGAATCTTACCATCTCGATCGGTTGGGTCAAGTCGAGGGATGGGGGTTCCCTATTGGCTGGCGCCGTGCGACAACATGCCCTTTGCGCGCGGGTCGGCTGCTCCTGGTGGAAGCAACACGCCGCGCAGAGCGCAGCCGAGGACATTCCGTGTGAGTGTGGTAGACCGAACAGTCATCTGCGGCGGGATATCAGGGTCAACGCGAGACTCATCGACGCGGGGAGTGGTAGTCGCCAGCCGAGCGGGTCAGGCCCGTTTGCGCTCTAAAACACAGGCCGGAGTGTCTCCGGTTCGATGAAGTTACTACCACTTTCGCTGCGCGATACCACGCGAACAACGAGGTGTGCCTGAGAGTGTTTGCGAGGCCGATTCTCAGCGGGTAAACAGCGTCGTTGAGCTTTCCGGGAGGCTGGCGAGCTGATTTCCCCAAGCCGAATGTCGGGAGTTTGATCCTTCGTCGCCCGCATTGTTTGGTCTGGCAGCACATGATGCCACCGGCGGCTTTCGTTGTCATGTCGACATACGGGCAGCATTGGCGATGCTGAAAACGACAGTCGCAAACTAGCCGCCAGAGACTCTGTCGCCGATTTGGGCGCACAGGTCGGTCTCTGTCCACCGGCCGTGGCTGAGCCTCGTCGGATCCGCTCGTAATTCCGCGGAAAAACGGGCACAAAAGAACACGGGAGACTCGGCCGAAACCGAGTCTCCCTTTGAAGCGGAGAGGGGGGGATTCGAACCCCCGATACGGTTACCCGTATACAGCATTTCCAGTGCTGCTCCTTCAGCCTCTCGGACACCTCTCCGGCTGATCGAAGGGGACTACTTTACGCGCTCGGGAGCGCCTTGTCCTGTCGGTCGATCCGTACCCATCGCTGGAGGTGTAACCACCGGGGACGTCGCCGTTGGGGCTTTGGGATGGACGCCTGACGAGAAACGCTCCGATGCCGGCGGCGCGTCCGGGTCGACGCCGATCTGCCAAGCCCAGTCGACGAGACGCACCCCCCACAGACGCGCCACGCACGGAGTCGCGACCAGGTAGCCGATCAACGCCCCCACCAGCACATCGGTCGGATAGTGCGCCCCGAACAGAACGCGCGAGACGCCGACGATCGCCGTCAGACCCCAGGCGAGGGTGCGGAGCCGCGGATAGATGGCCCCGATCCAGACGCACGTCACCACCGCGTAGACGGTGTGGGAGGAGGGCATGGACCAGAGATCCGAAGAGATGTCCGCCCAGAACTCCCACGCGTGTCGCACTCCCACATCACCCTCGAAAGGGTGCGCGCCCCATGGTCCAAGGAAGGACCAGTGATCGTAGAACCCGCTGAAGCGAGGGCGCGGACGGGGCCTGCCCACCAGCATCTTCAGCGGCAACGTCACGACCGCCGCGAGACCGAGCGCCAGGGCAAAGTCGAGCAATCGGCGTGTGTGCGTGCGATCCAGGATCCAGACGATCGCGCCAAGGAGCACGATCATGCCGCCCTGCCCGAACTCCCCGTACCACGACAGGACGCGCTTGATATCGCCCCCCAGCGGAAGGGCGAGAGCGCCCCTGAGGATCAGGCCATCGAGCGGCAGCAGCACGATGCCCAGAGCGATGGCGACCAGCGTCGGCCTTGCCCACCACCGTCGCTGCGGGCATGACGCCCACCTCCAGACCGGGATGAACGGTGTGGCGAGGGCCGCGAGCAGGAGATGCGCGGTCCTGACCGGCCAAGGGAGACCCCGGTTATAGTCGCTGACCATGCGGAGTCGGCCGACGGGCATCAGTGGGAGTTCCGTTCGCTTGCCCTTCGGCGCGTCGGCGTCGGCTGGGCTTGCGCTGATCATCCTTTGCCTGACAGTCTATGTGCCCGGACTGTTCTCGATCCCGGTGATCGACCGAGACGAGGCGAGGTTTGCCCAGGCCAGCCGCCAGATGGCCGAGTCGGTCATGCTGCCGGCGTCGGAGCGAGACCCGGTGCTCCACTCGGGGGGCCTTGTGGTGCCGATGGTCGGCGGGACACCCCGGCTCAACAAGCCGCCCCTGGTCTACTACGCCCAGGTCGCGAGCGTCTGGGCTTTCACCGGCGGCCGACCCGAGCACGACGCGATCTGGATGTACCGAGTGCCCGGTGTCATCTGCGCGACCCTGAGCGTGCTGCTCACGTGGCGTCTGGGGCTTCGCATGTTCGACCCCCGAGCCGCCGTGCTCGGCGCGGCCCTGCTCGCGATCTGTCCCCTCATGGTCGTCGACGCGCACATGGCCAGAGCCGACCAGCTCCTTCTGGTGACCGTTCTGGCGAGCCAGACCGTGCTGTGGGACGCCGTTTCACGCGTTCGGGCCGGTGGACGAATCGGGCTGACCCAAGCCGCGGCGCTCTGGGGCGGAATCGGAATCGGCATCCTGGCCAAGGGCCCCATCACACCGCTGGTCGTCGGCCTCACGGCCGCGGCGTTCGCCTGGAGCCACACCCAGGGAGAGCGTGCCTCGACGCCCTCCGGCTGGTCGCTCCTTGGGCGACTGCGGCCCCTCACCGGGCTGCTCGTGGTCGCCGTGATCGTCGGTCCATGGGTGTACGCCGTGGGCGAGCGTGTGGGCTGGGAGAAGTACCTCTCGGAGGTGCTCTCCGAGACGGTCGGACGAGCGGGCGAGGCACGAGAGGGACACATCGGCCCACCGGGCTATCACACGGTGCTCTCAGCCGCACTGCTCTGGCCCGGCTCGCTGCTGACGCTTGCGGGCGTCGTGCGCGCGTGGAGGCGAGGCGGGCTGTGGCGTCGACGGATGACCCGCGGACACGGCGTTCGACCGGCAGAGAGGTTCCTTCTCGCGTGGATCGTGCCGTCGTGGATCGTCTTCGAACTGATTCTGACCAAGTTGCCGCACTACACGATGCCGATGTATCCCGCACTGGCACTGATCAGTGCGCGGGCCGTGCTCGGCGCGGAGCGTCTGCCGGGGCTTCGCACGCTCGGAGGACGGCTGGGGCTTCGGATCTGGACGGTGATCGGCATGGCGATCTCGCTCGGCGCTGTCATCGTCGTCGCTCGGGATGCGTCTGGAATGGGCTGGACACGGGTGCTGCTCTTCGTGCCGTGCGCGATGGGGGCGTCGCTCATGTTCGCGGCTTCCCGGCTGGAGCGCGTGCGCAACGGGCACGCAAGACTCCTGGGTGCGGGCATGCGCGTCATGGTGGTTCTGGCCGTGGTGCTTCTGCAGGTGGCGATTCCGAGCGCCCGAACGCTCTGGAACAGCGAGCGAGTCGCGACGGAGGTGCTGTCGATCGACACCAAAGGAAGAGGTCCTGATGCACGCCCGATCGCGAGCGCCGGGTACCACGAGGACAGTCTCGTGTTCCTGACGCGCGGCAGACTGCACCGCATCGACGTCGAGCACGCATCGGAATGGCTCGATCGGCACCCGCAAGGCCTCGTGATCCTGCCGACAGAACGTCTCAACGAGGTGGCCGGTGTTCGGGCCGTGAGCAACGGCTGGACGGGCAGACCCGGATACAACTACTCGAATGGTCGTGCGGTTGATCTGACGATTGTCGAGCGAACTCGGGAGTCGGCGCGTTGAGCGACGATCCATCACACGCGGCTTCGAGGACCGGGGAGCCGCTTCCCTGCGGGTTCGTCGTGGTTGACAAACCCCTGGGGATGCGTTCGACGCAGGTGGTTCGCTGGGTGCAGACCCGCGTTCGGTCGGGGATCCAGCGAGCGGACTGGGGGCGAGTGAAGTTCGGCCACGGGGGAACGCTCGATCCCCTTGCGACCGGGGTCATGGTGGTGATGGTCGGAAAGGCGACGAAGCTGTGCGAGCGGGTGATGGGTGAATCCAAGGAGTACGTCGCCGAGATCGACCTCTCCCGCTGGTCGCCCACGGATGACCACGAGAGCACCGCGATCGCCGTGGAGAATCCGCGAGAGCCGGATCGCCCGCGCGTCGAGAGTGTCTTGCGAGGATTCGTCGGAACAATCACGCAAACGCCACCGGCGCACTCGGCGATCTGGGTCGAGGGTGAGCGGGCGTACGACGTGGCGAGGCGGGGCGAATCGCCGGCGATGAAGGCTCGCGAGGTCAGGGTCGACGCGATCGAAGTGATGTCCTTTGCATTCCCGATTCTCACGCTGCGCATCGCCTGCGGGCGAGGGACGTACATCCGATCGCTCGCGCGGGATCTTGGTCGCGAGCTCTCGGGCGGGGGCATGCTCAATGCGCTGTGCCGCACAAGAGTCGGCGCGTTCACGCTGGAGCACGCCGTGCGTGTGTCCCCGGAACTTGAGCGGATCGAGAGCGGCGCCATCCTTCCCGTGTCCGTGCTGGCCCTGGGGGAGGGCGTCTCAGTTCGTCCCGAGGGATGACCGCAGGGCCGCGTCGATTGCCGCGTGAAGCTCGGCGCTGCTGGTCTCCCATGCCCATTGATCCTCGGCGATCCGGATCACCAGGTTGTGCGGCTCGGACGCGCGGATCTCGATGACCGGCGAAGCGCTCAGCAGAGCGGGAAGGTCGGTCCGGCGCGCCAGGACGGACCGCGTGCCGGCGGCCGGCTCGGAGAGGTCGAGGCGCACGAACCCAAACTCCGCGAGCAGTCCCGCGATCGAAGTGGACGGAAAGCGTCGGCCATCGGTTCGGACGGCGCCGGTGCGTTCGATCTGGCTCATGGCTCGTCACGGACGGACGCAACCGCCCTGGCGGAGTGCCCGTCGCCCGCCTCCGAGACCAGCTCGTCTCGGCCCGCATCGGCATTCTCGGGGAACCAGAGTTCGCCCCAGTCCTGCCCATCGCAGACCTGACGCACGATGAGATAGAGCACGGTGCTCCCCGCGGCAAAGGTCGAGTAGACCGCCGCGACACAAATCATCCACACCAGCCCTATCCAGAAGTTGATGATGCCGGCTGAGACCGCTCGGAGGCCGGTGAGCGACTCGCCGGCCGAGCCGGAGGCCTGGGACGCGAGAACTCGTGCGGACTCATCGCCCATCCAGGCGGCTGTGGCGTTGCGGGCGACAAACTCGACACCGGTTGCGATGGAACCGAGGACGAGAGCGGCCAAGGCCACGACGGCGAGCATCACGAGGGTGTAGGCGACGAGGCGACCCGGACGGGCGATGGCGTAGGCATAGGTGCGTTGAAGGGCGTCGATCGCGTCGGTGCCCTCGCACGCCATGGCGGGCACCAGCAGGTGACCACCGATGACCAGGCCGAGCGTCAGGAGCGTCGCGAGGAGCGCGAGCACCAGGCCGATCGGGAAGAGGACGGCCCCCACGACGTTCAGCACCGGCACCTGAAGGAACAGAAAGCCCGCCAGTGCGAGCAGGAGACAGCACATGCCGATCAGCGCGGGAGCGCCGATCGCGGTGCCGATGAAAGAGAGCAGCCGGCTCGTCACGAAGCCAAGTCCCTCCGGCCAGGACATGCGGACTCCCCCGGCGAACTCGGCGGCGGACATGCGTGAGATCGCGCCCCAACCGACGGCGAGAACCGCGATCATGGGCACGCCCTGGAGGATGAGCTCGACGGGGTGGCTCGCGACGACCGCTCCGAATCGGGAGAGCGTCCGTGCGAGAGTTGACTCTGAGTACTCGGCGACCTCCGTCGGTGGAAGCGGGAGCGAAGCGAGCGTGGCGAGGAAGGGCGGGGCGTCGCTGATCCATGCGTTGGCGCTGCCGATCAGGCCGATGAGCACCAGCGTGAAAAGTGCGATTCCCATGCGTGCCGGCTGGATGCCAAGGGCGGGCGCGCGGAGGAGCTTCGGCCACAAGAGGTCGTCCAGCAGGTCGGCGAGCGTCAGACGCGATTCCTTGACCGTGATGATGCGCGTGCTCTTACCCTGGTCGCTGGGGTTGGCCGGAGAAGGATCGCTCATAGGGGGGTCCGTGCTGGAGTGCGGGCGGGGTCGAGGTGAAAGTCTACCGTGCGCCCGCCGAATGAGATCTCCCGGGCCCGGATCAAGGTATCATCGGGCGTCATCTCTTGCCCGGAAGCGGCCCGGAGAAGAGCGACGTGGTTCCACCGCTGACTGGAGGTTGACATGAATGGGATGGTGCTCGCGTTGGTGCTTGGCGCCCTGTTCGTCGTGGTCCTGCTGTGGTTCATCGCCATGTACAACCTGCTGGTCCGGAAGCGGATCGATTGCGACAACGGCTGGTCGCAGATCGACGTGCAGCTCAAGCGTCGCTACGACCTGATCCCCAATCTGGTGGAGACCGTCAAGGGCTACGCGTCCCACGAGCGGGAGACGCTGGACGCCGTGATCTCGGCGAGGGCCAAGGCGGTGTCGGTCTCGAGCGACGCGGCCCATGCCGCGGAGAAGGGGCGGGCGGAGGGAGAGTTGACCTCGGCGCTTGGCCGCCTGCTTGCTGTCGCCGAGGCGTACCCGAACCTCAAGGCGGACGGGTCGTTCTCGAAGCTCCAGGAGGAGCTGACTGGAACCGAGAACAAGATCGGTTTCGCCAGGCAACACTTCAACGACGTGGTCGCGAGATACGAGGAGTCGCGCCAGACGTTTCCGACCACCATCGTGGCGGCACTGTTCGCGTTCCAGAAGCGGGACTACTTCACCGTTGAGAGCGAGGCCGAACGGGCGGCCCCGAAGGTGTCATTCAAGTGATGGACGGTCGGCCCGAGCCGCTCGATCGCGAGCGCGACCTGCGTGAGAGGGTCAGCGCGTACCCGGGGACGCTGACGTACATCGACCTGATCCGTCGAAACAAGGCCGAGAGCTCGCTGCTGATCGCGCTCATGATCCTTCTCGGAGGGGTGGTCGGAGCGCTCATCGGCGGCGCGATCGCGATGGGCGCGACCGGGAGGGACCTTGCCATCTCCGCCACGCTCGGCGGCGTCGCGGCACTGGTCGTCGCCTCGCTCGGGGCGCTCTGGTCCTGGTTTGGCGGGTCGAACGCGATCCTCCGGATGGCGGGCGCGGTCGAGGTGTCTCGTGAGACCGATCTGGAGCTCTGGAACGTTGTGGACGAGATGCGGATCGCGGCGGGGCTGCCGATGCCCCGGGTGTACCTGATCCCTGAGTCGGCATTGAACGCGTTCGCAACGGGGCGTGATCCGTCGCACGCGGCGGTGGCGATCACGACGGGTCTTCGCCAGCGTCTGACGCGGGACGAGCTGCAGGGGGTGATCGCGCACGAGGTCGCGCACATCCGGCACTACGACATCCGCTTTGCGATGCTCATGGCGACCATGGTGGGATTGATCGTCTTCGCGTGCGACGCGTTCCTCCGAGGCGTCATGCGAAGCGGCGTCCGAGGCGCGACACGATCGAAGTCCGGTTCGAGCAACAGCGGGGGCGGTGCCGCGGCAATCGTCATGATCGTTCTGGCCCTGGCTCTTGCGGTGGTCGCGCCCTTTCTGGCGCAGATGATCCAGATGGCGTACAGCCGCAAGCGCGAGTACCTTGCCGACGCGGGCGCGGTGGAGCTGACCCGGAACCCGCTCGGTCTTGCGGGGGCGTTGCGGAAGCTCGCCGACGATTCCGAGCCGCTTGTGGAGCGAGCGAACCGGGGCACGGCCCACATGTTCATCATGAACCCACTGCGACGGGACCGGCGAGCGCACGGGGAGCGGTCTTCGGTCTTCTCTTCTCATCCACCGGTCCGGGAGCGGATCGCCCGCCTTATGGCGCTTGCCCGCTAGAACCGATCAAGAGAGCCGGGATCGGGCGGGGTTTCACCCAGGGAGCAGACGCGGTGTCCAGAGCGACCTTCCGACACATTCTGACCGCGCTTGCGGTGCTCGCGATCGGCCCGATCGCCGGCGCGATCGCGGGCGACACGCGTCTTCCGGGCGGGGTGCGGGGCGCGACGCCGATGACCGGCGAGTTCCCGCTCCGTTCGGCGCTCCTGATGCTGATCGCACTCGCGATTGTCGGCGCGACCGGCACACTGGCGGCTCGTCTTTACGGCGCTCGCCAGGGCTTGCTGAGCGCAGGGCTTGTGGCGGTGTGGGTCGCGTCGAGGCAGGGAACGGTCGAGAGAACCCTGACGAGCGCTCGCTCCGCCGGTCCGCTGACGCTGCTGATGATCGAGGGCATCCTGATCGGCGCCATCGCCTTGATGATCGTCTGGATCATCCTCCGCGTGTCTCGCGGCTCTCACGGGTCGCCCGGTGGACCGGGCACGGAGCGGGCGTCGTTTGTGATCGGCGCGTCCACTTTCGGGTTCGCGGCTTCACTCGCGGCCGTCGGCGCGGTGTGCGGGGCGTACCTCATCGGCGTGGAGGCGATGAAGGGGCAGGTCCTGTTTGCGGCGTTCGCGGGGTCGGTGCTCGCGGGCGCGGCATCCCGGTTTGTCCGACACGACGTCGGGTTGTCGGGCCCAGCTGCCCTTGGGACGTTCGCGGGGGTCGCGTTCGTCGGCGTGCTCGGACCGGTCTGGGCGAGCGTCTGCCTCGGAGACGGCGTGGTTGCAGCGGCGTTTGCCGGCAGTTTGCCCCGGGTGTCGGGGATCGGGCCCTCGGACTGGCTTGCCGGGGCTCTCCTTGGCGTGCCGGTCGGAGATGCGTGGGCCAGCGCGATGTTTCAGAGTGCTGCCCCGGAAGCCGCGTGACGGCGCGGGTTTGTGTGCGGCGCGTCACCTCATGCGGCGTCGAGCATCGAATCTGGGATCACGTTTCCGACAATTCGATGCTGACGACGGGTTCCGGATGCCGCGGCGACGGCTGGAGTGTGCGATCGCCCTTGTTGCCGGGTGTTTCGCGGCCCGATCGTGGCTTTCCGCGCCAAGCGGGCTAGGGTTGATCGCATGAGCCGTCCGTCGACGAGGCCGAGCAAGAAGAAGGGTGCGAGCCGAGCGGCCTCGCGTCGGGTTTCGCGCGCCGGGATGCCGGATGTGCAATCCCTCGCGGACGCGAGGCGTGTGGCCATCGATCGCGTGGGCGTGAAGGATGTGACGTATCCGATCCGTCTCCGAACGCCCGACGGCGGGGAGCAGACCACGGTCGCGACGATCAACATGTATGTGTCGCTCCCCCACCACCAGAAAGGGACGCACATGTCCCGCTTTCTTGAGGTGCTCAACGAGCAGACGAGTGAGCCGGTCAGCCCCGATCGGATCCCCGACATTGCCAGAGCGATCTGCACGCGGCTGAACGCGGCGGAGGCGCATTTCGAGGCGCGGTTCACGTACTTCATCCAGAAGCGAGCACCGGTCACGGGCTCTCCGGGCCTGATGGACTACCAGGTCACTTTCGAGTGTTCGGCGAACGGTGAGACGGACTTCGTGATGGGGATCGCGGCGCCGGCGACGAGTCTGTGCCCCTGCTCGAAGGAGATCAGCATCTACGGGGCGCACAACCAGCGGTGCCGCGTCGAGGCGAGGGTGCGCGTCAAGGGGATGATGTGGATCGAGGAGCTCGTCGAGATCCTCGAAGGCGCGGCGTCGCATCCCGTGTACGCGGTCCTGAAGCGGCCCGATGAGAAGTACGTGACGGAGAAGGCGTACGAGAACCCGAAGTTCGTCGAGGACATAGTTCGGGACCTCGCGGTGGCGCTCGAGGGCGAGAAACGGGTCCAGTGGTATCAGATCAACTCGGAGAACTTCGAGTCGATCCACAATCACAACGCGTACGCCCAGATCACACGGGACAAGCGCCGGCCCGGCCGGAAGTCCTGATGCGGCTGCGACTGGCCCGCCGATCGCGGCTCGGTCCAGAACCCACCCTCGGCACGGAGTCCATCGGCCGGGGGCACGGCACGGAGTGGCCGCGAGTGTGCGGCGTGAGCGGCCAACAGTCCGATCTATGATGCTTGCGTGTCCAAAGGCGGGCACGCCCACGTCATCGCCCAAGGAGGGGCGGGCATGTCCAGATCGGCCCTGGTCCCCGGATTGTTCACGCGACGCCTTGCCCTGGTGGTCCTGGGTATCGCGTGCGCGGGCGCCGTGCTCGTGGGGCAGTTGTGGCGGCTCACGGTCGCCGAGGGCGCCGCACTGGCGCAGGACGCGGAACGCCGGCTGAGCCGGGTTGTTCTCACGCCGACGACGCGCGGGCGGCTGCTGGATCGGAAGGGCCGGGTCCTGGCCGAGGATCGCCCGGCGTACGACCTGACGGTCGAGTACGCGGTGCTGTCGGGCGAGTGGGCCGTGAAGCGGGCGGGCCGTTACGCCAGGCGCGTGCACGGGTCGCAGTGGACGAACCTTTCTGCGGCGGGTCGCGAGGCGCTGATCGACCGATACCTGCCCGCGTACACCGAGCGGGTCGAGGAGATGTGGACGCGGGTCGCGCTGGCGACGGGCGTCTCCGGCGAGACGCTCGTGCGCCGCCAGGACGAGATCCTTGACCGGATCTCACGGACGCAGCGGATCATCTCGTCGGCTCGGAAGCAGCAACTGCTCGATGCGGCGCTGGCGAGGGGCGAGGAGATCACGACCGAGATCGAGCGGCGTGTGGAGAGCGCGGCGGACGTTGCGATCCGCGAGCAGCGCGACCCCCACGTGGTGGTGCCGCGGGTCTCCGAGGCGACCGCGTTTGAGCTGATGCGGATCGTGGGCACGACGCGCACGATCTACCCCGGTGGTCCTGGTGCGGAGGCGGACGAGATCGACGTGCTCCCTGGTGTGTCGATTGTCGACGCGGGCGCCCGCGACTATCCCCTGGAGCGGATGCGGGTGGAGATCGATCGCTCGACGTTCCCGGGTCCGCTTCGGAGCGACGAGAAGCGGGAAGTCGCGGTCGAAGGCGTGGGCGTGCACGTGATCGGCGCGATGCGCGACACGCTGCACCGTGAGGACGCGGAGAAACGCCGCGCCGCGATCGACGCCGATCCCTCATTCAGGTCGCTGGCGCTGCTGGATTCGGGCCTGGATCGCGGCGAGTACCGGGCGGGCGATGCGGTCGGGCGCTCGGGGATCGAGGAATCTCGCGAGGCGGCACTGCGTGGACTGCGAGGCGTGGTGACCACGCGGATGGACACGGGCGAGGTGGCCTCGATCCCGGCGGTGCCCGGACGCGATGTGGCGTTGACGATCGACATCGCGTTGCAGGCGCGCATCCAGGCGATCCTCGATCCCTCGCTCGGCCTTGCTCGCGCCCAGCCGTGGCACGGGGACGAGAATCCCACGGTTCCTGTCGGGACGGAGCTTCCCGGCGCCGTGGTCGTGCTCGACGTGGACACGGCGGACATCCTCGCGATGGTCTCGACTCCGACGTACACGCGGGCCCGGCTCCGCGAGGATTCTCAGCGGCTCTTCAGCGATCCCGTGGACGCGGCATGGCTGAACAGGTGCATCGCGCGGCCGTATCCGCCCGGCTCGATCGTCAAGGCGATCGTTCTCGTGGGCGCGGTCACACGGGGCAACTTCCGGCTCGCGCAGCGCATCGAGTGCACGGGCCATCTGCTTCCTGGCAAGGTGGACCAGTATCGCTGCTGGATCTACAAGCGATTCGGCACGACCCACACCTCCCAGCAGGGGCGCGGCCTCTCGGCCAGCGAGGCGTTGACGGTCTCGTGCAACATCTTCTTCTACACGCTGGGGCAGCGTCTGGGACCGGACGGCGTGCGATGGGTGTACAAGACCTTCGGCGTCGGCGAGCCGTTCAACCTCGGGCTGGGCCTCGAGTTCGCGGGATACATGGGGCTCAACGGCGTTGAGTCGAACATTCAGATCGGCGACGCCATTTTCATGGGCATGGGGCAGGGGCCGGTTGCGTGGACGCCGCTGCACGCGGCCAACACGTACGCGACCCTGGCGCGATCGGGCGTTCAGATTCCTCCTCGGATCGAGCTCGGGTCGACGCCCGAGCCGCGGGAGCTTGGGCTTGACGAGAGCGCGATTGCCGAGGCCCTGGACGGACTCGACGGATCGGTGAACGCACCGAACGGCACGGGGCATTCGATCGCGTTCGAGAGCGGACGGGAGAACATCTTCAATGTGCCGGGCGTGCGGGTCTGGGGGAAGACGGGCACGGCCGAGGCGCCTGACATTGTGGTCGATCCGGACGGACCCGGCCCGGCGCCGGCGATGACGCTGCGGAAGGGCGATCACTCGTGGTTCGTCGTGATGGCGGCGGGTGAGGGCGAGGCCCGCCCCCGTTACGTCGTTGCCGTGCTCATGGAGTACGCCGGAAGCGGCGGGAAGGTCTCGGGACCGATCGCCAACCAGGTGCTGCACGCGCTGCGCGCCGAGGGGTACCTCTAGCGTGTCGAAGCGGCTCCTCCAGCAGGTGATCGCGCCATCGGCCCAGGCAATCGGGCGTCGGAAGAACGCTCTGCGCCCGCTGAACTGGGGTTGGATCTGCGTCATCGCGGGCCTGGCTCTGTCGATGATCGGGCTTGATGCGATCGACATCGGAGAGCGGCTGGCGGCGACGGACGGCGCGGGCCCGATCGAGCAGAAGCAGACCATCTTCCTGATGGTCGGCCTGGTCGCGTGCGCGATCGTCTCGCTCCCGTCGTACAGGTACTTCGCGGTGCTGGCGTGGCCGGCGTATCTCGGGGCGATCGGGCTGCTGGTCTTTCTGCTGCTGCCGTTTGTGCCCGAGTCGATCGTCAAGCCACGGAACGGCGCGCGCGGATGGATCGACCTCGGCTTCATGGACCTGCAGCCGGCGGAACTGGCCAAGATCGCGTACACGCTGGCGATCGCGTCGTACCTGCGAGCACGGCGCGGCAGCACGCGGACGTTCCTCGGGCTGGTTGCGCCGGGCGTGCTCACGTTTGTTCCGATCGGCCTGATGATCAAGCAGCCCGACCTCGGCTCGGCGATGCTGTTCGCACCGGCGCTTCTGGCGATGCTGGTCGTGGCGGGCGCGCGGCTGGGCCACCTGTTCCTGATCGTGGCCCTCGCGGCGATGGCCGCGCCTGCGGTCTACCCGATGCTCGAGTCGCACCAGAAGCAGCGGATCATCGGCTACGTGGGCCAGTTGCGCGGCGACCGATCGACGGCGAGCGACATCAACTTCCAGGCCTTCACGGCCCAGTCGCTGGTGGGCGCCGGGGGCGTTTCGGGACAACCGGACGCGAAGGCCAGGGCGCTGGTGCACTTCAATCATCTGCCGGAGCGCCACAACGACATGATCTTCGCGGTCATTGTGTGCCGCCACGGCCAGAGGGGCGGGTTGATGACGCTCGGACTGTACGGTTTGTGGGTGCTCGGCGCGCTGCTGACAGCGTGGGTGAGCGCCGATCGGTTCGGGCGGATCCTGATCGTGGGTCTGGTGGCGTTCGTCGCGGCACAGGTGTTTGTCAACGTGGGCATGAACATCGGCGTGCTCCCGATCATCGGGATCACGCTCCCATTCGTCTCCTACGGCGGGTCGAGTCTCGTCACGGTGTGGATCATGACAGGGCTGGTGCTCAACGTCGGACTGCACCGAACGGGCGGCCCGGTCCGTCGCTCCGGCGGCTACCCTGATGACAATGACTGAACCATCGCAAAGCGGCAGCCCCGCCCCGGAGGCCTTCCTCCTCGCCTGTGAAGAGATGGGCGTTGCCTTCGACGGAGGCGATGTCGAGAAGCTGGGCCGATACCTCGACCTGCTGCTCGAAGCGAATCGAACCACGAACCTGACGGCAATCAAGGATCCTCACGAGGCGTGGACACGCCACGTTCAGGACTCGCTCACGCTGATCGCGCCGCTGTCGCAGGTTCCGGCCGGCGGGCGGGTGATCGACGTCGGGTCCGGTGGCGGCTGCCCCGGCGTCCCGCTGGCGATCTGCATGCCCCACCTGCGGTTCACGCTGCTCGAGGCGACCGGCAAGAAGGCCGCGTTTCTCGAGAGTGTGGTGCGTGAGTTGGGGCTGGAGAACGTGACGATCCTGAACGGCCGCGCCGAGGCGTTCGGCGCGTTCAAGTCACCGCATCGCGAGGCGTATGACGCCGTGGTGGCGCGGGCCGTGGGTCCGATGGCCGTCGTTGCGGAGCTGACCGTTCCGTTTGCGCGGGTGGGCGGGCTGACGCTGCTGGTCAAGGGACAGCGGGCCGATGAGGAGCTCGCCGACGCCGCCGGAGCGCTGCACGCGCTCAAGGCCGTCCACGCGGCAACGCTGGACACGCCGACCGGTCGGATCGTGGTGATCGAGAAACCGGGCCCGACGCCTCGGATCTACCCCCGACGCGACGGTGAGCCGAAGCGGGCACCCCTACGCTGATGGAGGATGACAACGGCGAGGGAGATTCTGAGCGAGACCGGCCCGATCGCGGCGGCCCTCGGCCCCCGGTTCGAGGCCCGCGAGGAGCAGTCTCGGATGGCCGAGGCGGTGGAGCGCGCGATGGCCGCTCGGTCGCATCTGGTTGTCGAGGCCGGGACGGGCGTCGGGAAGAGCTTTGCGTACCTCGTGCCGGCGATCCGTCGTTGCCTTCAGCAGAAGGAACGGGTCATTGTCGCGACGCACACCATCTCGCTGCAGGAGCAGTTGATGGAGAAGGACGTGCCGCTCCTGCGGGGCACGCTGGACGCGTCGCACGGCGAGCGGTGGCGGGGTGAGTGGGGTCCGGCGGACGAGCTTCGCGCGGTGCTCGTGAAGGGGCGGGGCAACTATGTGAGCGTGCGCCGGCTGAAGCAGGCGTCGGAGCGTCAGGACCGGCTCTTTGCCGACGCGGCGCAGAAACGCTCGCTGCACGTGATCGAAGATTGGGCGTACGAGACCACCGACGGCACGCTCTCGACGCTCCCGGCGCTCGAGCGGCCCGGCGTGTGGGACAAGGTGCAGTCGGACTCGGCGAACTGCATGGGGCGGCGTTGCCCGACGTATGACCGCTGCTTCTATCAGGCGGCGCGGCGCGAGATGGACGAGGCGAACCTGCTGATCTGCAACCACGCGCTCTTCTTCAGCGATCTGGCGCTGCGGGGCGAGGGTGTCGGGTTCCTTCCAGAGTACCAGCACGTCATCCTCGACGAGGCGCACAACGTTGAGGACGTGGCGAGCGAGCACTTCGGACTGAACCTGACCGAGGGGCGCGTCATGCACCTCTTGACGACGCTCTACAGCCGCCGGCATCGCAAGGGATACCTGCCCCACCTCTCGCTCCAGTCCGGGGAGACCGGCGACGTGGATCGTGCGATCGAGCTGGTGCTTGGGGCGGAGACCGCGTGCCGCGCGTTCTTCCATTCGCTCCTGGACCTGGTGCAATCGGGGCGGCTTCGGAACGGACGGATGCGGTCGCCGGGTCTTGTGGAGAACGAGTTGACGCCGGCGTTGAACGAGCTCTGCCTGCGCCTGAAGCGCATCCGGGAGTCGATCAAGAACGAGCCGGACCGCTTCGAGTTGAACGCGTACATCGAGCGTGCGGATCGGATGGCCAAGGAGTGCCGCGCCCTGGTGACGCATTCTCAGGAGGGTTGCGCCTACTGGATCGACGCCTCCGCCGGGGACGGCGACGACAGCGAGTTCGCGTCGATCCGCAAGGTCGGGCTCTCGTGCTCTCCGATCGACGTCGGCCCGATCCTGAAGGACCGTCTCTTCGGCTCGGGTTGCAGCGTGATCCTGACGAGCGCGACGCTGTCGACCCGAACGGTCGAGCACGGCGCGCCCTACGAGCACATCGAGGCCGCGTTCGGGCACACACTCGGGCGTCTGGGGTGCGAGGGGGCGGACCTGCTCCAGCTGGGCAGTCCCTTCGACTACGCGAGGCAGGTCGAGCTGGTCATCGATCGCCGTGCGCCCAGCCCCAAAGTCTGGACGGCGCACAACGGAAAGAAGGCCGAAAGGTCCGGCGCGACGCGCGAGTACACCGACGCGCTCGGCGACCGCATCGTCGAGCACGTCCGCGAGTCGGACGGGGGCGCCTTCGTGCTGTTCACATCGTTCACGGTGCTCTTCGCCGTGGCCGAACGCATCGGCGCGGCGCTCGCGGCCGCCGGGCTCCCCATGCTCGTCCAAGGCAAGGACGGCTCGCGCTCGGAGATCCTTCGGCGATTCAGGGAGAACGAGCGGAGCGTGCTGCTTGGCGCCGCCTCGTTCTGGCAGGGCGTCGACGTGCAGGGGCGCGGGCTGCGAAACGTCATCATCACGCGCCTGCCCTTCGATCCGCCGGACCGCCCTCTGATCGAGGCACGCCTGGAACGCATCACGGCACGGGGAGGCGACCCGTTCCGCGAAGATTCCATGCCGCGTGCCCTGATCAGGTTCAAGCAGGGGTTCGGGCGCCTGATCCGTTCCAAGAAGGATCGGGGCCGAGTTGTCGTGCTCGATTCGAGGATTGCAACGAGCGCCTACGGGCGCTTGTTCGTGGCCTCGCTGCCGGAGGGCGTGCCGATCAGGGTCATCACGCCCGGACAGCGCAAATCCCGCGACCTCCTGGACGATCCTCATCCCGAGTTTTGATTCGGGTTTCGTGCGGAAACTTCGAAAGCGGCCTTGCGCGGTGCTAACCTATTCGCCCCGCAATACCCCTTCTTTCCGGCGTTCGCGCCGGACACGCTGGAGGCCGCTCTCACATGCTTGGCAGGATCTTCAAGGCGTACGACGTCCGCGGCACCTACCCCGACCTGCTCAACGACCAGATGGCATGGCAGATCGGATTTGGCGTCGCCAAGTTCCTGATCGGAGAGGCAAAGTCAGCGGGCGAGATCACGCCAATGATGCGCAACATCATTGTTGGCAGGGACATGCGCACATCGAGCCCGTCGCTTTCCAAGGAACTGATCAGCGGCCTCAATACGTTCGGAGCGGACGTGATCGACGTCGGGCTTGTGGACACGCCGTTCGTGTACTTTGCGATCAACCATCTGGATTGTGCCGGGGGCGTCATGGTGACCGCCAGCCATAACCCCCCTCAGTACAACGGGTTCAAGGTGTCCAAGCGGAAGGCCAAGCCCGTGGGCGAGGCGACAGGGCTCGCGGACGTTCGCAAGCACGCGGCCATGGTTGAACGGGCGACCGCTCCGGCGGGTGGCGGACGGACCGAGAAGCGGGACCTCTGGCAGGCGTACATCCAGCACGTCCAGTCGTTCCTTGACCTCCACGGAAAGAAGATCAAGGTCGTCGTGGATGCCAGCAACGGCATGGCGGGCACGATGGTTCCACGGGTGTTCGGCAAGAACGGGTCGGCGATCCCCGGCCTGACCATCGTCGAACTCAACTTCGACAACTCCAAGGGCGAGTTCGTCCACGAGCCGAACCCGCTCGTGGCTTCGAACCTGAAACAACTGCAGGAGTCGGTGATCGCGGAGAAGGCCGACCTTGGGATTTGCTTCGATGGCGATGCGGATCGCTGCGTCGTCGTCGACGAGAAAGGGAAGATCGTCGGCTGCGACCACCTGACGGCGGTCCTGGCGAAGCACTTCCTCGCCGAGTCCCCCGGCGCGGCCGTCGTGTACGACCTCCGCTCGACCAAGGCGGTCGAGGAGGAGATCCGCAGCGCCGGCGGCAAGCCCCTCCGCGGGCGCGTCGGCCACGTCTTCATGAAGGCCCTGCTGGCGGAGAACAAGGGGGTCTTCGGGGGCGAGCTCTCGGGACACTTCTACTTCCGCGACAACTTCAACGCCGACTCGGGCGCGATCGCGATGGCGACGGTTCTCAGCGTGCTCGCGAAGGGCACCAAGAAAATGAGCGAGCTGATCAGGCCCGTGGCCAGGTACGTGCAGTCGGGCGAGATCAACTTCGAGATCGAGGACAAGGACGGTGCGATCGCGAAGCTGAAGCAGACCTACGGACCCGGAACGCCGTCGAACGGCCAGGTCGATGATCTTGACGGGGTCACGATCGACTGCTTCTCGAACAAGGGGTGGTGGTGCAACGTCCGCAAGAGCAACACCGAGCCGCTGCTCCGCCTGAACGCCGAGGCCAAGAGCGCGACAACGCTGGAACGAATCATCGCGGAACTCTCGCCCGTTCTGGGCAAGAGGGTCGATCACTGAGCCGGGCATGAACACGAGCATGTTCTTCGAGCACTGGCGGATCGCCGAGAACCCCTTCCGGGGGGAGGAGGCGCGCAGCGATGCCGTCTTCGCCCGGCTGGCGGGTGCGGCTTCCCAGCCCGCGGGGCCCGGCGCCCAGTCTGTCCACTCCGACTTTGAGAAGATCGTGGGCGAACTCGGGCGTCCCTCCAGCTCGATCGTCTTCGGCGAAAAGGGCAGCGGCAAGACGGCGATCCGGATGCAGCTGGCCGATCGGATCGCAAGGCACAACCAGCAGAGCCCGTCGCAGCGCGTCTTCCTGGTTCCGTACGACGACCTGAACGGCACGCTCGACCGGCTGCACACCAGGTCCAGCTCCAAGGACTCGCTCAAGACCCTCCAGGGGATGCGCCTGGTTGATCACATCGACGCCATCCTCGCAAGCGCCGTGACGCGCATCACCGATCGGCTGACGGGCCTCGGGCCGTCACGAGCCGACGCGGACCTCGTCAAGGCCTTCAGGCGTCAACCCAAGCTTCTTCGGGCCGAGATGCTGCTGCTCCAGGCCGTGTACGACCTTTCGGACCTCTCGGCGGAGCGGACGGCGCGTCTGGCGAAGCTGACGCGGACACTCCCCCATCGAGAGGTGCTCGTGTGGGCGTTTGCCGTGGCCCTCGGGTGGCTGCCGCTCGGCGGCGTGGTGGCCCTGTTCTTCCTTCGCCCGGACGCGGTTCCGGAGACGGTGCTTGCGGGAGCCGGGATCGCCTGCGCAGGGCTGTACCTTGCCATTCTGGTCGGGCGATTCGTGTGGCATCCTCTGACGATCCGGCGCCTGGCGCACCGGCTCTCTCGCCAGTTGCGGTCGTTGGGCCGGAGCGACGCCTCGATCGCTCGATCGCTCTCCCAGGTCCGTTCCGCCGATCGCGCGTGGCAGCGACTGCCGGTGACGGACTCGGACGAGCAGCGATACGCGATGCTCGACCGGCTGCGCCACGTGCTCGGTGCGCTGGGGTATCCCGGGGTGATCGTCGTCATCGACAGGGTCGATGAGCCGACGCTGATCGCCGGCGACCCGGAGAAGATGCGCGCGTTTGTGTGGCCGATGCTCAACAACAAGTTCCTGCAGCAGGAGGGATTCGGCATCAAGATGCTGCTCCCGATCGAGCTCCGACACGCGCTCTTCCGCGAGTCGAGCGCCTTTTTCCAGGAGGCACGCCTCGACAAGCAGTCGCTCGTCGAGCGGCTGTCGTGGACGGGCCCGATGCTCTACGACCTCTGCGAGGCGCGCCTGCGCGTCTGCGCCGCCCCGGATGCGCCGCCGATCGGCCTGATGGACCTTTTCGCCGAGGATGTCACGCGCCAGGATCTGATCGATGCGCTGGACCAGATGCACCAGCCGCGAGACGCGTTCAAGTTCCTCTACCGCTGCGTGAGCGAGCACTGCTCGAACGTGACCGCCGAGCAGGGTCACTGGCGCATCCCCCGCCTGGTCCTGGACACCGTCCGGAAGCAGGAGTCGGAGCGGGTACAGGGGCTGTACAGGGGAATCCGGCCGGCGTAACGCCGCGCCCGCGCGCCTGTCACTTCGTGGCTCGTCCGCGGCTCGCGCACGACGTCGCCATCGGCATCCGTCATTGCCAGGACGTTGTAGTTCGCGTCCTGCGGATCCACCACGGGTCGCCGTAGTGATCGAACTGCACGGCAAACTCATCGACGTACCCACCACCCACGCGCCAGCAGCGGGGGGGACATGCGCGCAACTACAGGGACTTCGGGGATTGTGGGCAACCCGCGACTACAACGCAGCAGACAGCGAGTGCTTCGATAGTACAGAGGGCGCCCTTTGCTTTCGGCACCTAACGCCCCGGGCTAGGTCAAAGCGGCATGCCAGGGACCAGCATCATCAAGTGCTTACGCTCTAATGATCGAGTAGCGTCAATGTTGGCTTTACAAGTAGATCAAGCCATGATGTGCACACGCGGGATACACGTCAGCACAGCCGATCAAGGATGCCTTTCGGACAACAGTGTCAAGCATGCTCAAGTGCTACAGTATTCCAGAACGTATGCAATTGTCCCACCGCGGCATCCGCTCCATTGCCCGCCAGGTATTTGGCAACCATCGTTGATGCCAACCGAAATGGATCGTAAACTAGACCACCCCTAAAACCTGACAACACAGGCTTGTTATATGCATCATCTGACGACTTTCGCCTATGCAGCATCCATTGCAGCCCGCAACGATCCGCACGGATCTTTTCGGCACACAATATTACGCTGTCCAGGCACGCGTCTCCAAATGATAATATAACATTATGTTTATTAATAATGTCATCGATTGAACATTTCCCGCGTATATGTTCTAGATACAATCGAAATAGCCATTGATCGATAATATTAAATGCTGCAGATGCGTCTAGATGCATCATGTCGACATATTCGACATGCGAATGATGGCATACCAATGCTATGCGCGATGGCACTTGCGACACGAATGACTCGAAAAAAGCCCTCGCTTCATGCAGCGATAGCGAATCAATAGATCCAGCCTGTCCAAATGAATGTCTC
>JAPKGU010000048.1 GCA_026647565.1 Phycisphaerales bacterium | reverse complement strand
TGGGCCGGAGCCAGACTGCGCGTCATGGCTGGGAACGCGATTCTGTCATGAAGATGGCAGCGGCCCCGGCCCATCCACCAGCGCGGACGAGGATGCAGAAAGATGTCTCGCACGACTTGACATTTGGCCTCATAGCAGCCCATCCTCGCGCTGTTGGCCATTCTGACGCTCCTGACGGCCGCCACCGCGCGGGCCGAGGATCTCTCGACGCCCGGCCCGTACCCCGCCGGATGGCGCACCGTCACGGTCACCCGCCCCGACCTGACGACCTTCTCGGCCCGGGTCCACTACCCCGCCCTCGCCGCAGGACTGAACGCACCCCGCCACACCGCTCTCCCCCCGCTCCCGGCCGTCACCTTCGGCCATGGGTTCCTCACGCCCGTTTCGGCGTACCAATCCACGCTCCAGCACCTGGCCACCCGCGGCTACATCGTGATCGCCTCCGAATCGGAGGGGTCGCTCTTCCCCAGCCACTCCCGCTTCGCCAGCGACCTCAGCCACTGCCTCACGTTCCTCATCGAGCAGAGCCATGCCCCGGGCTCTTGGCTCGAGGGCGCTGTCGATCCGCTGCGCCTGGGCGCTTCGGGGCACTCGATGGGGGGCGGGGCAAGCATCCTCGCCGCCGCGGCAGACTCGCGCATCCGTGCCCTCGCGCCCCTCGCCCCCGCCGAGACAAGCCCCTCAGCCGCCGCCGCCGCCGCAAACCTCTCCATCCCCTTCACCGCCATCGTGGGAACGCGGGACACCATCACCCCCACCGCCGGCCACGGCCAGCTCATGTACAACGCGGCCCCGGGCCCGCGCCGCCTGATCAGCCAGATCGGCGGCTTTCACTGCGGGTACATCGATTCGAGCACCTTCGGCTGCGACAGCGGGTCCATGTCGCGCGCGGACCAACTCGCCCTCACACGCGCCCTCCTCACCGCCGTCTTTGACCTGCACCTCAAGGACGATCACTCCCGCGCCCCGCTCGTCTGGGACCCACAAGCCCAGACCGACCCACGCCTCGCGCTCGTCATCGACCCCCGGCTCGCCCTCTCCGCTCCGCCCGCACCGCTCTCCACCCGAGGCAACGCGCCCCTCGACATCCCCTTCATCGCCACCGTCTCCGGGCCGCTCCCCCGCACCCTCACGCCCGGATCAGAGTCGCCCTGGCTTCTCGCTGCGCCCGGCCCGGCCGGACCCATTGCCCCCGGCGACTCCACGCCGCTCGCCATCACCGCGCGCGTCCCGGCCGGCACACCCCTCCCCGCCACCACGTCATTCAAGGCGTGGGTCCGGACAGAGGCCAACGTGTACACCTACGCCGTCGCCACCCTCACCGCGGCCTGCCCCTCCGACTACACCGGCAACACCACCGTCGACATCCTCGACTTCCTCGACTTCATCGACGACTTCGGCTCCTGCGAGAACCTCCCCGCCCCGTGCGGCAGCTTCGGCAACCCCGACCTCAACGGCGACACCATCATCGACATCCTCGACTTCCTCGACTTCATGGACGCCTTCGGACAGGGCTGCTGATCCGATCCGGAGGGTCGCGTCCTCCGCGCTCCCACCTCCTCCTCTTGCCGAAGCACCACCTACCACCAAACCCCAAACATCAATCGATCACGCCGCATGATTCTGTTGGTTCTCACGCGGCATTTCTAGTAAACTCCCTGGTGCTTCACAACTGAAGAACCAAGGAGAGCCGCCATGCGATCGCCGTTCCAACTCATTCCGTGCCTCGCGGCATGTCTCGTCGCTGCCCACGCGCAGGCGCAGATCGCCGGCACCACCGGCGCCATGACGGAGGTCTTCGCGCCGATCTCCTTCATCACCGGCGAGAACGAGAGCTCCTCGGAGATCCGCATCTTCGATGAGGGCATCACCCTCCTCGCTGCCGACGTCTTCATCAACGCCTTCGGACCCGGAGTACACGGCGGCACCGTGCCGCCGCTCGCCTCGATCTCCGCCGGCACGCTGGTCCGCAGCTACCTCGTCCACTTCGATCCGACCGGCAGCGGCTTTGCCGCACTCACCGGCGAGGTCTTCTTCACCCCCGGCGAGTTCATCATCGGCGTGCAGACCCACACGCCCCTCCTCTACGCCGCGGACCCCATCGTCGGTGATCCGGGCGCAACCTATCCCGACACCTTCTACGAGTTCCGCGGCTTCGAGACCCTCCCCGGCCCCGACAGCGTGACGCTCCCCCTCGACATGGCCTCCGCCTCGTTCACTCTCTTCGCCGAACTCGGCGTGGACCACGCGCGGATCTTCACCGTCCCCATCCCCGCACCATCGTCGCTCGGCGCATTCGTCGTGCTCGGCGCGATGAGCGGCGTGCGCCGACGTCGCGCATGATCCAGGCCCGCTCCTTCCTTCCATCTCCATCCTGATTCCCACCCGAGAACCCATGGACAGCAGTCCACGGGTTCTTCCTTTTGCTGAGATGCAAAGCCGATCTCCAGTACACTCCCGCGAATGGCTGCACACACGCAACGCCGATCGCTCGCCGCACCACGCACCATGATCGCGCTCCTTCTCGCGATCGTCGCTGTCGCGCCCGCCGTCGCGCAGCCGAAGTCCGATCCCTGCCGCCCCGTGCGGGGATGTGCGGTCCCCGCGCTCTCGTCGCTCGACGCGCTGATGCTCGAGTTTGTCTGCACCCGCAACATCGGTGCTGCCACCATCGCCGTCACCCGCAACGGCACCCTGATCTACGAGCGCGGCTTCGGCTGGGCCGACGAGGCCCGAACCCAGCCCATTGCCGCCAACGCGCTCATGCGCATCGCCAGCGTCTCCAAGCCCATCACCGCCGCCGCGGTGCGCGAACTCATCGCCGAGGGCGCGTTCACGCTCGACACCAAGGCCTTCAACCTCGGCCAGCCCGGAGGCGGCCTTCTCGACCTCGCGCCCTTCCCCTCGCTCGGTGATCCTCGCCTCGCAGATGTCACCGTCCGCCACCTCATCGAGCACAAAGGGGGCTGGAACCGCGATATCGCCGGCGATCTCACATACATGGAGATCGCGATCGCCTCCGCCATGGGAATCTCAAGCCCGCCGGGGCGTGAGAACACTGTCCGCTATATCCTCGGCAAGCCGCTCCAGCACGCGCCCGGCACCACCGAGTCGTACTCAAACATCGGCATGCTCGCCCTCGGTCTCATCGTCGAGCAGCACCGAGGCAAGCCGCTCCAGGAAGTGCTCGATCCGATCATGGCCGCCTCGGGCGTTGCGATCAACGACCACCAGATCGGGCGCACCTTCAAGGCCGATCAGGATCCGCGCGAGACCTTCTACGACGCAACAGCACTTGGCCCCAACGTCTACAACCCCGGTGGCCCACTCGCCCGCGCTCCCTACGGCACATGGGACCACGAGGCCCGCGCAGGACAGGGCGCACACATCGCCACCGCCGCCGCGCTCGCGAAGTTCGCGGCACATTACTACGTCAACGGTCCCAACATCGGCAGACCCCGCCCCGCCAACGACAGCGGCACCTGGCGATGGAACCACACCGGCTCCCTCGCCGGAACCAACAGTCTCATCCGCCAGCGCGGCGATGGCATCACCTACGCCGTCATCTTCAACAAGCGCGCCCCCAGCGGCGACTGGGCCGGACAAGCCCGCACCGCCATCGACGCGCTCTTCGACTCGGGCTCAATCTCATGGCCAACCTCGCCCCCCGCCTGCTGCCCCGCTGATTATAACACTGACGGTGGCGATGACATCCTCGACTTCCTCGACTTCATCGACGACTTCAGCATCTGCGAGCAGCAGCCCGCCCCCTGCGGCAACTTCGGCAACCCCGACCTCAACGGCGACACCATCATCGACATCCTCGACTTCCTCGACTTCATGGACGCCTTCGGCACCGGCTGCTGATCCCGTGCCACCGGCTGCCCGCCAGCCGGCGTGACCAACGACCGGCCCATGACCCCTCCGAACCCGCGGCCCATCGCCGCGGGTTCTTTCATTCCACCCCCCCTCCACCCGCCCCCGCAGTCCCCTTCCCACACTTCTCCAACTCCCCTTGCGCCTCGCCCTCGCGGATCTCGTTCAGAGTCGCGTGCAGTGCCGCCAATCGTCCCGCGGCCATCCACCCGACTTCTTCAGGAGACTCGCCATGCTCGCCACCTCGTTCCTTCCCCGACCGAACCCCGCCCGCACCCTCTCCGCAGCCGCCCTCATCGGCCTCGCCGCGGCAACCGCACTCGGCGATGCCCCGTGGGGTCCGGTCGCGCTCAAGGGTGAAGCGACTCCCATTGCAGGAACGACCTTCCAGTTCCACTCCTTCTCTCCCTCCATTGGTGCCGCTGGCCACGCCGCGTTCACAAGCATCATCGCCGGCGCCGGTGTGACGTCGGAGAACCAAGAGATCCTCTGTGTCGGAACCCGAGACTCCCTCTCCGTCATGGCCCGAAAGGGCTTCCCCGCCCCCGGCACTCCCGCGGGCGTCAAGTTCAAGAACGCGTTTATCAGCACTCCACCCGTCGTCAACGCCGCGGGCCATGCCTTCGCCTTCCTGGAGCTGGTTGGGCCGGGCGTCTCAGACTTCAACGAAGCCGCCCTCTTCTACCACGACGGCGCAACGACCACGCTGGTGGCGCGTCAGCGCGCGCAGGCGATCGGTGTCGAGCCGGGCGTGACGTACGGCGACTTTCTCGGTGTCCCGCTCTTCATGAACGATGCCGGGCAGATCGCGTTCGCAAGTCTTCTGAATGACACCCCACATAACCGCGCGATCTACCACGGCGTCCCCGGCTCGATCTCTCTTCTCGCCAGACGCGGAGACCCGGCCCCGGACGTTGCCCCCGGCGCGACCATCGTGTTCTTCGACACCACGACCATGGCGCTCAGCAACTCCGGCGAGCTGGCCCATATTGCGTTCGTGTTGGTCCCCGGCGTCGGGACCGTGTCTGTCCTGCGAGCGGGCATTCCCGGCAGCGTGCAGAAGATCGCGATGGAAGGCGATTTGCTCGCGGGCCTCACGCTCGGGGCCTTTGGTGGATACACCATGCCCCAGCTGAACGCCGCGGGCGATTACGCCTTCGCGGCTCCCCTCGCCGCGCCGGTCGGCGAGCCCGACCTTGCCATCGAGAGCGACTCGGCCATCTTCGCCGGGCGTCCGGGAGCTTGGACCGTCATCGCTCGCGAGGGCGACCCCGCCCCCGGCACAACCCCCGACACGCGATTCGGAGAGTTCGAGATCACCCTGAACACGACAACGGACCAATGGGACCCCCGAGGCCTCGACATGGCCGGCTCCGGAGACGTTGTCTTCCGTACCCGCCTTGTCGGTCCGGACGTGACCCCCGCCAATGACACCGCGATCTATTCCAACGCCTCCGGGTCGCTCGCCGTCGTCGCCCGAGAGGGCGACCAAGCGCCCGGGACGCCCGCCGGATGCGTCTTCGCGGATTTCAACGACTGGGAGAGTGGTATACACCCCACCGCCAACCCCACGATCAACGCCGGAGGACGCATCGTCTTCGAAGCCGGCCTCGTCGGTCCGGGCATCGAGCCGGGCCTCAACGACCGCGGCATCTGGGCCACCGACAGCTCCGGCCAGCTCACACTCGTCGTCGCTCATGGAAGCACGTTCGATATCGATCCCTCGCCCGCCGCACACGACCTCCGCAGTGTCGCGGCGTTCGGTATGTTCGGCGGCGTGCGTGGCGGCGGCGGCCGGGCGGCACCGTCGAACGATCTCGGACAGACCGTTGTCGGTCTCGGCTTCGATGACGGCACCGGAGGCATTTTCATCCTCACGGAGACGCCAGTCCCCGGCGACGTCAACGGCGACACCGTCACCGACATCCTGGACTTCCTCGAGTTCATCAACGCCTTCGGCGAGTGCGCCAACCAGCCCGCGCCATGCGGCACGCCGGATGCCGACTTCAACGGCGACACCAGCGTCGACGTCCTGGACTTCCTCGAGTTCCTCGACGTCTTCGGCCAGATGACCGAGTGAACGACCACACCGCATCCTGAAGTGGGCCGCGGGGCCGGGAGCAGTCCCGGCCCCGCGGCGTTCCCACTCCGCTTCCGTCCAACCCCTTTCCTCATTTCTGCAGCTCCCCTTGCGCCTCGCCCTCGCGGATCTCGTTCAGAGTCGCGTGCAGTGCCGCCAATCGTCCCGCGGCTATCCACCCGGCTTCTTCAGGAGATCCGACATGCTCGCCACCTCGTCCCTTCCCCAACCGAACCCCACTCGCATCCGCTCCGCCGCAGCACTCCTCGCCCTCGCCGCGGCAACCGCCGCCCCGCACGCGCACGCCGACACCGGCACCCTCACCCTGACCAACGGCACGTTCTCACCCGGCGACTGGACCACCACCGACATGGGCTCCGGCATCGTCACCGGATCGCAACTCGCCTCCGGCGGCAACCCCGGCACCGCCTGGAACGTCCTCAACGACATCGTCGGAACCGGCACCATCGCCGGCCACCACTTGTGGACCGGACTCGGCGGCGCCATCGACCCCGGCGCCACCGGACCCATCTCCTCGATCGCCCTCTCGCTGGACGGCAAGTACATCTCCGGTGTCGGCGGCAACGGCATGCAGGTCAGTCTCACCATCAGACAGAGCGGCATCCTCTACCGCACCGCGCAGCAATCCCTCGGCTCCACGGGCGCCTGGGTCACGCGCACCTTCAACGCCGCCGCCTCCGATTTCGTCCGCGCGGATGGCCTCGCGGGCACGCCCAACTTCTCCGCGAGCGGATCTCCCATCACCCTCGGCTTCCGCACCGCCAACAACGGCACGAACTACAACGTCCGCGCGTACTACGACAACTTCGTCGCCACCGTCACCGCCGACGCCCCCGCCGGTCCGATCGTCATGAAGGGAGATGCCTCCCCCGTCGCGGGCACAACATTCAACTACTTCCAGAACACGACCTCCATCGGCCCGGCGGGCCACGTCGCGTTCGTCGGTGAACTCGCCGGCGCCGGTGTGACCGTCGAAACGCGCGACGTCCTCTGCATCGGTCATGCGGATTCGATCGCCGTCATGGCGCGCAAGGGCGACCCAGCCCCCGGCGCCACCGCCGATGAGACATTCAAGAAGATCATGGTCGACGATCTGCCCGTCGTCAACGCCTCCGGCCAGGCCCTCGTCTTCTCGGAGCTTGAAGGCCCCCGTGTCTCTGACGCCAACGAAGCCGCCCTCTACTTCTACGATGGCAGCCAGACCAACCTCGTCGCCCGTCAGGGCAAGTCGGCAGCGGGTGCCGAGCCGGGTGTGACCTACGGTGACTTCTGGGGCCTTCCCATCCATCTCAACGACGCGGGACAGGTCGCGTTCGGCAACCAACTGAATGGCACCAGCCGCCGCGAGGTGATCTACTTCGGCGAGCCGGGCGCGCTCTCGATCGTTGCGAGAACCAACGATCCTGTTCCCGGGCTCGGCGCCGGTGCGACAATCGCGGCTATCGATTTCCAGAGTCTCGCGCTCAATCGCGCCGGACAGCTCGCGTTCGGCGGATTCGCGCACACGCCCGGGGGATCCAAGTCGTTCATTCTCGCGGGCACACCCGGCACGATGGTCGTCGCCGCACAGGAAGGCCAATCGATCTCCGGCGTGACCCTGGGCGAGTTCGTTGGCGAATCCTCTCCCCGCCTGAACGCCGCGGGAGAGATCGCCTTCGCCGCGCCCCTTGACGGTCCGGGCCTCACCAACACGAACGACTCCGCCATCTTCGCCGGCATGCCCGGCGCGCTGGCCGTCATCGCCCGCGAGGGCGATCCAGCGCCGGACACCACCCCCGGCACGCTCTTCGGCGAATCGGAGCTCCTGCGGAACTCGACCAGCTTTGAACCGGTCGACCCCGACGGCCTCGCGCTCTCTGAGTCCGGCGCCGTCGTCTTCCGCACCTCGCTCATCGGTCCGGACGTGACCGGCGCCAACGAGTCCGCGATCTACTCCAACGTTGATGGTCCCCTTGCTCTGGTCGCTCGCGAGGGCGACTGGGCGCCCGGCACGCCCGCCGACACCTCGTTCGCCGACTTCTTCGATCCGTCCGAAGGCCAGGTATCCAACCCCATGATCAACGCCGGCGGCCGCATCGTGTTCGGAGCCAGCCTCACCGGACCGGGCGTTGTTGCGGGCATGAACGACCGAGGCATCTGGGCCACCAACAGTGCCGGACAACTCGGGCTCGTCCTTCGCACCGGGGAACTCTTCGACGTCGATCCCGCGCCGGAGACACAAGACCTCCGTGTGGTGCAGAGCTTCCAGCTGCTTGGGGGCGGCGCGGGCGAGAGCGGCCGCGCAACCGGCATCAACAACCTCGGCCAGATCGTCGTCAACATCTCCTTCAACAATGGCTCCTCGGGCGTCTTCCACGTCACGGACACACGCATCCCCGGCGACGTCAATGGCGACACCGTGACCGACGTCCTGGACTTCCTCGACTTCATCAACTCCTTCAGCGAGTGCGTCAACCAGCCCGCGCCCTGCGGCACGCCGGATGCCGACATCAACGGCGACACGCTCGTCGATGTCCTGGACTTCCTCGACTTCCTCGACGTCTTCGGCCAGATGACCGAGTGATCGACCACACCCCTCCTGAAGTGGGCCGCGGGGCCGGGAGCGATCCCGGCCCTTCGGCGTTGGTGCTGGCATCGCGCGCCCGGGATTCGGAGTCTCGCCGGTTCCGGCCGCATGCCGCGTGCTACCTTCCGGTATGAGCGCCCTCACACTCCGCGCGCCGGCCAAGGTCAATCTCGCACTCTCCGTCGGTCCGCCGGCGGCCGCGAGCTCCACGCACCCCGGCTGGCACCCGATCGCCTCGTGGATGGCGTCGATCGACCTGTGCGACGACGTCGCGGTCACTCCCCTCCCGCCCGGCTCGCCGTCGACGCTCTCGGTCGCCTTCGCGCCCGACGCGCCGCGTCCGGAGCCGATCGTGTGGCGGCGGGACCAGGATCTGGCGTGGCGAGCGCTGCGAGCGCTCGAGGATCGCGTGGGGCATGGGCTGCCCTCGCGCATCGACATCTCCAAGCGCATTCCCACCGGCGCGGGACTCGGGGGCGGGTCGTCCGACGCGGCGGCGGCGCTCCTGGGCATCTGCCGTGCGCACGGCCTTGCGTTTGACGCGGCGACCCTTGCGGCGATCTCGCGTCCGCTGGGGAGCGACATCGCCTTCTTTCTGGACGAAGCGCGTCTGGCGGGCGATGCGGGCGTCGCGCGCCCGGCGCTGGTGTCGGGCTTTGGCGACCGGATCGAGCGGCTGGGGCCTTGCCGCGCCGAGCTTGTGCTCATCATGCCCGCCTTCGGCTGCGCGACGCCGGAGGTGTATCGCGCGTTCGACGGGCTTGGGCCGGGTCCTCTGAGAGAGGACGAGGTCCGGCGCCTTGCCACGTCGAACGCGATCGACCCCGGCGCGCTGTTCAACGATCTTGCGGGCGCGGCGTGCGTCGTGGCGCCGGAGCTGGGCCGCCTGCTCGCGCACGCGAGGCAGGCCTCGGGCCTGCCTGTGCACATCACCGGCTCGGGATCGGCGATGTTCATCGTGACGCCCCCGGAGCGCGCCCACGCCCTGGCGCGGCACCTTGGGGCGGACCCCCTGCTGGCGCGTTGCGGCATCCTGGCGACCCATGTCGCGGGCGATGCGGCGGCCACGTGATGCGCTGCCCCATTGCCTCCGCGCGCCTGCCCGTCCGCCGATTCTCCTGATTTGCAGCCTGCTGTTTGCCACTTGCTCTTTGGCCTCGCCCGGCGCTCGCCGATAACCTCATTCCACACCCCCAGGACCACGCCATGCCCTTCACCAAGCCCATCGTCGGCATCGATCTCGGCGGCACCAACGTGCAGATCGGGATCGTCTCCCCGGATCGCAAGATCATCGGGAACGCCAAGCTCAAGACGAAGGCCGACCAGGGGTACGAGGCGGTGCTGGATCGGGTGACGCAGGGCATCACGGAGGCGTGCGCCGAGGCGAAGATCGCCCGGACCGATCTCGGCGCGGTCGGCATCGGTGCGCCGGGCCCGATCGATCCCAACACCGGCGTCGTGCTGGAAGCGGTCAACCTCCGCTGGACAGAGGCGCCGCTGGCCAAGGACCTTGGCAAGCGTCTCTCCCTGCCCGTCATCGTCGACAACGACGTCAACGTCGCCGTGTACGGCGAGAACCAGATGGGCGCCGGGAGGGGATCGAAGTTCATGATGGGCGTCTGGCTCGGCACGGGCGTCGGGGGCGGGTTCATCCTCGACGGCAAGCTGTACTACGGGCACTTCCTCACGGCGGGCGAGATCGGGCACACGATCCATCTCCCCGGCAGCCCCCCCGGCTCGCGCTCGCTGGAGAACAACTGCTCGCGCACGGCGGTCGCGGACCGCATCGCGCGGCTCATCCGCGCCAACCGCCCCTCGATCGTCACCACCCTGACCGAGGGCAACCTCGACGGCATCAAGTCGAAGGTGATCGCGCAGGCGTATGAGGCCAACGACCCGCTCGTGCGCGAGGTGATCGAGGACGTGTGCGACCGCCTCGGCGCCGCCATCGGCTCCTGCGTCACGCTGCTCTCTCTCGAGCGCGTCGTGCTCGGCGGCGGGCTCTCCGAGGCCCTCGGCAAGCCCTTCGTCAAACGCGTCGCCCAGTCCGTGCGCCAGTACGCATTCCCGGCCCGCTGCAAGGACGTGGACGTCGTCGGCTCCGCGCTCGAGGATCGCGCCGGCGTTTTCGGCGCGGCGCTGCTGGCGAGTGAGCGCGTGTGAGCGTGCGGCTCGGGTCGAGCCGGCGCGTGACTATGGCGAGGCGCTGAGGGGATCAGGGGCGAGAAACGCAGCGACTTCGGGCGGGAAGAGTGCCAGGAACTCCGGCGGAAGCGGCTCGCTCTCGTCGACGTCCGAGAGGTCGATGCCGAGTGAGGCGGCAATGTGCTCGAGGTGGGCGGTGAGGTCTTCGAGGGAAGAGAACGCAGGGGACGCGGAGGGGGAAGGGGTGGAAGAAGCGGAAGAAGAAGACTCACCACAGAGACACAGAGGCACAGAGAGGGAATCCGTGGGTGAGGAAGAAGAAGAGGATTCACAACGGAGGGAAGAGAACGCGGAGGGCGCGGAGGAATCAGAGGAACGCGGAGAAGAGGAAGAAGAAGGGGCAGAGGGACACGGGGGCTTCGGAGCAGAGGGAGAAGAGGCAGAGGGTTCAACGCTGAGGGCCGCGGAGGTCGCGGAGGGGGAGGAGGCGGAAGAAGCGGAAGAAGAAGACCCACCACAGAGACACAGAGGTACAGGGGGGGAAGGGGGAGAAGAAGCAGAAGAGAGAGTCGAGGGAGGAGAAGCAGGCGCCGGTTCTGACTCGCCCTGTTGCAAGGGCTCGACGGGAACTGCCGGCGCCCGGTTGGCTTCCACAAGAGTGCGGGCGGTGGCGAGGCGAGCAGGATCGATCGGGAGGATGCGCGAGAGTCGGTAGAGGTGGTACGCGGCCTTGCGGGCACGCTCGGAGGCGCGGATGTAGTTCGCGTCGGTGAGCTGTGCCTGTGGATCGGGATTGGAGCGTGCGAGGGTGTCGAAGTCGTCGAGGATGCGGACGAGCACGCGGACGGCGGAGGAGAGGTTGAGGGATGAGGCGAGGCGCGTGTGCGTGCAGGCACCGGATTCCATCTCGCGGACACGGGCCTGGATGTCGGGACGCGCGAGCCAGATGGTGAGCGTTGCGAGGGAGATGTTGAACTGACGGGCGACGGAGCCGAGTGAGGCCTCGGGGTCGGCGAGCGATTCGAGGATGGCGTCGGAGTGTGAAGAGAACGCAGAGGACGCGGAGGAATCAGAGGAACGCGGAGAAGAGGAAGAAGGGGCAGAGGGGGACGGGGGCTGAGGAGCAGAGGGAGAAGAGGAAGAGGGTTCAACGCGGAGTGCCGCGGCGGGTGCGGAGGGGGATGGGGCGGAAGAAGCGGCAGGAGCGGAAGAAGAAGACTCGCCACAGAGACACAGAGGCACAGAGAGGGAACGGGTGGGTGAGGAAGAAGAGGAGGCATCACCGCTCTGGAGAGCGGTGCCACCAGGAGCGGCGCCACCCAGAGCGGAGCGCTCGGGAGCGGCGCCAACGGGACCGGAGTGATCTGTGCGAGATGTCGCGGGTGCGGCGACCATGCGGTCACGGTACAGCGCGGCGGCGTTGCGGCAAGGAGGGGGGGCGATTGTCACTGACAGGTGTGTGTCAGTGGCGCGGCGCTTGGTGACAGACGTTTGTCAGCGGGGAGAGGCGCGGACGCGCGATCACTCGCGTGCGAGGAGATCGATCTGGTATCGGAGGAACGCGGGAGCCTCGATCCCTGTGACTATGCGCCAGAAGGGGTCTGCGCCTTGCTCGCAGAACCACGCGCGGCACTGGCCGCCGGGGTCTTCGGCGTACATGTCGAGGGCCGGCCCGCCGAGGAGGGCGAGTCGGTGGAGGAGGAGGAGGTCGTCGCTGGCGTACTCGGCCTCTGCGGCGACGCCGGCGATCGCGTCGACGAGGCGTCCGAAGAGCCGGTGGTTTTTCTTGAGCAGCACGTCGGCATCGTTCCAGATGTAGAAGCGATGCTTGGCGGCTGGGCGCCCGCGGAGGGTGTGACGGTGGCGGAGGAGAGAGGTGATGCCCTTCGCGCCGTCGATCTTGCGCTCGAGCGAGGGACCAGGAATGAGGCGTTCGAGCTGCGAGGCGAAGGATTCGAGGTCGGTGATGTGCTCGCCCATGAGGACGCAGACCTCGGTGTCTCTCATGGTTCCGAGGAACTGACCGAGGGCGGCTGCGAACTGACATCGACGGTGGGCGGATTCGGACCAGGCGACGAGGTGGGACTCGTCCATCAGCTGCGTCACCGATGGCTCCCAGTCGGCCACGGCGAAGAGCAGGTCGGAATGACGAGTGATCGCGCTCATCGTCCTGTCCAAACCCCCAACAAAGGGTCGGGCAGCACGCTGAAACACAACGCCCCTTGCCACCGCGGCAGGGAACGAGCGCAATCAGCGGACGCACCGCGAGTAGTTTGCATCACGATCCGGAATTGGCCAGCCATATAGCCGCGCCAACACGCAAATCCTGCACTCGCGCGTCCGATTCCGTGTGAATGCCCCATCTCTTGATGGCTCCGGGAGTTCCGAACACCATGGCCAAGACTGGCCAGTATGCACGCGCAGCAAGATCGCACGACTTGAACGTTTTGGACGAGTTTCATCCGGAAGTCATCCACACATAGATTGGGTGGGGAGGTTAGTGGATCGCCTGCGGCGGTGCAAGTTATGGGACGCGGGCGAACCCGTGAGTTCACCTATGCCTGAAAGTCCTTGAAGAGCAAGCGTTTAGAGTTGGCGTCCCGTCGTGGGACGGTGCCGACCGCGCTGTGGATAACCTGTCGCGACGTGGTGGTGCTACGGGGTCGGTTCGACCCGAGCTCGCTCGGGGTCGAAGGGCGTCCACGGGAGATCGATGTCGCGGTGGGCGGCGAGCGCGCGTCGGAACGCGGCCCGTGGGAGCCGTTTCGCGCCAAAGGTGGCCAGGTGGGGGTTCCAGATCTGGGCGTCGAGCACTCGGAAGCCGCGTGCGCGGAGGTGGTGGATGAGGTGAACGAGGCAGACCTTGGATGCGTCGGTGCCGCCAAGGTCCGGGCGGCTGAACATCGACTCTCCACAGAAGACGGCGCCGACGGCGACGCCGTACAGGCCGCCGACGAGCGTGGGGCCTTGAGCGGTCTGGAGCCATGCCTCGATGGAGTGGGCGTGGACGCATCTGCGTGGGCCTTCCCGATGGAGCGCGGTGTAGAGGCGTGCGAGTCGGGGTGAGATCCAGGTGCCCTCGGCTCGGCGCTGGGCGCACGCGTCGATGACGCGATCGAAGCAGGCGTCGGTGGTGATGGTGAAGCGTGCGGATCGGACCCGCTGGCGGAGGGAGCGTGCCACGTGCAACCCCTCGTCGCGGGCGAGTGGGACGATGGCGCGGGGATCGTGCTCGAAGGCGCGGATCTCTCCGGTGCGTTCGTCGGCCATGAGGAAGCCGCCGGCGCGGTAGAGCGTGCGCAGGGCATCGACCTCGGGGCTTTCGCCTCCGTGGTCCTGGTTCGTTGGGGGCGAATGGGAGGCGTCGTCGACCACGCCTCGGACGTTAGCGCCGGTTCGGGGTCGCGATCTCGGGCGCCTCACTGGGCGCCTCACTGGGCGGCTCAGGCGCTCATCGAGCCGGGCTTGTTGGTCGAGGGGCTTTCGTCGTCGAGGTCCGGACCGGGATCGGGGCGGCCGAGAGCGCGGGCGACGAGTCCGCCCCGCGTCGACGCGTTGAGCTTGCGGTGGAGCGACTTGACGTGGTCGTGGACGGTGTGCGGGCTGCGCCCGAGCACGGTTGCGATCTGCTTGACGGAGCGGCCGAGGATGAGTTGCTCGAGGACCTCGTGCTCGCGGGTCGTGAGCCAGGGCGCGTTCGAGCAGGGCTGGCTGCCGAGGGCGAGAGCGGCGCGGCGGGCGAGAATCGGGATTCCGGCTTCGAGCGCCAGCACGATCTCGTCGGCCTGAGGTGCCGCGGCCTCGGGCAGGGCGACAAAGACGGCGAGTGCGCATCCGGGGGCGGCGCCCGGGATGTGTGCGAGGGCGACGAGGATGCGGGACGCGGGGGTCTCCAGCGCGTCGGTGGGGAGGAAGGCGCGGCCGGTCGTCGTCGGCGCGAGGGTGTTGAGGCGGCCGGTGACGACTCCCTGGGCGGCGTGTTCGCCGACGCGGAAGCCCATGCTCGCGATGCGTTCAACGCGTGCTCTGGCGGAGCCGTCGTCGGCGGCATGGAGGCCGATGGCGTTGGCCGGAGAGGCGGCGTGCCCGGCGGTTTCGACGGCGCTGATGCGACCGTCGGGTTCGATCATTCCGACGATGGCGGCGGCGCGAGCGCCTGGTGCGAGGGTGGAGGCGGCCTGCGCGACCCGTGCACACCAGTCGGGCGTGGCGACGGCGGGCAGGTCGCAGATGCTCGCCACGAAGGAGGCGACGCGCGAATAGGCATTGATGGTGAGATCGGAGTGGTTCATGTCTGTGTGTGAGGCGTGGTTGGGCAAGCGAGCGCCGGCCATTGATGAGGCGTTCATGGGAGTCCCCCTCGACCCCGGAATCGGCGGGGTCACTATCCCACTTCGCGTCCTCTGAGCGCCCCCTCCGCAGCCGAAAGGGGGGTTGAATCGCTACATGATTCGACCCTTTCGCGCGAATGTGGACTGAAGTAGAGGGCCAAAGGTCGAGAACCGATGGTTTCCCCGGCGCCGGGGTCTGATTGGGTGGGATCACGCACGCCTGGCTCGCGGGGAGTGGGAGCGCATCGCTGATCGATCAGCCATCTGATCGGGTTCGGACGTGGCGCGGCTCCGGCGACTAAGGTTCACGTCACAGCCGCGCGAGGGGTGAGCGGGCAGAAAGGGACGTGATGGATCGTCGGAACGGAGGCCCTGGGCGGGTGGTGATCATTGGTGCGGGTCCGACGGGGCTTGGTGCGGCGTATCGCCTGCGCGAGCTGGGCCACGAGAACTTCGTGGTGCTGGAGCGTCACCCCTACATCGGAGGCCTGGCCTCTTCGTTCACGGACGAGAAGGGTTTCACGTGGGACATCGGCGGGCACGTGATGTTCAGCCACTACCCGTACTACGACCGGCTCTTTGAGGAGGTGATGGGGGAGGACTTCACGCTCAACGACCGCGAGTCGTGGGTGCGGATGTTTGACCGGTGGGTGCCGTACCCGTTCCAGAACAACATCCGGTACCTGCCGAAGGAGGCCGCGTGCGAGTGCCTGGTGGGGCTGGTGCGTGCGCAGTCCGGCAAGGGGAAGTTCAGGAGCCACACGGAGGCGAGCAACTTCGGGGAGTTCATCGACGCGGTGTTCGGCGAGGGGATCGCCAGGCACTTCATGCGTCCTTACAACTTCAAGGTCTGGGCCTATCCGCCGGAGCGGATGAACAAGCAGTGGATCGGCGAGCGCGTGGCGGTGCTCGACGTTGACCGGGCCATTCGCAACGTCGTCCTCGAGAAGGACGATTACGGCTGGGGCCCCAACAACCAGTTCAAGTTCCCGCTCAAGGGGGGCACGGGCGAGTTCTACCGGCGCATCGGCGAGCGTGTGAAGGACAAGATCCGGCTCAACGCGCGCGTGGCGTGCATCGACGTCGACGCCAGGGTGATCACGCTGGCGGACGGCTCGCAAGAGCGGTACGACACGCTGATCAGCGCGATGCCGGTGGACGTCCTCTGCGGCGAGATCCTCAGGGGCGACGTTCCGGCGCACGTCCGCGATGAGTCGAGGCGGCTCCTGCACTCCAGCGGATACATGGTGGGCATCGGGATCAGGCGCCCGTGTCCTTCCACGAAGTCGTGGATGTACTTCCCCGAATCCAACTGCCCTTTCTATCGCGTGACCTATCTCTCCAACTACTCCCCTTACATGACGCCGGAGCCATATACGACCGACGCGAGCGGCAGGCGGAACGGCGTGTACTACTCGCTGCTGTGCGAGACCAGCCAGTCCGACGCCAAGCCCGTCGACGGCTCGCGCATCGTCGAGGACACGATCACGGGCCTCGAGAACGCGGGCCTGCTGGAGCCGGGCGAGCGGAACGACATCGTCAGCACCTGGGTGTATCACGCCGACTACTCGTACCCCACGCCGAGCGTCGAGCGTGACGAGATCCTCGGCGTCGTGATCCCGTGGCTCGAGTCGCGCGGCATCTACTCGCGCGGGCGCTTCGGGCTGTGGAAGTACGAGGTCTCCAACACCGACCACACGCTCATGCAGGGCGTCGAGGTCGTCAATCGGCTTGTCCTCGGCGAGGCGGAGGTGACAACGGGCATCGTCTACGCGACCACGGAGGACGGGCGTGAAGCCGCGACGCACGAGCGCAGCGGCGTTGCGGGGTCGGGCGAGAAGAGGCTCATCGAGAAGAAGCCCGTCGGCGGCGCGTCGGCGCAGGCGCCGGAAGTCGTCGTCAGGGCCACGAGCGGCGCATCGCCCAAGGCCGATGCCGACCACTCGGAAGAGGAGCTTGGTGTCGGGGGCGGGTGAGGGTTTGGCGTAGGCGGGAGCGAGGTTTTTCCTGACCCCCTGATCGGGTATGCTCAGGGGATGCAGAGCGACGGGTCAGGACCACGCGGACCGGACGTGCCGGCCGAGGACGGCGGGCCGGCCCCGGATCGCATCGCGCGCCCCGACGCGACGGCGCGTGTGGCGCACTGGATCAAGCGTGTTCCGCGCGGGGCGGTCGCCCTGTGGGCGATGGTTCTGGCGATGCTGCTGTTCTTGCCGCTGACGTATCTCACGGTGCAGCGTCTGGAATCGATCGGTGTGAAGCGTGACCAGGCGGTGTCGCTTCTGCGTGCTCGGCGCGACCTGGTGCTGGAGATGGTGCGTGCGGCGGAGCGTGCCCCGGAGGATCCCCTCTCCGAGCGGACCCACGACCTGCTGATCTCTCTGGTCGATCGGGTGAACGCGCTGGACGAGTCGGAGGCGGGCCAGCGCGAGGTGATGGACCAGGTGCGCATCGCGATCGCGGGCGCCAGCGAGCGGGCGCGCGCCCCGATCCTCGGCGCCGTGCAGCCGGCGCTGGATGCGTTGTACGTTCGCGACCAGGAGATTGTGGACGCGTATCGACTTCAGTTTGCGCGCGCGGGTATTCGCGGGCCGTATCTTCTGCTTGCGGTCGAGGCGCTTGTCACGGCGGGGCTGGTGGTTGCGGGCTTCATGGTGATGCGTGAGTTCCGCAGGCGTGACGCGACGGAGACGCAGCTGCGCCGCAGCCGCGAGCGGCAGGCGAGTTCGGAGCGTCTGGCTCGGCTGGGTCACTGGGAGCTTGATCTGTCATCGGGGCGTGTGGTGATGTCGGACACGATGCACGAGATCGTGGGGGTGCCCCGTCGTTTCTTCGGGGGGACGCTCGAGGACCTGCTGTCGATCGTGCATGCCGAGGACCGTCGCCGGGTGCGTGAGGCCATGGCGGATGTTTCGGCGAGGCCTCGCACGGTGTTCGACCAGTTCCGGATCATGGTCGAGGGGCGGCCGCGGGTCTTCTTCCAGCGTGCGGAGGCGATGCGAGACGAGGAGGGGCGCATCGTCGGACTGTTCGCGGCGGCGCAGGACGTGACGGATCAGATGCGCGCGGAGCATGCGATCCGCGAGGGTGAGGCGCGATTTCGTGCGTTGTGCGACTTCTCTCCGCTGGTGGTGTTCGTTTCGCGTGCCGACGGCGGCATGACGCATCTGAGCGAGCGCTGGCAGACGTTGACGGGTGTGTCGCCGAGGAAGGCCCTGGGGTGGGAGTGGACGGACTCGATCGCTGCGGAGGACCGCGAGGCGGTGGTCTCGTCGTGGCGTGAGGCGGTGGAGCGCGCGGAGCCGTGGACGAGGGAGTTCCGGGTGAGGGGCGCGGACGGATCGATGCGGTGGCTCCGCGTTCTCGCCTCGCCGATCGGGCGCGACGGCGCCGAGCCCACCGGCTATGTGGGGACGGCGGAGGACGTGACGGATCGCATCGAGAGCGCGCGAGCGATCGAGGCCTCCAACGAGCGGTTCCGGGCGATCATCAGCGCCAGCCGGCAGCTCGTCTACGACTGGAACATCCACACGAACGAGATCAGCGTCGACGGGCGTGTGGAGGAGATCGCCGGGATCAGCGCGGAGCGTCTGCGGACGCTGGGCGGCTGGTCGGAGAGCGTCCATCCCGACGATCGGGGCGCCTTTGACGCCGAGATCGCCAGGGTGCTTCGGACCGGCGAGCCGTTCAGTCTTGAGTACCGGCTCCGCAGCGGGAACGGCGCGTACATCCGCGTGCAGGATCGGGGGCATTTCGTGCGGTCGGAGAACGGCCAGAGGCACATGATCGGCCTCGTTGCGGACCTTGGGGACTCGACGGAGGGTGGGGCGGCGGGCGGGACGGCGGATGGGGCGGCAAGGCCGGGGCGGGAGCGTTCGGGGACTTGAGGCCCCCGCGCCCTGCCGAATCGTGGGAAGCTACAGTCCATGCCCGCGAGGGCGGGCGCCCTCGGTCGAGCGTCGGGCGCTCTCCTGCCGATCGTTCAGTCAGAGGCCCATTGTCATGCCACACGTGATCGCAGAGCCGTGCGTCGGAACCAAGGACACCTCGTGCGTCGAGGTCTGCCCGGTCGATTGCATCCACCCCACCAAGGCGGAGGCCGACTTCGGCGCAACCGACCAGTTGTACATCGACCCTGACACGTGCATCGACTGCGGGCTGTGCGTCGATGAGTGCCCGGTGAAGGCGATCTTCCCGCAGGAGGACCTTCCCAGCGAGTGGAACAGGTTCGTCCAGGTCAATCTCGATTACTACAAGAAGTGAGCGGGGTTCGCGCCGACGGGGCGTCGGCAGGCGATCCCAACCGGCGCGGGCCTACCAGTTCGTGTCCTTCTCATATCCGTGGTCGATCAGGAACTGCCCGATCGACTGCTTGTACACGTCGCGCAGGCGCGGGGTGAAGTGGTTCACCCAATCGCCCGCCACGCCCTTGCGCACGAACCGAGTCCCGTCTGCCTGGCCCTGGTCGCGCCCGCCCGACATCTTGCGGAAGCTGAAGCGGTCCGCCAGATCCCGGATCGTGCTCTCGTCGGCGGGAAGCGCGAACGTGGACGCGACCCGGCGGAGACTGCCCACCGTGTCCGCGAGCATCTCCTCGTAGCGGACGATCGTGGACCGTTCCGGGTCGCGGTTGGCCTGCCATGAGATGACCCAGTCCGCGTAGGCGCGCAGCGTCCGGTCGGCGAAGACCGCGAGCCCCTCCTCCACGGTTCGGCCCGCGTAGTGGCGGTGCTCGGGATGCCACGGGGTGTTTTTCACGTAGAAGTAGTTCGAGACCGCGACGTCACGGAGATCGCGGAACATCACGACGTAGGGGACGCCCGAGTCGCGCAGCACCCTCGCGTTGTTGGGCGAGCCGTGGACGTGCATCTTGGTGAGCACCAGCATGTCCTTGAAGCGCGTGAACGTGTCCGGTGGAAGGTCGAAGTCGTGCGACCCGCCGGACGCCAGCTCGTGGCGCGTCACTTCGGGGATCAGCACCTCGCCGTATCCCGGATACGACGAGACGATCTTCTCGAGCCACGTCGTTCCGCTCTTGGGCAGTCCCGCGACGAACAGGACCTTGTGGGTGTACTTGTGGCCGTGCTCGCGGAAGCCCTCGCGGCACACGCGGAGCTGCGCGCGGTAGCGAAACGGCACCGCCACGCGTTTGGCCACCCGCGACATCCCCGGCGTGAGGAAGCGCTTGGCCAGGGCCTCCAGACGGGCGGTCGCGCTCGGGTTCCCGACGGTCGCAGATGACGGCTTGGCGTTGGACTTGGACATGACCGTAAAGATAGCGATGTCGTCGCCCACCGCGCCGCCACCCGACGCGGGCGGGAGCAGCCGTGGGCGTCGCGGCTTGCGCCCTGGCGTTCACGGCGCTATCTTGTTCGCATGCCGCACCGCGCCACGCCCCCGACGCCGACCCACTCCCGCACCAAGCCCGAGTGCCGCGTGTATGTCGGCGATTCTCGCTCGCTGCTCCGGGCGGTGCCCGAGTGCGTCGCGGGCAAGGTCGATCTTGTCTTCGCGGACCCGCCCTTCAACTGGAGCCGGGACTACGACCGCGAGAGGACCGGAAAGACGTGGGACGACCGCTCGATGTCCGACAGGGAGTATCTCGACTTCACGTACGCGTGGCTCGACGGGTGTGTCGATGCCCTGCGCGCCGGCGGCAGCATGTGGGTCAACATCCCGGACGACTGGGCTGCGGAGATCGTGGTGCACCTCAAGTCGCGAGGCCTGGGCATGGTCAACTGGTGCATCTGGCACTACCGCTTCGGGCAGAACACGACGGGGCGATTCATCAACTCGAAGGTGCACGCCCTCTACTTCACCAAGGCGGGTCCGAACACCTGGAACCCGGATGAGATCCTGGAGCTCTCCGACCGGGCCGCCATCTACGGCGATCCGCGGACGATGAACAAGAAGGACGGCCTCGCGCCCGGCATGCGCGTCCCGATGGACGTCTGGTACGGGCAGTACTGGGGACGCATCCAGGGCAACAACAAGGAACGCCGCCCCAACCACGACAACCAGCTCCCGGAGGTCTACCTCGAGCGCGTCATCCGCAGCACCTCAAACCCCGGCGACCTGGTGCTCGACCCGTTCCTGGGATCGGGCACCACCGGCGTCGTCGCGCACGCGCTGGGAAGGCGTTTCATCGGCTTCGAGTTCTCCCCCGCGAACGCGAAGAGCGCGTTCACACGGATCGGGGAGGGCATGGTGCGCACCGGCGGCGTGCGCGGCATGAGCACGGCCATCTTCCCCAAGCGACGCCCTGCGCCATCGGCGGTGTCGTGATCGCCCGGCTCTCGGCGGGCGGCGCGTGCCGGTGGTTTGCCGCGGGGAGGACGGGGGCCGCGCGTTGGAGCGCGTTCCACGCGGGTGATGCTCAGGTGTGCATCTTCTGCAGCACGCTCTGCGCCCACGCATTCGCCGCTTCGCCCCGCACACCCCCCGCGCTCGCGCCCGCGTCGATCCACAGCGACCCCGGCGTTGCGCGCAGGCGTCTGAGCCAGGTCCGCTGGTTCTTGGCGAACCGTCGCGTCTCGATCTTGATGGACTCGACGGCCTCGTCGAGCGTTCGCGTTCCCTCGAGGTGCTCGACGATCTGCTTGTAGCCGAGGGCCTCTCGCGCCGTCGGTCCAAGGAGCGATGTTCCATCCTCGGCGCCTGTCGCGAGCGCCCGCACCTCTTCGCGCAGCCCGCGCTCCATCATCTCGCGGACGCGTGCGTTGATCCGTCGGTTGATCGCCTCCGTCTCCCACTCCAGGCCCACCAGCAGCGCGTCCGTGCGCGCGCGTCCCGCCCCGTCCCATTGCGTCTGCTGCGCGCTGATCGTGCTGCCGGTGAGGCGGAAGACCTCGAGCGCGCGGATCGTGCGGCGCTCGTCGTTGGGGTGGATCCGGCGCGCCGCCTCGGGGTCCACCCGCTCCAGTTCTGCGCGCAGCGCCTCCCTTCCCATCGCCCGCAGCGTCTCCCGGAGCGCCTCGTCCGCGCCGGGCCCCTCGAACATTCCCTCGAGCAGCGCCTTGACGTAGAGGTGTGTTCCGCCGACCACGATCGGCACCGCGCCCCTTCGCCTGCAGTCCTCGATCACTCGCTCGGCCCTTGCCAGCCAGTCGCTCAGTGTGAAGCGCTCCGTCGGCTCCACGATGTCGATCAGGTGGTGCGTGATCCCCTCGCGCTCCCGCTCGGTGGGCTTGGCGGTTCCGATGTCCATTTTGCGATACACCTGGTAGGCATCGGCCGAGACGATCTCGGCCGTTACGCCGCGCTCACGCGTCAGTCGGTGCGCGACCGCGACGGCCAGCGCCGACTTGCCGCCCGCCGTCGGACCCACGATGACCGGGAATCGACTCACGTGTGGATCACTCCCCGCGTTCGCGTCCGCGTTCACCAGATGAATCTCACGCGCCCTGCATCGAAGACGGGCACGCGTCCGGCGTGGGTCGCGGGCCAGTAGACGAAGAAGGCCTTTCCGATGAGCAGCTGGCGGTTGACGACGCCGGTGTCCGGATCGATCTCGGCGATCCACGGGTCGGGCTCGCCCCAGAGCCGGCTGTCCGCGGACGCGGGGGAGTTGTCGCCGCACACGAAGTACTGATCTTGCTTCAGCGCCGGCATGCGCCTGGGGTCGGTCGCGAGCGCCGGCTCGGCGAAGTGGGTCGGCGTGGGCTGGTACTGCACGTCGCGTTCGAGCGCGACGTTGAACATCTCGAACGGTGCGCCGCGGAACTGCCAGCTGATTCGCGGGCGTCGATAGAGGGCGGGGTCGGCCGCGGGCTCGATCTCCGCGGTCGCGAACACCTCTTCGGCGGGCCGCCCGGTGGCGTAGAGGAACCGCTCTGCCGGCGACCAGTCGTACTCACCCCGCAGCACGCGCTCGCCATCGATCCAGACTTCAAGCGTTTGATCCGCGTGCCAGAACTCCACGTTGACCACGCGACCGGGGGCAAAGCCAGCGAACGGCGTCGATCCGAGGGTCTGCCACGCGCTCGATGGCTCGCCCGCGCCGTCTGCCGCGGCCATTCGGATCGAGACGACGCCCGCGCGAAGCTCCGCCTCGAACCGGTGCCCGCGGGCGACCAGGACGGCGCGGCACTCAAGCCCCTCGCTGGATGCGCGCAGTCCGGCGCGCAGCCGCACGTCGCTCACAGGGAACTTCGCGGACGCGTAGTTCGTGTGCGTCTGGTTGTACGGGTAGTAGTCATTGACCGGGAAGAGTGCCTCGTTCCAGGCGAGCGTCGCGGGCGATGCGCTGTCGAAGCGATACACGGGCGAGTCGCCGATCGACCATGCTCCCGCTCGCGCACCGCCGGGGGGCAGCGGCTCCTGCGTCGGGGCGTCGCTCGTTCCCACCCACGGGCTCTGGTACCAGCGACGGCCCTCGCGCTCCGTCACCAGGGGCGTCCGCGCGCTGCTGAAGACGTCCTGCCACAGCACGCGCTGCTGACGCTCGGGCTTCCGCCTGATGCGCCAGCCCTCGCCGCCCCACGCCGAAGCGCCCGAGAGGGCCTCCGCGTCCAGACCTCGGGCGTCGCGCGTGAAGATGTCACCGTCCACGAGCGCCACCTGCTCGTGGGGCAGCCCGATCAGGCGCTTGATGTAGTTGACGTCCGGCTCGCTCGGGTTCTTAATGTCGGTACCACGTCCGGCCATATTGGTTGCAATAGTAACTGCACTTTGCTTTCCGGCTTCGGCCACAATGTCGGCTTCTTTTTGGTGCAACTTTGCATTCAGCACGTTGTGCTTTATGTTTTTCATTTTTAGGGTTCGGCTCAGTTGTTCTGAAATTTCAACCGAGGTGGTTCCTACTAATACGGGGCGGCCTTCTTTTACGAGTTTTTCTATTTCATCAATTACGGCTTTGTATTTTTCTCTTCTGGTTTTATAAACCATGTCTTCGCTATCTTTTCTAGTAATGGGTTTGTTGGTAGGAATTACCACTACATCTAATTTATATATATCCCAAAATTCACCGGCCTCAGTTTCGGCAGTACCTGTCATACCCGCTAACTTATGGTACATTCTAAAGTAGTTTTGCAGGGTAATGGTGGCATAGGTTTGCGTAGCTGCTTCTACTTTTACATTTTCTTTAGCTTCTATGGCTTGATGAAGGCCGTCAGAATATCTTCTGCCTTCCATAATTCTACCGGTTTGCTCATCTACTATTTTTATTTTTCCATCCATGATTACATATTCTACATCTTTTTCAAAAAGGGTATAGGCTTTTAGTAATTGGTTTACAGTATGGATTCTTTCGGCTTTAACGGAATAATCTTGAATGAGCTTATCTTTTTTTATCAGCAATTCTTGGTCTGAAATATTTTGTTTTTCTATATTGACTAGTTCTGAACCGATATCGGGTATTACAAAAAAATGGGGGTCATCACTATTTTCAGTCATTAAATCAATGCCTTTGTCTGTAAGTTCTATCGAATTATTTTTTTCATCGATAGTAAAATAAAGTTCGGCATCAACTTTATGCATTTCTTTAGACTGA
>JAPKGU010000047.1 GCA_026647565.1 Phycisphaerales bacterium | reverse complement strand
TCCTTGACAACTCCCATGTGAGACCTCCAGAGAACCCGGGCCAGCCGGGGGATTCCCGGCAAGGTGGGGGAATGCGAGCCAACAACCTCCCCGGTTTCGGGCGCCGGGGAAGGACGTGCAGAGCATACCGTGTGCAAGCCACCGGACGCGAGCCACGGCGGTTCGTTGATCAGCCGCCGAACTTGGCCATCGCGGCCTTTACCGCGTTCTCGAGGCCGGAAAGGGCGGATCCGAGCTCCTTGGAGAGAGGCTCCCACTTGTCGGCAGCGGCGTTCTTCAGCTCGCCGAGCTTGGACTCCACACCCGCGACATTGTCCTTGACGCCCTTGACCAGGTTCTCCATGACCGGCTTCTCGATCGGGCTGGCCGCGGCGGCCTTCTCGGCCCACGCATCGATCTTGGGCTTGATTTCGGCGAGCTTGTCCTCGGCGGCCTTGACGGTGGCGTCCTTTGCCTTCATCGCCGCCTCGCTCACGGCATCGACGGCATCACCCGCCTTGTCGGCGACCGCGGCGCCGGCGTCCTTCACGGATTCGCCGGCGGACCCGAGGGCATCGCCGGTCTTCTCTGCGGCGTTGCCGACGACGCGCTTGGTGGCATCGCCGGCGGACTCTCCTTCCTCGCATCCGATCATGGAACCTGCGAACAACGCGCACGACACGACGAGCGACAGCTTCGCGATCTCTTTCATGGCTTTCTTCCCTTTGAGCACGGCTCGCAACCCGCACGCGCGGATCACGCGGCGACGCATCATGTCCGGCTTGATCCGGGCATCCGCACATCGTATGCGAGCGATCACTGCGCATTCGTTCGTCTGTCGTACGCGCGTCCGAGCAGGAAAGCGGCACCGACCCAGAGGAGGGCAACGGGCATGGCAACGGCCCCGAGCGCAACAGCTGCGCTCAAACCGGCGTAAGCGCCGACTGTGCCCCACGCGCCGACCTGATCACCGAGTCGGTAGACAAACGTGTCGATGAACGCCTTGGACTTGTACTTCTCATCGACGCCGGTGATGGTGTAGAGCGTCTCTCGGGCGGGGCGGTCGATGGCGTAGTGAAGCCCCCGTCGCGCGACCTGGAACACAAACAGGATGATGAAGAGCGCTCGCAAGGATGCCGCGTGATCCGACGCGCCGTCGGCGGCGTGCGTGATCGCGGCCCATGCCATGACGCCAAACCCGATCAGTGTGACGAAGGGCACGACGAGGAGCGACCCGGTCAGACCGATCCAGCGGACGATGCGGGCGGTCAGGAACAGCTGCGTGAGCAGCGTGACCGCGTTTGTCCAGAGATCGAGAGAGGCGAAGGCGCGTGTGCGACTCGCTCGATCGGGGTACATGGAGCTGACAACGCGTGCCTGCTCCACGTAGAGCACCGTTGCCGTGATGGTGAACAGGAGCATGTAGAGGGCGATCTTCTGGAGATACGGAGAACGTGCGATCAACCGGAATCCGTCGAAGGCCCGCGGACCGGGCTCGTGCTCGATCGCACGCACCCGCTCCGTGCTCGCACACTCGGGGCAGGGTGCGTCCGGCGCGAGCCCCGCGAGCGAGAGTGAGCACGACGCGCAGCGGTCGAGTTGAGAGGACGCGCCGTCGCGAGCGGGCTGTCGCCGGAGAATCGCGATCGCGACCCACACGGCGCACTCGAGGACTGCCGCCGCGAGGAGCAGCAGATAGCTCATGCGGTCCGGACCGAGAGCGCCGGCGAGCAGTCCTGTGGCGGACGCCCCACCCATTGCACCGAGCGTGCCGCCCACGCCGATGGCGCCGAAGAGGCGCTTCGCCTCCTCGGGCCGGTGCACGTCGGCCATGACCGACCAGAAGATCGAGACGACAAAGAGGTTGAAGACGCTGAGCCAGATGTAGAAGGCGTAGGCAATCCACTTGGGCGGTTCGCCCGCCTTCCAGAGCAGCAGCCCGAAGAAGACGAGAATGTTGAGAATGAAGAAGCGATACGTCACGGGAATGAAGACACGTCGAGCCGTGCGTGAGACGAGCCATGCGTACACGGGATTGATCGCCAGCATCGCCATCAGCGTGCCGGTCATCAGCAATGGGAGCTTGTCGAAGCCACCCTCAACACCCATCGTCTCCCGCACCGGACGGAGCATGTAGTAACTGAAGAGAATCAGGAAGAAGTAGGCGGCGCAGAGCACCAGACGCGTCCCCTCGCCCGGGTTGATGCTCAGAAGATGAGCGAGGGGGCCGGTGCGGACAGAGCCGGGATCAGCCGGGCGCGAGGTTGGAACTGTTTCTGGCACGCCTGCAGCTTACCCGCGATCGGACGGGGGCGATGCACGTGGCACGAACCGGTGCCGCCGCCGGGCCTCCGCAACCGCGCGAAACGAGCCGTGTAGACAATCGCCGAACTCCGCATCGCGGAACACCCTCAACGGAGACCCCTCGTGACGATCACCCGCCGCCACTTTGTCCACACCCTTCTTGCCTCCGGCGCCGCCACGGCCATCGCGGCACCCCGTGCCCTCGCCTGGCAGCGAAGGACGATGAAGCCCCGGTCGATCCTGATCCTGGGCGGCACCGGTTTCCTGGGACCCGCGACGATCGAAGCAGCGGTCTCTCGCGGGCACAAGGTCACGATCTTCAACCGTGGTCGCACCGAGAAGTACCGCCCGATCAAGCACGCCGACATCGAGCACCTGTACGGCAACCGCGACCCTGAGAAGCACGCGCAGGAGGACGACACGACGTCCCCCAAGGGGCTGGAGCAACTCGAGGGCAAGAAGTTCGACGTCGTGATCGACAACTCCGGCTATTACCCTCGCATCGTCAAGGCCTCCGCGGAATGGGCTGCGAGGCACGCCGGCATGTACATTTTCATCTCGAGCATCTCCGCCTACGCGGGGAGCGCGACGCCCAACAGCGATGAGACCGCGCCCGTCGGGACGATGGAAGATCCGACGATCGAGAACATGGGACCGTCGTTCGAGTACTACGGCCCGCTGAAGGCCCTTTGCGAGCAGGCGTCGGAAGCCGCCATGCCGGGGAAGACGGCCGTCGTTCGTCCCGGCTACATCGTCGGTCCCGGCGACCCGACCGATCGCTTCACGTACTGGCCGGTTCGCGCGAACATGGGCGGCGAGATGCTCGCGCCCGGCAATCCGGAGGATCCGATCCAAGTCATCGACGTTCGTGATCTGGCGGAGTTCCTCATCACGCTCGCGGAGAACAACACAGCCGGCGTCTTCAACGCCGTCGGGCCGGAGAAACCCTCCCGCTGGGGAGACGTGCTGAACGCGTGCGTCGGTGCCGCGGCGAGCAAGCCCACGCTGACGTGGATCGATCATGAGTTCCTGCAGTCCAACGGACTTCCGGCCGGATCGCTGCCGATCTGGATTCCGCCGGTCGGCGAGTTCGCCGGGTTCCACACGTGGTCGAACGCGAGGGCCAGGGCTGCGGGCCTGAAGTTCCGCTCGATGGATGCAATCGTGAGGGACACGCTGGCGTGGTGGCCATCTGAGATCGAGCGCCGGACCAAGGCGACCGCATCGATCATCGAGGAAGCGAAGGCCGCCGGCAAGGAGGCACCAACGCTGCCCGACCCTTCGAAGCTGAAGGTCGGAATCTCCCCCGAGCAGGAGCAGAAGCTGCTCAAGCTGTGGCACGACAGCAAAAAGTAGACGCGCCCTCCGCACATGCAGCGCCCGCACCCTTCCCGACTTGCACACGGGAGGGGTGCTTGCTTTGATGGTGACCGGCTGCCCCGCGCGGGAACGAGGGAGGTTCGTCGTTGAGTGCAAGAGTACTGCTGATCTTGGCCGCGTTGCCCCTGACGGTCGTCCACGCAACGGCGGAAGCAACGCCGACCGTCCCTGCCTTGCGCGACACGCAGCGATCGCTCCGCTTTGACACGCAGCACGCGAGCATCACCGTCCCCGAGGGCTGGGTGCTGCTGGACGACGCTGTCTTGGAGCGGATCAACCTCGCGGCGGTCGAGCGGTCTCTCCCCATTCGATACTTCGCGGGGCTGGTGCCGCCGGTTCAGCCGGAGGGTTCGCCTGTCTACGTCCTCTTCCAGTGGGAAGGCAGGGCGCTGTCGCTCACGACGAGAGAGCGGATCGAGGGCGAGATTCGCACGAACCTGGATGCCACGATCGGCGGAGCGCCGGCGGATGCCCGCACCAGCATCGTTGGACCCACGTTTGACTGGACAAAGACCCGCGTGTCGTTCCGGGTCGAACAGACGATCAACGGGATGCCGTCAACCACGCTGACCACGGGACATCTCGGCGCCACGGGCATTCTCTGGGTCCATTGCTATCCGCCTGTGGTCGGGGCGGAACCGGACACCTACACGCCACTGCTCAACGGCATCGCCGACTCCGTTCGCTTTGATCCGGGCTACTCGTTCGAAGAACGTGGCGGAGATGGAGGGCCAGACCGACAGGGCACCGGACGCGTACGGTGGGTCGCGCCGGCCTGCGTCGGCGCCGCTCTGGCAATCGTGCTCCTGTTGATCAAGGTTCGCTCGAAATGAGCGGATCACGCCCCGAGAGGGTCTTGCACCCCCTTCGAGTCGTTCTCGGCCCGTGAAACTACACAAGATGTAGGTTTCCTGACGGAATTGCTGGTCTTTCCGGCCCCATAGCGCATGTTGAAAGCGGTTGCGTCCGCTTCACGCCTCGGGGGCGGCAGTGGTTTGTATGGCGTTAGGAAGCCAGAGCCACGGCCAGCCATGGGAGCGGGCGCTCGGAGAACTCGGATGCGCCACGCACTCAAATCTGTCGCTCTGCTTGCCGCGGTCGCCGGACTCGCCAATGCGGAGGTCGTCTACGGCAAGAAGGGCATCCTCGCGACGGAGAAGGCGTCTTTCGCCGTCATCGGTTACACCGGTTCGCTCGTGCAGGGCTTCCGGAACGCAGACGGACAGAAGCTCGTCCAAATCGGAACCGGGTTCCAGTCCATTGGAGCGAAGGTCGGCACGTCGGATGAGATCGAGGTGAAGTGGACGGAGCAGGCCTTGGCAACGGGCAACTTCATCGACGTCATCTTCCGCACGCGTCACGGCTCCGACCTCGTCCCCTTCGGCAGCACAACCGGCGGCCAGGCGGTCGCCTTCTGGGGATGGAATGTCGGCAAGATCGACCAGATCAACTTCCAGTCATGGGTCACGGACTACACGCTCATCAAGGCAACTTGGTCCTACTCGACAAACGGTGGAACTTCGTTTGTCCCGGGCGGCACGCATACGTCGCGTCTTTCCAGCCCTTGGAACGGCTCGGACCCCGGCGAGTTGCTTGGTTCGCCGTACATCGGAGCCGGAATCAACGCGATCCAGGTTCGCTACCAGCTGCACCTGATTCCTACGCCAGGAACTGCGGCCGCGATTGGCCTCGGATGCCTGATCGCGGTTCGTCGCAGACGCTGATCGATCGAGATTCGCTCGGGTTCACCCACTTTCGCAGCGGCGCCGCACTTGGGCGCCGCTGTTCTCTTTGTTGCGCCTGTTGAGGCAGTTTCTGTCTTGTGCGATCTGAAACGCATCGTGTATCCTGACCAGGGTCAATCGTTTGCCGCGCGCGCCGAGTCGATCTCATCCACGGACTCGGGCGTGGACACATCGTTGAGGATTCCGTCCCGTGACCACGGGCGCGGAACGTTGGAAACGCATCAAGAAGGAGATCTCGTCATGCCCAAAGCTCGTCGAACCTGGTCAGTTGTGGTCGCCGCAGGACTCGCCTCGGCAGCCCAGGCCGCTGTTGTGCCCGTCTCAGTTGTTGCGAAGCAGGGTGACGCTCTCGACGGTTCGACCATCACTGGGTTCAGTCAGCCGTTTGTGAACGGGCTGGGCCTGGTCGGGTTTACCGCAACGCTCGCGGACTCGAGTCGGTCCGTCTGGTACGACAGCGGTTCAATCTTCAACTCCTCGTCGGCCTTGCCGGATGTGCTGTCGGGCAGCGAGGCCAACATGGGCATCTCGAACACGGGTGGTTTCATCTACTCTCCGTCGTTCAACGGTGACGATGCGGTGTACACCCACGATGGTCTGTTGCTGAAAGACGGCGACGCCGCTCCGGGCATGCCCGGATTCTTCAACTCTTTCAACAGCCGCCCGCGCATGCTCGACAATGGCGACGCCGTCTGGGTGGGCGGCTTCGCGACGACCTCGACCGGATCGAGCATCGGGCGCGTGCTTTACCGCGCGGACCCCGCGAATCCCTCGGGAACGACGCTGATCTTCAAGACCGGCGACTCCATCGGTGGCTTCGCGATCGGCACGACCGGCGTCGGCTTTGACTTCGATTTCTCCGGCAACGGCATTCACCACATCCACAATCTGCTCCTCGACACCGGGTCCACGACGAACGATGGCCACATGTGGGTGAACGGCTCGCTGATCGCACGCGAGGGCTCGTCCACTGGTCAAGGAGACAACTGGAGCGGGTTCAAGTCGTCGAGCATCAACAACAGCGGCAACTACATCTTCGCCGGTGACACCGACGGTCCCACCGCGACCGACGACTTCATCGCCTACAACGGCTCGATCGCCCTCCGCCAGGGCTCGGTGGTTGACGGTGTGACGCTCGCCAACGCGATCGATGCCTGTGCGATCAACGACAAGAACGAGGCCGCATTCGTGTGGGACACGAATCTCACCGAGACACTCTTCTGGGCGCCGGATGCTTCCAATCTGGCAGGCGCGCTCGCGCTGCTCTCGGTCGGAGACCTCGTCGATGTCGATGGGGATCTGGTTGGCGATTTCACCCTCGTTGACTTCAACGCCTCGACCGTCGCGAGCCAGGGGATGGACTTTGGCGACAACGGCTATCTCTACCTCAGCGTTGACCTTCGCAATGAAGCAGGAGTGGATGTCGAGGCGATCATCTCGATCTACGTCCCGGCTCCCGGCTCGCTCGGCATGGTCGCGGCGATTGGTCTGATCCGAGGCCGTCGTCGGCGTTGAAGCACGCCTCGGCTTGTGATGACCGGATCGGGGGCCTTCGCGCGTGCGCGAGGGCCCCTTTCACTCGACGCGACGGAACGCCCCAGAGAGGGCCCTTACACTCTCCGGCATCCGGGTGGAGGTGAACCATGCGTGTGGCAGTTGTGTTCGTCCTTGTGCTCTCAATGGCACGGCTTTCGGGATGTTCCTCGGCAGAGATTGCGGTGAAGGAATCGCTCGGGTACGCGAAGCGCGAGCAGCTTGTTGACCGCGTCGAGAACGCACGCGATGGTCAGGAGGAGGCCAAGGAGCAGTTCGAGTCTGCGCTTGAGGAGTTCCTGTCGGTGACCGGCGTTCAGACCGGTGAGCTGGAGAAGAAGTACAAGGCGATCAAGGGCGCGCATGAGAGGTGCGAGGACCGCGCCGAGTCCGTGAGATCGAGGATCAGGGACGTGGAGCGCGTCGCCGGAGCGCTGTTCAAGGAGTGGGAAGCAGAACTGGAGCAGTACGGGTCCGAGGAGCTGAGGGCGGCTTCGCGCCGGCAGTTGAACGAGACAAGGGTCCGCTACGGCACGCTGGTCGGCTCGATGAAAGAGGCCGCGTCGAAGATGGACCCGGTGCTCGCGGCGTTCAAGGACCAGGTTCTGTTCATGAAGCACAATCTGAACGCCAGGGCGATCGCGTCGCTCCAGGAGACGAGCGGGCAGATCCGGGCCGACGTGCGCACGCTCGTCGCCGAGATGGAGCACGCGATCAACGAGGCCAACGCCTTCATCAAGGAGATGCAGGCGCAGCAGGGGTGAGCTCGCGGTGCCCGAACTCCCCGACGTGACGATCTACGTCGAATGCCTGAGTCGGCGTGTGGTGGCGCACACGCTCGAGTCGGTCTCCATCCGTGGGCTCAATCTCTTGCGGACCTTCGAGCCGCCGGTCGAGGCGGCTGAGAGGCGGCGCGTAGCCGGTGTTGAGCGGCTGGGGAAGCGGATCGTGCTCGCGTTGGAGGGGGACCTCTTTCTCGTCATGCACCTCATGATCGCCGGGCGTCTGCGCTGGGCGGACACCGGTGCACGAGCCGGAGCGGTCAGCGCACGGAAGACGCGCACCGGGACAATCGACCAGGCGCGATTCGGGTTCGACACGGGCGTGCTGACGCTGACAGAGGCGGGTACGAAGAAGCGAGCGTCGTTGCACTTGATGCAAGGGCGCGAAGCGATGTCGGAGCTACACCGGGGCGGCGTGGACGTGCTGACATGCTCGCCCGAGGCCTTCGCACGGGCGCTGCGCGCTGAGAACCGGACGTTGAAGCGATCGCTCACGGACCCGCGTCTCTTTGATGGGATCGGGAACGCGTATTCGGACGAGATACTCCACGCCGCGAGACTCTCTCCGTTCAAGCAGTCGCGATCGCTCTCCGAGGCCGAGTCCGACTCGCTCCACGCGGCGAGTGTGGGAACGCTCACACGCTGGATCGACACGCTCCGGCGTGAGTTCGGCCTGATCGACGAGAACGGACGCCCCGCACCCGGTCGCTTCCCGGGACCGGGCGAGGTCACTGCGTTCCGCCCCGGCTTTGCGGTCCATGGAAAGTTCGGCCATCCGTGCCCGGTCTGCCTCGCACCGGTGCAACGGATCGTCTACGCCGAGAACGAGTGCAACTACTGCCCGGGCTGCCAGACCGAGGGACGGATCCTCGCCGACCGCTCGCTTTCACGCCTCTTGAAGAGCGATTGGCCTCGGACACTTGAAGAACGAGAAGGGCCCGCTCGAATCGTGGCGCGAGGGCCGCAACCGGACGTGCCCCCAGACCCTACACCTTGACGCATTGCGATCTTCCGGAGGACGCCCCTTGCTCATCCGCACACTCGTGTCGACTCTCGCCGCGTGCATCTGCGCCGGAGGTGTGCACGCGTCTGAACCGCAGCGTTCGCTGGACGATACGCCGACGCTCTACCGGAATGTGCGAGTCATCCCGATGCACAAGCCGGGCGTGCTGGAAGGACACGCGGTGCTGGTGGTGGATGGCGTGATCTCAAGGGTGGCACCCGAAGCCGAGCTGACACCGGACGCGTCCCCGATCGGAACGCGAATTATCGACGGAGGGGGCGGGTGGCTGATTCCCGGCCTCGCGGACATGCATGTTCATCTGCCGCCCTACGACGCGAGCAACCCTGCGACGGTCGAGGCGTCGAAGCGTGCGTGCACGCTGCTGCTGGCGAATGGGGTGACGACTGCCAGGGGCATGGTCGGACATCCGACGCAGGTTGAGCTGCGCCGCATCGTCGGGAGGGGCGAGCTGCTCGGCCCGACGCTCTACCTTGCGGGTCCGCCGATCCACGCGGGCATCGCCAAGTCGCCCGAGGAAGCGTCCGCCTTGGTGCGCCAGCACAAGGAGCTCGGGTTCGATCTGATCAAGTCGCACCGGGTGATCAGTCCGGAGACGTTTCGCGCTGTGCAGGCAACAGCCGCGGAGATCGGCATCCCCGTCGCGGGCCACGTCGACAACGAGGTCGGGCTCGACCTCGCGCTCGAGTTCGCAATCCAGATGGAGCACCTTGACGCGATCCCAGCGGCATTGCTCCGGGCTCCGGAGCAGGCACATTCGTTCGGACAGTTCCCGCCCGGGCCGATTTTGAAGGAGCTTGATCGGGCACGATTGCCCGTCCTGGCGAAGCGGATCGCCGAGCGGGGTCTCTGGTGCACCCCAACCCTCGCGCTTTTCTCGATGGTCGTGGACCGAAAGGAAGCGACGGCGGCGCTGATGGCCAGACCGGAGATGAGGTACATCGTGCCGGCGGGTGTCGGCCAGTGGGCCGAGCAGCGCAACGGCATGAAGTTCCCGGCGGACTGGGGATTCGATTACGGAGATCGAGTCACGGCACTTCGGGCCGAGATCACGCGAACGCTGCACGAAGCGGGTGTCGGACTGCTGGCCGGCTCCGACTCGCCTCAGGCGTTCTTGGTCACCGGCTTCGCGCTCCACACCGAGCTGCGATCACTCGTCAGCGCCGGACTCACGCCCTGGGAAGCTCTCCGGTGCGCCACCGCCAATCCCGCGGCGTACCTGGCTTCGCTTCCGGGCAAGGGATCGGCAACGGGGATCGAGCCGAACTTCGGAACGATCCAGCCGGGCAGCCGGGCGGATCTTGTGCTGCTCGAGGCCAATCCGCTCGACGACATCTCAAACACGTCCAAGATCCGTGGCATCATGCTCAGGGGTAAGCCGTACGACCGATTCACGCTCGACGCGATGCTGCGAGACGTCGAGCGATCAGCGCGGCCGGAGGAGCCTTGACGCTCACGGACCGGCCGTCGGCGCGGGCGGGCCGTCGTGGAGATGGCCGTGGGCCTTTGAATGGGCGGCCTCCGCCGCGGCTTTCGCTGCGAGCGCCGCCGTCTCGCACGCCCGACGCCGGGCCGCGCGAGCCTGGTCGTACTGGGCGGTCATCTCGGCGCCGATGAAAAGAATGATGCAGGAGTAGTAGACCCAGAGCAGCATGGCGATGAGCGCGCCGGCTGCCCTGCCGTAGGACTGCACAACACCGCCGTGCTCGAGATAGAACGAGACGAGTGCCTTTCCCGTTGAGAACAGGAGCGCGGTGGTGAGCGCGCCGACCCATACTTCCTTCCACGCGATTCGCACGTCTGGGAGCACCTTGTAGATCGAGGCGAAGAGAAGCGTCGAGACGACAAGCGACACGAACAGCACGGCGGCACGTCCGGCGTACTCGTTGTTCTGCGGAATTAACGCCTCAATCACTGAAGAGACAACCAGCGCGACCAGCAGGATGAACATGATCGCGAAGACCATGCCCATGGAGAGCACCCGCTTCCAGAGCCATGCCCGGAAGCCCTTACGGACGTTCGCGTGCGCGCCCCAGATACGGTTGAGCGACTTCTGCAACTGCCCGAACACAAGACTGGCCGACACGACCAGCACCGTGAGCGAGAGGATCCACCGCCACGCCTCTCTGGGTGATCCGGCAAGCCGCGCGTGCCTGACGACCTCCTCACCGACCTGCCCCGCCTGCGGCCCCAGATGCTCGTAGAACCGAGCGAAGAGCTCGGACTCGTTCGCGTCGCTCAGAAACCCGCCCAGGGTGACCAGCAGAAGGACAAGCGGAGCGAAGGAGAGCACGGTGTAGAAGGCCACGGCTGCGGCGAGCGACATGACGTCGTGCTCAACAAATCCGCGGCAGACTGCCCTCACAAACGAGATTGTGGTCCTCACGCCCATCGGCGTCCTCCGTCGCATCGGCCCCTCTGATGCTACGCCCCTCGTGCGTCAACAATGCACCATGTGGTACACCCCCGCCCAGGACCTGATGCGTGAGCGTGCGATCGATGCGTGGCTTGTCCATGACTTTCGCAACACAAACTCGACGTTCAGCGTGCTGATGCCGCACGGCTGCGGGCACCTCACCCGTCGCGTGGGGCTGGTCGTTCCGGCGACAGGCGAACCAACCCTCATCACGAGCCACATCGACGCGACGTTCTTCGTACAGGCCGGTATCCGTCTGGCGAAGTACCTGACGTGGCGCGAGTATCAGGGGACGATCAGCGGGCTGCTGAAGGGTGCTCGCACGGTCGCGATGGAGTACTCGCCGAACTGCGACCTTCCAGTGGTCTCCACGGCGGACGCGGGGACGGTCGAGTTCGTTCGTTCGATCGGCGTGCGTGTCGTCTCGTCGGCGGACCTCGTGCAGACGACTGTGGCCAGATGGTCGGAGGGGGCGGTCGCAACGTACGCCCGCACCGCACGAGAGGTCTCCACCGTCAAGGACGACGCTTTCGCGTTCATCCGCGACACGCTCGCGGCCGGGAAGCCGTGCAACGAGTGGATGGTCGTCATGCGCATGCACGAGCAATACGCGCGGCTCGGGCTTGAGTACCCGGACGGACCGATCGTCGCGGTGAACGCCCACGCCGGCGACCCCCACTACGACCCGACCGAGGCGACCAGCGCACCAATCCGCGAGGGCGATTTCGTGCTCATCGACCTCTGGGCACGCCGGCCGGGGAACGACAACATCTTCTGCGATATCTGCTGGGTCGGCTCGTGCGGCGCACCGACCGAGCGGCAGGCTAAGGTCTTCGAGACCGTGAGAGCCGCTCGTGACGCCGCGGTCGCAGTCGCGCAGCAGCGCTGGGCCGCGAAGAAGTCCGTGGCCGGGTGGGAGGTTGACGACGCGGCGATGGGCGTGCTCCGCGGCTCGCCGTGGCCGGATGCGATCCGGCACAGGACGGGCCACTCACTCTCGCCGGGGCCGAAGGTGCACGGCTTGGGCGTCAACATCGACAACACCGAGACGCACGACACGCGCGAACTGCTGCCCGGCGTCGGGTTCACGATCGAGCCGGGGCTGTACTTCGACGATTTCGGCGTGCGATCCGAGATCAACGTCCACGTCGATCCGACGCGCGGCCCGACGGTTGTGAGCGAGGTGCAGCAGGAGATCCTGCGTTTGGCGTGAGGGGCGCAAGGTCACAAAGCGACTGCACGAATCCGCTTCGCGAACCAGATCGCAAGCGCCGATCCGACCGCGTCGAGTAGCACAGAGCTGAAGCGTCCGATCTCAAAGAAAGAATCCGCGACAGACGAAGGCCCGTTGTCTGTTCCGGCATACGTCGGCCCGTATGTCTGGCTCATGTATGTGCAGTGAGCAAGATGGAATCCGACACCAAGAAGTATCGCCGAGCCGGCGTATACCCACGCGGCCCGCGCGATCTGCTCAGCACCGCTGCGAATCTCGCGCGGCATCGCACGCGAGGCCGACCGCAGGAGGGCAGCGATCACGGCATCCGTTGCTGCAACCAGCACGCTGATGACAAGCTGCGTCGGACCGTACCAGCCCTGCCCGAATGATCCTCAACCGCCGATCACGATGCCCGCCACCACCAACGCCACACCGATCGCGGCCTGCAAGCCGAACCAGATCGAGAGCGGCACGAGGACTGCCGGCCACAAAGGCGTGGGCTTTGGGTCAGACTCGGTGATCGCGTTCATCGGCCCCCCCAACGGCAACACACTCATTGGGACAACGGCACCACCATCTGCATCGCGTCTGTGGGTGTCGGCGGATGCTGGAGATCAACGGGCAGATAGACGCCTCGCTCGTGGTCGCTGTTGAGGACAACCGCGTTGGGCGGCACGAACTTTGCGCCGTTCTCCGCCTTTTCGTGGCCCAGAATGAACCAGTTGATCCCCCACCGCTCGACGAGGTCTTCCAGTTGCTCGGCGTCGTACCCACGCCCCCAGACCATGAGATGGGCGCTGCCGCGCCGCGGCTCGTAGTCCTCGGGCGTCAGGTCGCGCGAGAGCACCGACGGATCGAAACGCCCCATCATGCCGATGCCGGGGAGCGAGTGCGCACAGAGGATGTCGCCCTTCGGCGTGACGCAGCGGAGCGCGAGCGGCATCGCGCGCACGAAGTCATCGATGGCGGCCTCGACCTCCTCGGCACGATCGGCGAAGACGAACTCGACGCCCGCGTCGAAAGCCTCGACGACCTTGACGCCGTCCTTGATGATCCCGGCGCCGATCACCTGCGAGAGCTCGTGGTTGGCGAGGAGCACATGGACGCGTTCGGGATAGGCGGACTTGAGTGCCGCGCAGCGTGCGAGCGCACGGTACGACATGTCCATCCCGTTCATGAGGCGATCGGAATGAATCAGCTCGTGGAGCGTGAGGTGGCGGCGATCGGAGTCCCTTTCCGGCGTCGATCCCATGCCGGCTGCCTCGACGACGCGGGCCATGTGGATGGGATTGTCGTGGAGGTCGCCGGTTGCGATGAGCAGGCCCGGGGGCTCGATCACGTCGATTGACCCGCGCCGGCACGAGGCGTCGCGGAGCGCCTGTGCGCCGTCGCGGAACATGCGAACGACAACGTCGGGGTCACGCAGGTCGAGTTGGGAGAGGTCCAAGACGCCCCCTTCCGACTGCGCTTCACTCGCTCTCGGAACGCTCCGAGACGTCCATGGACTTGACCACGTCCTCGGCCTTTGCCCGGAGGATGCCGTAGATCAGCGAGAGGCGGTCCGAGACGAGCGCCATCGACTCGGGCCGCTTGTCGGCGTCCACCTCGACGCAGGACATGATCAGATCGTTGAGTTTGGGATGGACGCGCGGGTTGAGCTCGCTGACGGGCTTGGGCCTCTGGATGAAGCTGTCGTCGAGAGAGTTGACCAGCGAGTCGCCCTTGGCGAGCGCCGTCGGGATGTGCTGACGCGTGAAAACCCAGTACATCGTCGCGCCCAGGTTGTACACGTCGGTCTTCGGCGTGATCGGACGACGATGCACCTGCTCCGGGGCGATGTAGTCCGGCGTGCCCTGGATTCGCGGCTTGACCGTCCCGATCTTGCACCCCTGACCGAGGTCGATGATCTTGGCCTGCCCGCCGTCCGCCACCACGATGTTGTTGGGCTTCATGTCCGCGTGGACAAAGCCCTTCTTGTGCATGTGGTGCATCCCGTCGGCAACCTGCCGGAAGATGTCCACGGCCTGCTCGAAGTTCTTCGGCGGCGCCTTGTCCAGCGAGACACCATCGACCAGCTCCATCACGAGGTACAGCTCCTTGGTCTGGAGGAGCGACCCCTTCTTGAACATCTTGGTGATCTGCCGGATTGTCGGGTGGTTCAGCTCCGACGCGATCTTGTACTCACCCTCGGCCTGGTCCAAGAAGCGAGAGTCCTTCGCGTCGCCGCGCTCGACGTGCTTGAGCGCCCAGACCTGCTTGGTCTTCACGTCCTGAACGACGTAGATGATCGAGGCCGCGCCCCGTCCGAGTTCGGACAGGATCTTGTACCCCTCGATCGTCTCGCCGCGTTGCTTTGGTTCGATCGCAGGCACGTCCGAACATCCATTGAACGGTGGGGTATGCACCCCAGCCGATGAGTGTCTGATCCCAGTACGCAATCCGCTCGCGGACTCTCCCCTCGCAGCCAGAACGGGGGCGAGCCGATCGTAGCACCGCAGTATCACATCGTGGGTGGATTTGTGCAATGGCCCCCAAACAACGTCCGGCCCTGGGTGGCCGGTTCCACGCCTCGGCTGAGAAAGACGCTGGCGCCGGGGTCGCGGCGCGCACCCGGATGGGGTTGACCTGGTTCAGCCGGCTCGCAGGTACGCCCGTGCTCGCTCACGCTGCTCCGGGCGAAGGACCTGCAGGATCTTCTCCATCACCTCACGCCGACGCCCGGGCGACGGAGACTCCAGCCCCACGGTCGCTCCCATCTGCCGCAGGATCGCCTGGATCTGCTCGCGCTGCTCGGGGGTTGCCCCAACCGCTTCGTACAGCGACTCGGCCTGATCGCGTCGTGCTTCAACCGTCGCGGCGATCGACCGGGCGATCTCCCGCAACACGAGCCCGGACTCGTAACGCAACTCCGCCCTCGTCTGCGACAACCGACCAGAGCTCGCGTGCTCGGAGCCGGACGTCCGGTTCTCCATCACGGCACGCCTGTACTCGTCGACCATACGCTGCAAGCTCTGCGCGTTGGCTTCCGAGAGCTCTGCGGCAAGGGACTCGGCCATTGTTGGCCTGAGCAACTGGGCCAGGATCGGCATCGCTTCCCGCATCAGTGGTCGCAGAGCGTCCTGGTCCCCGCCCTGCCGGGCCGTCTGGAGTTTCAGGAAGAGCTCCAGATGGTCACGCGCGATTACCCAGACCAACTCGGCACGGGCTTCAAGCACGCGCCGCGTCGCGGCCACCTCCTCGTCGGTCAGGTCCAGGAGTCCAAGGGCGGCCTCAGCCGGGTTGACGTCAAGCTCGATCAGGGTTCCGTCAAAGGACCGCTCGATCAGCGTTGGCGACGCCCGGACCGACCCCTCCATCGAGGCGCCGGCCGCCTGAGTATCCAGTCCGCCGTCACCAGTCCGAATCTCGGGTCCGGAGAGAAGCGGCGGCTCAGAACCCGCTGGCTGCAACTGTGCGCCGGCCTCGAATCCCACGAAGCTCGAAGCCAAGACAAGCACAAGGACCGAACCACCGCACGAGTGACGAGCAATGTCAAGCGTTTTCATGCCTTGCCGAACGCTCCAGGTCATCCGAGATTTCATGGTGGTGTGGTCCCGGAGAGCGGGACCATCGCCTGAACGCAGCGGTCCACGGCGCCATTGCGTGCGCTGCAGATCGATCCAGACCGTGCTTCCCCGGCCAGAGCCCGAGCTGCTCGGCTGCCGCGGCGAGCGCAGAGCGACTCTGAGCGTACGGGTGAGCCGATCCTGGGCGATCAGCGGAGGTGGCTGATCTGCTCGCGGAATGCCGCGACAGGAAAGAGCCGACCCGGATCGCTGGTGCGCGCGACGTCTGAGTGCAGGTAGATGCGGTTGGCCGGGATTCCAAGCTCCGTGGCCAGCGCGTTGACCAGTTCCAGCAGGCGCTGGATCTGGGCATCAGAAAACGGCGAACGATCGCCGTTGCCCACCAGACAGATGCCGATGGACTCGCGATTGAGCAGCTCGGCGCTGGGACCGCCGACGTGGGCACCGGGGAGTTGGTCCAGCCAACGGAACCCTACATGGATCTGGCCGTCGGGAGCCCCTCGCCCGTTGCCGATTACGAAGTGGTGTCCGAGGCCCTTGAGGTTCATTGAGAGGTGCTGCGCCTCGATCGATTGGGCCGAGCCCACGGGGCTGCCGCTGTGGTGGATGACGATCGAAGTCCATCGCCCCTTCTCGATCGGTGTCCGAGTCTGGAAGACCGACTCGATCGAGTAGGGAACCGTGGCGGAGGCCAGGGCCGGCATCGACCAGCCGTCGACACGTGGCGACTTGGCTCCGTCCATCGCCCAGAGCAGGCCACCGACCATTGTCATCGATGCGACGAGCGAGCCCCAGACGCAGCGCGTGCGACGCGAGAGCGCCGGGCCCTTGGCCCCGCGATTCCTGCCGTTTCCGGTGCTCGTCCTGCGCGCCATCGGGAAACCCCATCTGAGGGCGTTGAGGGCCTCATGCCCACACTGCCCAGAACCTCGCATCCCGGTCTTTCAAGAGAGCGTGACACGGACTCCGCCCGCGCCGCGATAATGCAATCGGACGCCGACACCCTCATTCTTGCCATTTCCGCGCGGATTGCTCGTGCAAACGCGCGACTTTCCTGCAGATTCGAGAGAGTCGCGCTCTTCGGACCACCCCGCGCGAGTTGCCAGAGCATCATTCGCGGGGGAGCAGCCGCCCGGAGAGATTCGGCCGGCGACGACCAAACTCGTCGAACACATACTGCGACGCGTACTGGTCACGCGACCGATCGTACCGATCGAACTGCGACCGCTCGTGGTCGGGAGAGAGCAGGGGCTTGGTCTTGCATCCCGAACCAATGGCCACAACTCCGACGCACAGCAGGGCGGCGAGTCGGGCGGCGTTGGGTACAAGGCGTTGGTGCGGTCTCATAACGCGTTTCAGAGGAGATGATAACGCCCAAGTATACGAGTCGACTCCTGCCTTCGCACCTGTGGTCAGACCAGCCGCATCCAGGACAGCGCGATCCCACAGGCGTTGGCCACATTCAGGGAATCAGCCCCATGAGCCATGGGAACTCGGACCTGAAGCGCACACCGGGAGATGGTCCTAGAGCCGAGTCCCGGCCCCTCGGCCCCCAGGACAAGTGCCGTCCGTTCCGGCCACGTGACGGAGCCAACGTCGACCGCTCGCGGTCCCGTCTCCATTGCCACAAGGGTGAAGCCCGCGGCGGCGACTGCGTCGAGTGTGGCCGTCCAGTCGGCGGGCTGGAGGAAGGGAACGCGAAGGGCATGGCCCATCGAGACCCGGAGGGACTTGCGGTAAAGTGGGTCGCAGGATCGCGCCGAGAGGATGACGGCGGTCCGATCGGGGGGCGCGAGGCAGCCGGCGTTGCGGAAGATGCCCCCGACGTTGTCGTGGTTGGAAAGGTCCTCCAGCAGGACCAGTGTCCGGGCGCGACCGAGCACTTGGTCAATGGACACAGGCAACTGCGACCGATCGGCGCACGCAAGGACACCCCGGTGGATGTGGAATCCGACGATCTGGTCCAGCACATCCTGCCGAGCGGTGAAGATGGTGATCGACGATTTCGCGCGGGATTCTGCGTCCTCGACATCGGCCAGAAGCTTCGGCAGGTAGGTGTCGCGTACCAAGAGGGAACGAGCTCGGAATGACGACTGAAGCAGGATCCGAACCACGAGCTCGCCCTCGGCAATAAAGGAGCCGCCCGGGCCGAACTGGGCCTCGGGATTCAGGTGCGGTGCCCGGAGGTGGGCGTCACGCTGGTTGGCGTAAGGGGCCAGCCGCGGGTCGTCCGCGAGAGAAGTGATGGGAATGACCGTGGGCATGGTCGGTCTCAGACGATAACACACTCCGCCCTATTCTCCCCGTCGCCCGTCGTCCCGGCCCGTTCGCCGCTTCCCCAATGACACCGCTCCAAGCCATCATTCTCGGACTCGTCGAAGGGATCACCGAGTATCTCCCGGTAAGTTCGACCGGGCACCTGATCCTTGCATCTGCATTCCTGGGCCTGGACGACCCGACCGTGAAGTCCTCTGTCGACGCGTTCAACATCGTGATCCAGGGCGGGGCGATCCTCGCCGTGCTGGGGCTCTACTTCCCGCGTGTGCTCTCGATGCTCCGGGGCCTGCTGGGCAGGGACCGGAACGGTCTTCGGCTGGCGGTCAACATCCTCATCGCCTTCCTCCCCGCCGCGATCCTCGGCATGCTGCTCGACGACTGGATCAGCTCGAGGCTGTTCTCGCCCGCGCCCGTCATCGCCGCCCTCGTCGTCGGCGGCGTCTACATGATTGCCCTGGAACGCTGGCGCAAGCGGAGATTCCCTGAGGCGAAGGACGGCCAGGTCCAGCCGGGTCTCGACATCGACGACTTGACGCCCGCGAAGGCCCTGTTCATCGGACTGGTGCAGTGCATCGCGATGTGGCCGGGGACCAGCCGCTCGATGATGACGATCACCGGGGGCGTCATGGCGGGGCTGCGGCCGGCGAGGGCGGCAGAGTTCAGCTTCCTTCTCGGCCTCCCGACGCTGGGCGGGGCCTGCTGCTACAAGCTGCTCAAGAACCTGAAGCACGCGTCGGAATCGGGCGAGCCAAACCTTTTCGAGCAACTTGGATACCTGCCAGTCGTTCTCGGCATCCTCGTCGCCGCGGTATCCGCGGCCTTCGCCGTCAAGTGGCTCGTGGGCTTCCTGAACCGACACGGCCTGACACCTTTCGGGGTCTACCGAATCCTGCTTGGCGTGCTTCTGGCGGGGCTGGTTCTGGCCGATATCGTGGAGTTCTGACGGGTTGGGCGTGCATCTACGCTTCGTCGTGGAGATGGCCCCCGCCGATCACACCGGAGCCGGACGTGACCGCCACCGCTGCCAAGCCCAAACCAGTCCCCACGTCATTCCCGAAGGAGCGGATCAAGATCCTGCTCCTGGAGGGCGTGCACAAGCGCGGCGAGGACATCCTGCGCGCCGAGGGCTTCCACGTTGAGACCCATGCCAAGGCGCTCGAGGGCGACGCGTTGTTGAGGGCGGTCGCGGACGCGCACGTGCTGGGGATCCGTTCAAAGACGACGGTGACGCGAGAGGTGCTCGCCGCGGCGCCGCGCCTGCTCACAATCGGCTGCTTCTGCATCGGGACCAATCAGGTCGACACGCGCGAGGCGTGCGGGCGGGGCGTGCCGGTGTTCAACAGCCCGTTCAGCAACACGCGCTCGGTCGCCGAACTCACTGTGGCGGAGGTGATCGCGCTGCACCGCGGGCTGGTGGACAAGTCGGTCGGGCTGCACAGGGGCGACTGGGACAAGTCCGCCTCGGGAGCGCACGAGATCCGAGGACGAACCATCGGCATTGTCGGCTACGGGCACATCGGCTCGCAGGTCTCGGTCCTTGCCGAGGCGATGGGAATGCGGGTCCTCTTCCACGACGTAACGCCGAAGCTGGCGCTCGGCAACGCGCGCCAGGTCCGCTCGCTCGGCGAGCTGCTCGCAGAGTCCGACGTTGTCACGCTCCACGTGCCCGCGACGAAGCAGACGGAGAATCTCATCGGACGTGCGCAGATCGCGCAGATGCGCCCTGGCGCGTTCCTCATCAACAACGCGAGAGGGAGCGTCGTCGATCTCGACGCGCTGGCCGATTCGCTCCGAGCGGGGCGGGTGGCCGGTGCGGCCCTCGACGTCTTCCCCGTCGAACCCGCCGGCAAGGGCGACATCTTCGCGTCCCCGGTGCAAGGCATGAAGAACGTGATCCTGACCCCCCACATCGGCGGAAGCACCGAAGAGGCGCAGGAGAGCATCGCCGTTGATGTGGTCGGCAAGCTCGCTCGCTTCGTCAACAACGGCTCAACCACTGGCGCCGTCAACGTCCCTGAAGTGGACCTGCCGGAGCAGGTGCGCAGCGATGGTGAGATCGAGCATCGGACCCACCGCATCCTGCACTTCCATCGGAACGTGCCAGGTGTCCTCGGTCACATCAACGCGATCACCGCTGAACTTGGTGTCAACGTGAACGCCCAGTACCTGCGGACGAACGAGCAGATCGGCTACGTTGTGCTGGACGTCGACCCATCCGATGCACCGTCTCTCGACGACCGTCTGAGAACCGTGCCGGACACAGTTCGGGTGCGAGCGCTCTGGTGAGCTCAGACGCCGATAACCCGATCAGTCCCCAACCGAGACCGGATTCTGCATCCATCGGTTTCGAGCGACGTGTACAATCTTGTCGTGGTCCGAGCAGCCGCCCTGATCCTGTTGCTGGTCTGCCAGAACTTCCTGGGGACACCCTGCCTCGGGTTGGCTTCCCCTCTGGCCTGTTGCGCGCCGACAGAACCCATCCTGACGACTGCCGGCGTTTCCGAGCGAGCCGGCTCCAACTGTTGCCCGGCTGAATCGAAGCCCGACCACACCGCACCGGCGCCGTGCCGCGACGACCTTCCGCTTCGCGCTCCGGCGCCCGGCGGCCACGATCGCACGGCACCGACTCAGCGCGGTTGCCTGCCTGTGGACTGCGCCCGTTGCTGCAGCGGTCCGGTCGCGACGCCCGCTCGATCCAACAAGGTCGCCGTCCGAGACCAGCATCACGAGCCCACGAGAGGCACGAGCGGTCCGTTCGCGGCAAGAGCCACGAACGCTCCGGTGTCGATCGTGCCCAAGACCCTGGGGCCCATCGCGACTTCGCTGCGAGAACGCCTCGCGCTCCATTGCGTCTGGACGATCTAGGCGTCGCACCTCGCTTGCGCGATTCGCGCGGCCGTCGAGCGACCTTCGCACCACGGGTGTGCGCCCGTTGTGCCAATCGATCTCATTCAGAACCACACTTGATGGAGTGCATTCATGTCACCCATGATGTTCATGCGTTGTATCGTTCTCGCCGCCACAGCCGGCGGCGCCGTCCTTGCCTGCTGCGACTGCTGCTCCGGTGATGGCTGCTGCGCCGGCGGCAGTTGCTGCACGGGCGCCGATTGCTGCCCGGCCGCGGTCTGCTGCGAGGCGGGCTGCGACGAGTGCTGCGGCGAGGGCTGCGAGAAGTGTTGCGGCTCGACGGATTGCTGCCAGACGCAGACGGCACCCGCGTCCTGCTGCACGAAGTGACCCGCTCACCAGAGCCGAGCTGCACGCTCGGATCGATGTGATCACAACGGCCGCCGGAGAGCCATGGCTCTTCGGCGGCCGCTTTCTTCCGGGACCAGCGTTCAGGGAGTGCGAAGAATGAAGCGTGTGCCGGCTCGCGTCACGCTCGTTCTTCTCTCGCGACGCAGCGTCGCTCGCCCGCGATCTGCTCGGCACGACGCTCGTGCGAACGCTGCCGTCGGGGGAACGGCTCGCCGGCATGATCGTCGAGACCGAGGCGTATGTCGGCGTGCGCGATCGTGCGTCGCACGCCTTTGGTGGGAGACGGACTGCACGCAACGAATCGATGTACGCGAAGCCCGGCACGCTCTACATCTACTTCACGTACGGCATTCACCACTGCGCCAACATCGTCTGCGGCAAGATGGGCGAACCCGTCGCGGTGCTGCTGCGCGCGCTCAGGCCGACCGAAGGTCATGGCTCCATGGCGACGAACCGAGGATGGGGTGTTGGAGCTGCCGAGCGGCAGCACGAGCTCTGTCGCGGGCCGGGGAATCTCTGCCGTGCACTGGCGATTGATCGGTCGCTGGATGGCGCCGACCTTGTGCCCGGGCGCGGGGGTGCGAGCGGCTCGGTGAGTGTTGAGATTCCACGAAGAAGTCCGATAGAACCGGGGATGGTCCTGAATGGGCCGCGAATCGGGCTTGGCAACGCGGGGACTTGGAAGGACCGTCCGCTCCGATTCTGGGTACGCGACTCCGAAACGGTGAGCGGCCGGCGGACTGCCGAGACGCGACGGCCGGGTGCGGTCTAGAGTTTGCGGTGTTGGCTCGTGTGTGTCGCGTCATGGATGTGGAGCAAAGCGACGTGTCCGATCAAGCTCTGAGTGATTGGAAGCAGATCATGGAGAAGGCGGGCCCATTCCCGCCCGAGGCGTTCCAGTTCGTCCGTGAGGGCCTTGCCCACACGGTTCGAGCGATCCACGGGGGAGCCGGCTTGGTCGGGGACGTCGAGGACGAGAGTCGCCACGTCTCCGGACAGCAACTGTGCCTGGGGCTGCGGGACTTTGCGATTGTGCAGTTCGGGTCTCTGGCCCGAACGGTGCTTGAGCGTTGGGGCATTCGTTCGACGGACGATTTCGGCAGGATCGTCTTTGCGATGATCGACGCCGGCTTCATGCGCAAGACCGACGAGGACTCCATGGAGGACTTCCGGGCGGTCTACGAGTTCGATGAAGCCTTTGTCGGACCGGAGCACGTGGCCTGAATCGGCGGTGCGCCTGAGGGTTGCGCCCCGCGAGAACGTCTCGCGCCGATGGCCCCACACGGTCCAGTTCGCTTTCGGATCTGTCAAGCCCGGCCCCCATCGCCGGTCGATGTTCTTCCCGCATGTCGAACGAGAACCTATCGGGCCGAGGCGGCGGTGCGCGCTCGAGCGGCGCGATCGACTGGCGGAAGCACCACCTCTGGCAGATCCAGCCGGTGCGAGATGTGCTCGTGCTCCTGTGCTTCGTCGGGATCGTCTATCTCGGATACGTCGTCCGGATCGTGACAGTACCGCTCCTTCTCGCCCTTCTCCTCGCTTACCTCTTCGAGCCGGTTGTCCGCTGGCTCACGCGGAGAACACCCCTGAAGCGTCAGAGCGCGGTGGGGACAATCATTATCGCGGTTGGTGCCCTGATTGTTCTACCCGCCACCGTCGCCGCCGGGTTCGCCGTGGTTCAGGTCGCCGGTGCCGCCACGACCGTTGCCTCCAACACGCAACACCTGCTTGAGAGCGTTCGGGGCTCCACTCCCGAAGCTCGCGCCGCCGCGTACGACTCGCTCGACGGCCGCGCGTGGCAAGACCTCAGCCGGACCCTCGTCGAGCTCAAGCAGGGCGTGAGCGAGCGACGTGAACAACGGAACCAGACGCCCCAGGGCGCGACCGCCACCCCATCCGAACCCTCACCCTCTGGTGCCGACGCTCCATCGGACATAGCCGCCACGGACAGCGCGATCGAGTCGGGCGCGGGCGGCATGTTCACCTCCGGCAGCCGCGAGGGCGCGTACAGAGTCGCGGAGTTCCTTCTCGGCTGGGTGCAGGATAACGCGAGCGCGATCGGCGCCGCGGTCGGTCGGCGGGCGATCGGTGGAGGCGCCGACGCCGTTGGAATTGCCCTCCGAACCATCGGATCAATCGGTTACGTGGGCTTCACGCTGTTCGTGACGGCCTTCTTCTTCTTCTTCATCTCAACCGGCTACGGGAATGTGCTCGATTTCTGGACAGGCCTCATCCCAGAGCGGAAGAAAGGCCTGGCGATCGATCTCGCCACAAAGATGAACACCGCGGTCAGCGGGTTCGTGCGCGGGCGACTGACGATCGCGGCGATCCAATCCGTCGCCTTTTCGATCGGTTACTTTGCCATCGGCGTGCCCGGCTGGATCATTCTCGGCCCCGCCGTCGCGATCCTGTCGATCATCCCATACGCCGCGCTCGTCGGAGTGCCGATCTCGATCGTGCTGCTGTACCTGCACACCAACGCATTCCCATTCCAGGACACATTCTGGTGGACCTTTGCGGCGCCGGTCGCGATCTACTTTGCCGGTCAGGCGCTCGACGACTACGTCCTGACGCCGATGATCCAGGGCAAGTCCACCGGCATGGACACGCCGACGATTCTCTTCGCTTCGCTCGCGGGCGGCGCGCTCGCCGGCGTGTACGGCCTGCTCATCGCGATTCCGGTTGCTGCCTGCATCAAGATCCTGCTGCAGGAGCTGTTCTGGCCCCGCTTCAAGCGTTGGGCGCAGGGCAAGGAGACGGACTTCCTGCCCATCAGCAACTGAGAACCCCTATCACAATGACGGTCTGAGTGTTCTGTGGCAGAAGAATGGACGCTCGATGCAAGCAAGCGTCCGTATCAACGATGCCCCGGCACGCATCTGAGTAGCGGGGGCTGCTGCAATGATCAGACTGTCCGCAATGATCTCCAGATCATCCGAGAAGCGCGAGATGCCTGAATCCATCCTGCTTCATTCTTGAAGACTGATTGGATCCTCGATAGGCAATGCGCCTTGCTTGTACCACACAGACTGAGGGAGATCAGCGAGAGGCGATCGCCGCAAGCAAGAGAAGGGCCAGCAGAGCCAAGCCTGCGTAC
>JAPKGU010000046.1 GCA_026647565.1 Phycisphaerales bacterium | reverse complement strand
CTCATCGGTGCCTTCCAGGGCTTCAACGGCCAAGACAACCTTTTCTTTTATCACGATGCATTGTCCAATACCCAGTCTTGCAATTTCTTTCGCTATGGGCGATTCAGAGAGAAAGTACCAGCGGCCGGCCTCGGTGGGGTTTTGCATGCGGAGGCAGATGCGTGCGATCTGTTCGCAGATGCGCGGATCGAACCGAGTCGTGACCGCGTGCGAGGCGAGGCGGTTCTTCGCCGACGCGAGGTCGCCGCTTGCTTCGTCCTGCTTCACTCGTTCGAAGACGCTCACGCGATGGTGCTCCGTTCGCGGATCGAGTGTATCAGTGGAGTGATGGACCGGCACGAGTGATTCGTGGGGTCGAGGCGGGACTTCAGTCGCATCGGGCTGCGCCCGAGTGCGACTCAAAGGCGTTTAAAGGATGCCGCTGCGCGGCACCTCTTTCCCAGGGTTACGCGGTCGCTTCGCGACACGCTCACCCTGGGCTCTGGCTAGAGCGGCCCGTTGGGCCTTCAAGTCACTCGTTGTGGGCCAACGGTGCGGTCGCGGATGTGAGAATGCTGAAGCAGAAGCCCCAACGGGGCGCTCCAACCAGAGCCCGGGGCAAGGGAGCCGCGAAGCGGCGACCTACGCCCCGGGAACGAGCGGGCCCCGCTCCATTCATTCTCAGTTCAGCGAGCCCTGAAGGGGCGGCACACCATTGAGCGCATCAATCCCACACGTACCGCGCGTCGTAATCCACGTCGTGCCGTTCGAGGAACGCGAGACACTCGTCCTTGAAGGTTGTGGTTCGATGATGCTCACGCTGATCGGCGATGTAGGCGCGGACCGCATCAACGCTTGAGCATGAGACGCTGAACGCGCCGTAACCGGATTGCCACGCAAAGTCGGAGAGTCGAGGAGACTGGGACTTGAGCCAGCGCGAGGTGGAAATCTTGACTTCCTGGATCGCGTCGCTGATGGAGATCGAGCGTCCGAGTTCATGCAGGATGTGAACGTGGTCATCGACGGAGTTGATAAGGACGGGTGGACACTCGATGTTTTGAAGGACCGTCGCGGCGTACCGATGCAGTGATTCACGAACGTCGTCGTGAAGGATCGGAAGCCGGTGCTTGGTGGAGAAGATGGAATGGATGTAGATCTGCGCGAGTGATTGTGGCATGCGCGCATGGTATCGATTGTCAAAGAACGGTTGTGTCGCCCCTACAGGGCTCCGGAAGAAGAAGGAAGAGGGTGAGAGGGCGGTCGTGTGCCCAGGGCGTTGGTCGTGCCTTCGGCACTCCCGTGCCCTGGGCTCTGGCTAGGGCGACCCGTTGGGCCTCAAAGGCACGCGTTCGCTGATCCAATCGATGGCCGCGGGACATCGACGCGGACAGCGAGAGGCGAGTTGCTCACGTCTGCAACACACCCGTCTTGAAGGGCTTGGTGTAGTCCCATCCTTGTGCGGCGGCGTTGAGGGCGGCAATGAGTTCGTCGCGGGTTTTGTGGGGCTCGATGATGCGATCGACCCATCCTCGCGCGGCGGCGTGGCGGATGTCGGCCTGCTCGGTGTACCCCGCGTGCACCGCCGCGAGGATCTGCTTGTGCGTCTCCTCGTCGATGGTCTCGCCCTTGCGCTTGCGGCTGGCCTCTTCGATGGTGGCGAGGACGCCGGTCGCCTGGTTCGCGCCCATGACGGCGCACTTGGCGCCCGGCCAGGCGAAGGAGAGGAACTGGTCGAAGGCCCGGCCGCACATGGCGTAGTTGCCCGCGCCGTACGAGCCGCCGAGGACGACGACGATCTTGGGGACGATGCAGTTGGACATGGCGTTGACCATCTTCGCGCCGGCGCGGATGATGCCGCCTTGTTCGGAGTCGCGCCCGACCATGAAGCCGGTGGTGTCGTGCAGGAAGATCAGGGGTATCGGATGGTGATTGCAGTCCATGATGAAGCGGGCGGCCTTGTCAGCGGAGTCGTCGTAGATGACGCCGGGCATGTTGGTGAACTTGGAGGGGCCGGCCTTGCCTCCGGGCATCTGGCGCTGGGTGATCTTCTTCTGGTTGGCGACGATGCCGCACGCGTGGCCACCGATCTTGGCGTAGCCACAGACGAGCGACTGGCCGTAATCGGCCTTGTACTCATCGAAGTCGGGGGCGAGTGACTCGTGGCCCTCGGCGTTGGGGATCGCGCGAGAGTCCACGAGACAGGCGATGATCTCTTTCACGTCGTACTGCGTGCCCGGCTTGTCCGTGAAAATGTCGTAGAGGCGGGCGGGGTCAGTGGCGGGTGCTGTCACCCGGGGCTTTCCCTCCAGAAGTACACGATCGATGGCGGCAAAGCGCTCCCGCATCGCTTCCTGCGAGACCAAGTCACCGAACTGAGCTCGGTAGCGTTCCTGCTCATCATCGGGGCAGCCCTCGCGGATCAGTTTGATTTCATTGAGGTTCTGCTTGAGCGTCATGTATTCCAAGCGGTGATCAATCTCTTCGAGCGCCTCGTGTGCACGTGACTTCGGGTACTTGTCGACAAGCGCCCTCACCCGCCGAATGCACGCATCATCATCCGGCTCCTTGAAGTCGATGGTGCCGCTGATGGAGGCGTGCATGGATGCGCCGCCGAGTTCCTCATCGGTGACCTGCTGGCCGATGGCGGCCTTGACGAGCGCGGGGCCGGCGAGGTAGAGGCCGGAGCCCTCGGTCATGAGGAGGGTGTCGCAGAGGACGGGGAGGTAGCCGCCGCCCGCGACGCAATAGCCCATGATCGCGGCGATCTGGGGGATGCCGTCGGCGGAGATGACGGCGTTGTTGCGGAAGATGCGGCCGAAGTCGTCGGTGTCGGGGAAGACATCCTCCTGCATGGGGAGGAAGACGCCGGCGGAGTCGACGAGGTAGATGAGGGGGAGGCGTGCGGCGTGGGCGATGGTCTGAGCGCGGATGATCTTCTTGCAGGTCATCGGGAAGAACGCGCCGGCCTTCACGGTGGCGTCGTTGGCGATGATCATGCAGAGTTTGCCCTGGACGGCGCCGATGCCGGTGACGACGCCGGCGGCGGGCGCGCCGCCGTGCTCGGTGTACATGTTGTGGGCGGCCCAGAGGCCGAGCTCCTGGAAGGAGGAGCCGGGGTCGATGAGCTTCTCGACGCGCTCGCGGGCGGTGAGGCGGCCTTTTTCGTGCTGGCGTTCGATGGCCTTTGTGCCGCCACCGAGTTTGATCTTGGCCTCCTCCTTGAGGTACGTCGCGACGTGGTCCTTGAGGGTCGCGGAAGGGGCGGCGGGGGCTGTGGTGGTGGGGGTCGTCATGCGGGGAGAGGGTAGGAAGCGCCTGGCGGTTCATCCCTCATGCCGGGCGTGCGAGCGGGCCGACGATAGTGGGATGCGAGACGCGATCATGCTCGAGACGGACCCGGCGGCGATCAATGGCGACTTGCCTCTGACGCGGGAGGCGTTTCGTGCGTACATGGAGCATCACGAGGCGCGGAATCGGAGGAATGAGGCCAGGTCGAGGCGGCTTGGGGTGCGGACGATGCCGGTGCCGCTGGGGCGTGCAGCGGAATCGCGGGAGGCGTCGCCGTCGCGGGTGATGGTGACGGCGTTTTTCGATATGGCGGCGCGTCAGTTGGCGCCGCACTTTCGGGCGCGTGAGGTGACGATGCTCGACCTTGGCTGCGGGTCGGGCGGCGCGGTGCTGCCGTCTTTCGAGCGGGCGGGGTTCCGGGGGCGGTACATCGGGCTGGATATCGCGGCGCACCCGAGGTTCGCGGCGCAGCGGAGCGGCGCGTTCACGCGGGAGCTGGTGCTGGCGGATGTGCACGCGTTCGACGTGTCGCGGCTGCCTCCGATCGATCTGCTCGTGTCTGCGACGGCGCTGGAGCACATCCGGGACGATGCGGGCGCGATCAGGAGGCTGGAGTCGCGGCTGTCGGCCCACGGGGCGCAGGCGCACTACGTGCCGGGCGGGGCGGCGCTGGCGATGTATCGTGCGCACGGGTGGAGGCAGTACAGCGCGGCGTGTGTGCGCGACCTGTTTCCGTCGGGAGAGATCTACCGGGCCGGTGGGTGGTTCTCGAACGCGTTGCACGTCGCGACGATCACGCGTGCGGAGCCGGGGCGTTCCCTGCGCGATCGGCACGCGCACGCGTACGTGGCGCTGCGAACGCTCTCTCTCATCGGGGATCGGCTGATCGGGAACGCCGCGGCGAGCATGTATGGGGTGGTGGTGCTGCCGCGCGAGAGAGCGGGGGCTGCCGTGGCCGGGGCTCGGTCTGCGGCGTGAGTCAATGAAGAGACATGCCCGCTCGGTGAGCGGGCATGCGATGTGTCGGGCCGGATGTGTGGGCGCGGATGATGCATCGGTTCCGTCGCAAGACGCGACGGGAACTGACGGCACCCCAGGAGCTCACCCGTTCATGAGGGCGCGGATGCGGCTTTCTGTGGGCGGGTGTGTGGCGAAGAGGCGGATGGCCGCGTTGCCGCCGAAGGGCTCGATGATGAAGAGGTTGTTCTGTGCGGGGTTGGGCTGGACGAGCGGGATGCGTTGAGCGTACATCTCGATTTTCTGGAGGGCGGAGACGAGGCCACGAGGTGAGCCGACGATGCGTGCGGCGTGCGCATCGGCGACGTACTCGCGTGAGCGGCTGATGGCGGCCTTGATGAGGGCGGCGCCGACGGCGGCGAGGATGAGGGTGAGGAACATGGCGAGGGGGTTTGCGCCCTCGCGATTCTGGCCGCCTCCGAAGAGCATGCCCCACTGGGCGATGAAGGCGAGGACGCCGGAGATCGTCGCGGCGATGCACGACGTGAGCGTGTCGCGGTTCTTGATGTGGGCGAGTTCGTGGGCGATGACGCCCTCGAGTTCGTCTCGGTCGAGCACGCGAAGGAGTCCCTGCGTCACGGCCACGGCTGCCTTGCGGGGTGAGCGGCCGGTCGCGAAGGCGTTGGGGGCCTCGTGGGGGCAGATGTAGACGCGCGGCATGGGGAGGTCCGCGCGACGGCGGAGCTCGTCGACCATGCGGTACAGGTCGCCGCCGGTCTCGGCGGTGACTTCGCGTCCCTGCATGGACGCGATGGCGATCTTGTCGGAGAAGAACCATGCGACGACGTTCATCATGCCGCCGAGGAGCAGGCCGGTGATCATGCCCTGCTGTCCCCACATGCTTCCGACGGCGATGAACAGGCCCATGAGCCCGCCGAGGAGGATCGCGGTCTTGAAGTTGTTGACGAACGCGGTCATTGCGAGGTTTCTCTCTGTGACGCCGGTTGGTGTTTCACCTGACGCGGGCGTCCGCGCGTCGGCGGATTGTTGTCATGCGTACGCGGCGCGAGTGGGCTTGTTCGTTGCGGAGCGTCGCGCATGCTGCGTGTGTGTTCGTTGGATGTCGGTCGTGCGGATTGCGGTTCGGTGCGCGATTTGCGCGACAGAAACCGGGGGTGACGCCCGTTCGGGTTGATCAGAGCAGGCCTGCCATTCTGGCAGCGGCGATGGTGAGGATGGTGGCGATGATGGCGCGGACGATGGGGAGTGGGAGGGAGTGCGCGAGTGAGGCGCCGAAGCGAGCGCCGACGATGGCGCCGGGCGCAAGGAGCAGGGCCAGCAGGAGCGCGTGCGTCGCGGATTGATCGTGCGTGTGGAGCGTGGCGAGCTTGAGGGCGGCGCCGATGAGCGCGGTGAGCCATATGACGCCGGCGCTGGTGCCGATCGCGTGGCGGAGCGGGAGGCGGCAGAGAAGCTGGAGGGCGGGGACCATGACGACGCCGCCACCGATGCCGAGCAGGCCTCCGAGAAGGCCTGCGACGATCGCGATGAGCAGGACGTTGGCGGTGGTGACGCGTTCGGCCTGGCCGCTGTGGTCGGGGCGTTTGAGGGCGAGGGCGAGGAAGGTGCCGAGGCAGTAGAGGGCGATGAAGGCGGCGAGGCCGAGGCGGAGGGAGTGGCCGTCGACGAGGTTGGAGAGGAGGACGCCGGCGATGATGGCGACGGCCATGACCGGGAGGATGCGGCGCACGATATCGGACCTGACGGCACCGGCCTGGCGGTGCTTTCGGGCGGCGGGGATGGCGACGGCCATGTTGACCGACATTGCCGCGGCCATGTAAAGGTGGTGGGACGAGGCGGGCGAAGTGCCCAAAAGCAGTGACAAGCCCGGAAGCATGACCATGCTGCCGCCGATACCAGCGATACCACCGATACAACCGGCACAGGTTCCGGTGACAATTGCTCCAAATGCTTGCCAGATCTCCACTTGGGGTCACCTTTGGAATAGGAATGCTGGGGGTCCGCTGACAGACAGTTGGCAGTGACGGGCCTCTGAAGGGTGGACGGGGAACTGATCGCAAGCGGATAAACGACGGGCCGAAGCTCGGGTTGGGCGGCGTGGTGGCATCCCAACCCGAACATTCTAGGAACGTTCAAGAGGTGCGGGTCATGAGCCAGCTGGGAATCCGGGGCATACTGTCTGCTTCAACTTCCACCGGCCTGAATGGATGGGCCGGGTTCAATGGGCGGGCTTCGGACCGTCCCGACGACCGAGCGCGGCTGTCGCAGCCGCCACGCGACCAAGGCGGGTCATGCGTTGTCGGGGTCGGGCCTGCGGTCGAAGCCGGTCGGAGCATCGAGTTGGGTCAGCATGCCGGCGTCAAGCCCGGGGCGTTCCCCCAGGTGATTGCGAGGCGTCTGCTGAAGGCCGGAGCCGGCCTGGGTTTGGTTGCGCTCACGGCGGCGTCGGCGATCCTCGTCAAGGAGATGCAGGCGGGGAACATCCGACCGGTGCCGATGGCTTCGGTGAGCGAGGTCTCGTTTGCGGAAGTGGCCGGGATTGAGTTGCCCCTGGCGACGGCGATCGCGGCACCGACCTCGATGTCGGCCCCGACGTCGGCCGCTCCGTCGGCCACGTTGCCGGTCCGTTCCGAGCCGGCGCCGGCGCGCGGCGGGGCGCAGCAATCCGAGGACTCGAAGCACTCGGCGGCGGGCGCGCGTGCGTCGCGCACCATCTGGCCTGAGGGGACTCGTTTCTTCAACGGGCGTCCGATCCGGCCGGTCAAGACGATGAGAATGACGGTGACCGCCTACTCGCCGGACGCGCGCTCGTGCGGCCCGTTCGCGGATGGTCGGACGGCGACGCTCCACTCGGTTCACACCAACGCGCATCGGCTCGTGGCGGCCGACCCTCGGGTGCTTCCGTACGGATCGATGCTCAGCATTCCGGGCTACGACAGCGGGCAGGTGGTGCCGGTGCTCGATTGCGGGAGCGCGATCAAGGGGAACCGGCTCGACCTGCTCTTCCCGACGCACGAGCAGGCGCTCAAGTGGGGGAAGCGGAAGGTCACGGTGACGGTGTGGGGCTACGCCGACGGCAAGCCCGCGCCCAACCCGCGCAAGGCGCGCGACGGATCGAGCCGATAGTCGAGCGATCGGATTGAGGCGGCCGATGTGCGCTCGGGCACCCCCGCGCGTGCGTCCGGACCGATACACTCCGCTCGGACGGTCGGAGCACGAACGGCATGATCGAACTCTCTCCACTCGCCAGATCGCTGATCGAGCGATTCGACGCTCGCGACGCGACGATCGGAGTCGTCGGGCTCGGCTATGTCGGGCTGCCGCTCGTTCGCGCGCTGCACGACGCGGGTCATCGGGTGGTTGGGTTTGACATCGATGAGTCGAAGATCGAGGCGATCCGGCGCGGGGAGGCGTACCTCCGGCACCTTGGCGTCGAGTTGGTTCAGGCCCTGTCGGTGTCGGACCGTTTCTCGCCCACTTCGCGTCCGGGGGACCTCTCGTCGTGCGATGCGATCGTGCTCTGCGTTCCGACGCCGCTGGGTTCGCACCACGAGCCGGACCTTTCGTTCGTCGAGAAGTCCTCCTTCATGGTTGCGGGCGTGCTGAAGCGGGGGATGCTCGTTTCGCTCGAGTCGACGTCGTATCCCGGCACGACTCGAGAGGTCGTGCTGCCGATCCTGGAATCGACGGGGCTGCGCTGCGGATCGGACTTCTTCCTCGCGTTCAGCCCGGAGCGAGAGGACCCCGGCCGAAAGGACATGGAGACCCGGCAGATTCCGCGTCTGGTCGGCGGGATCGACGGGGCGTCGTTGCGGGTGGCGGAGGCGATGTATCGATCGGCCGTCGAGACGGTGATCCCAGTTGAGTCGGCGGAGGTCGCCGAGAGCGCCAAGCTGCTTGAGAACATCTATCGCGCGGTCAACATCGCGCTGGTGAACGAGCTGAAGCCCGTGCTGGCCGACCTTGGGATCGACATCTGGTCCGTGATTCGCGCGGCGTCGACGAAGCCCTTCGGTTTCCAGCCGTTCTACCCCGGCCCGGGATTGGGCGGCCACTGCATCCCGATCGACCCTTACTACCTGACGTGGAAGGCGCGCGAGGCCGGGCACGTGACGCGCTTCATCGAGCTCGCGGGTGAGATCAACTCGCAGATGCCCCGGTACGTCGTGGATCGCGTCGGCGCGGCGCTCAACGAGCGTGCGAGGGCGATCCACGGGTCACGGGTGCTCGTTCTGGGCATCGCGTACAAGCCGGACATCGACGACATCCGCGAGACGCCGGCGGCGGAGATCATCACGCTGCTGCAGCAGCGCGGGGCGATCGTCTCGTATCACGATCCTCACGTTCCTCGCTTTCCGTCGATGCGTCAGTACGCCCTGGACCTGGCGAGCGTGGCGCTCACGCCTGAGACGCTGCGCGGGTCGGACTGCGTGCTGATCGTGACGAACCACAGCGCCGTGGACTACGGCATGGTTGGGGCGCACGCGCCTCTCATCGTTGACACGCGCGACGCGATGAGAGGCCGGGGCGGGTCCAACGTGGTCAAGGCCTGAGTCCACGCGGGACCGGCGGGGTGTACGGACGCACGTAGGGCAGGAGCTCGGCGGGCAGCGCTTTCAGGCCGCGCCGCCTGGCCTTGTCCACGGCGTACTTCAGCGAGTTGTGCATCCGCTTCCGAACGCCCTCGGTGATGTTCAGTCCCATCGCCTCCATCTCGCGGATCGCGTACGCCCAGGCGTGGTACTCCTCGAGGCAGCGGGGCTTGTAGACGTTGAATCCGATCGCGTGGTGGCCGATCTCGTGGAGGAAGACGGCGGCGGACATGGGACCCTTCGGGCGGGGCGCCTCGATGAGGCGCACGATGCGTCCGTCGCGGTACTCGACCTGCCAGGCGATCCCCGACATCGCGGTGCGCCACTTACGCACGCGGATGCCGTGCTCGATGAGCTTGGCCTGGACCATCGCGTCGTAGCGTGCCTGCATCGACCGGCTGGCCGTCGCGACGCCTGGCGCCGGCCGCGGGCGGCGTGCCGCGGTCCTTGGCGTCGGGGCGGGGGCGCGTTCGCCGGCGGGATTGCGGTCCACCTGTCTTCCGCGATTGCGGGGCGGGGCCACCGGGTTCCTGGGCGCGGGCGCCAGACCCAGAAGGTCCCAGAGGGTTTCCAGCACGCGTCCCACGCTCAGGCACCTCCGCCGGAAGGAGCGGGCAACCGCTCGAGGCGTTCGTCCCCGGAAAGACGCCGCCCGCGGGCGAAGTCGGGCCAGGCCATGATCCGCTTCCCCGCGGGCTGCACGTCGATGAGCCGAATCGATGAGCCGCCGCGGCACGCGACCACGCCCGTCTGTGCATCCAGGAACGTGCCCGGATGGATGGAACAGGTCCTGCTCGACCCCTGCTCGGCGGCGGGGCTCATGGCGCGTGATTCGGAAGGGGAACCCGTGAGTTGCACGTTTGTGGGTGCGGGGCGTTCGACAGCGGCGCGGCAGAGCTTGAGCGAGTCGATGGGAGTGCCGCTCGAGTCGACCAGGGCCATGGTGACGCCGGGCCAGGGGCTCAGGCCGTTGATGCGCCGGGCGCACGAGAAGGCGTTCTGAGAGAAGTCCACGTACCCATCGGCACGCGAGAGCTTTGGGGCGAGGGTCACGAGCGATTCGTCCTGGACAGAGCGGACGAGAGCGCCGGATCGGAACTCGCGGAGGACCCGGAGCACGAGGTCCGGCCCCTCGGCGCTGAGGCGGTCGTGCAACTCGCCGGCGGTCTCGGTCGGGCCGATCTCGGATCGAGACGAGGCGAGGACCTCGCCCGCGTCCATGCGATCGGCGAGGGTGATCACGCTGTTGCCGCTGTGCGAGTCCCCGGCGACGATCGCGGCGTTGATCGGTGCGGCACCGCGCCAACGCGGGAGGATCGACGCGTGCAGGTTGATGGCGAAGACGCCCTCGAGGAGGGCCTTACCGAGTTTCTGTCCGAACGCGATGACCACCCATGCGTCGGCGTTCCAGGACCGGATCTGGCCGACGACTTCGGGGAGATTGCACTTGGGCGGCTTGAGGAGGGGCGTTTCGGGGAGTTCCGCGCATGCCGCGACGCCGATGGGGGTGGGGGTGAGCGTCCCGCCTCTGCCGGCGGGCTTGTCGGGTTGGGTGACGATGCCGACGAGGGTGTGCTCTTGCGCGATCGCCCGGAGCGAGTGCACGCCGAACTCACCGGACCCGAAGAACGCGATGCGCAGTCGATCCGTCATGCCGCCTCCTCCGTGAGGCACACCGGCGGGGTGCGTCAGCCGATGCGTTCCGCGCCGTTCATGTAGGGACGCAGTGCGCTTGGAATCGTGATGCTGCCGTCGGCGTTCTGGTACATCTCGAGGATCGGGATGAGGATGCGGGGGCTTGCGGCGACCGTGTTGTTCAGCGAATGGCAGACGACGGTCTCGCCCTTGGCTCCGGCGCCGCCGGGGCGGTATCGCATGTTCAGCCTTCGGCACTGGAAGTCGTAGAGCCGGCTTGCCGAGTGGGTCTCTCCGAACTCTCCGCGGGGCGTGCCGTCCGGTCCGGCCTCTCCTCGACCGGGCATCCAGCACTCGATGTCGACCATGTCGGCGTTCTTCACCCCGAGGTCGCCGGTGCAGCACTGGAGCAGCCGATACGGCAGTCCGAGCGACTGCAGCAACTGCTCGACGAAGCCGATCATTTTCTTGTGCCAGGCGCGGCTCTCGTTCTCATCGGCGCGGCAGATCACGACCTGCTCGACCTTGTCGAACTGGTGGATCCTGTAAAGGCCCGCGGTGTCCTTGCCGGCGGCGCCGGCCTCGCGCCGGAAGCAGGTGCTCACGGTGACGTACCGAACCGGGAGGGATGTTTCGTCGAGGATCTCGTCCATGTGGACGCCCATCAGCCCGACCTCGCCGGTGCCGGTGAGAAACGAGTCGTGCGACCCTCCCCGGTTCTTCTCATCGACGAGATACGCCTGCTCGCGTCCTGCGGGGAAGAAGCCCGTGCCGACCATGGCCTCTTCGCGGACGATGACGGGCACGCTCATCGGGGTGAAGCCGTGGGTGTGGACCATGGTGTCGAACGCGTAGCGCAGGATCGCGTTGTGGAGCAGCATGCCCGCGCCGGTGAGGATGTAGGAGCGGGTCCCGGCGAGCTTGACACCCCGCTCGAACGAGACGAGACCGTGTCGTTCGATGAGTTGCAGGTGTGTCCTGGGCTTGAAACCGCGGTTGGCCTCGAAGGACTTGGCGAGGTCGTAGCCGGGCGGGGCCCAGCGGCTGATCTCGATGTTGTCCTCGCTCCCCTTGCCGATCGGGACATCGGGATCGGGGGGGAGGGGCACCTGGAGCAGGAGCTGCTGGAGCTCGGGATCGAGGGTCGCGATCTCGCTCTCGATCGCCTGTGACGCGGCCTTGAGGGCGACGGGCTTTGCGGAGAGCGCGTCGATCTCGTGCTGGATCGCGTCGGCTTCGGCTCCGTGCTTTCCCTTGATGGATCCCTTGAGCTTTCCGATCTGGGGACCGATCTCCTTGGCGAGCCGGTTCTGTTCGGCGCGGAGCTTCTCGAACTCGGTCTGAAGGGTTCTTTTCCGTGCGTCCAGAGCGATGATCCGCTCGACATCGACGGAGACGTTCTTGGCCTTCGCGCCGAGGGCGAAGCGGGCCGGATTGTCGCGGAGCTGCTTCAGGTCGATCATGGGTCGGTGATGGTAGTCGCGGGCCGCTGAACCGGTGTCGCCGATCCGTATACACTGGCATGGATCGTTCAGCCCAAGTCGCGGGCCAAGTCGCGGGCCAAGCCGCGGGCCAAGCCCGGGCCGGGAACAGCCGGCGCTTCTCGTCGACGGTTCGAAGTTCGGTTCCCGACACCCCTTTCAAGCCGATGCCGACGCCACAATCTCCCACGCTCCAGGTTCGGCCGATCACGTCTCGTGGGAGGCCCATCGCGCTCGGACCGGAGCCGATCTCGATCGGGCGGCACCCCGACAACACGTTCCCTCTGAAGGACGACCGCGCGAGCCGATTCCACTGCATCGTGGAGCCGGACGGGGCGGGGGCGTATCGGGTGCGTGATCTCGGATCGCGCAACGGGACCAGGGTGAACGGCGAGAAGGTCGAGATGGCTCCGGTGGTCTCCGGCGACATCATCAGGGTGGGGACCCACGAGTTCCGGATCGAGCAGGCCGAGAACGGCGCGTCGGACATTCGGTCGCGGGGCGACGCGGAGAATCCGGCGTGGGAGACGTCGCTGCGCGACACGGTCCGGGCGCTTGCGCCGGATCTGCCCGTGGACGAGACGCTCCACGTGATCTCGGCGGACGGCAAGGTCTCGGATATCGTGATGGGCGACTCCGAGGGGCCCCGTGCGGCGCGTCTGCTGATCGCGGCGGCGGGGCGTGCTCGGGCGACGGACATTCACCTCGAGCCGAAGGGCGAGACGTTCCACGTGCGGATGCGTGTGGATGGGCAGATGACGTGGGTGGTCGAGTTTCCCAACCGGGTGGGTGAGCTGGTGCAGGGCGTCGTGAAGGCGGCGTGCCAGATGAAGACGCTGGGGCGTGACGCCGTGATCGACGGGGCGTTCTCGATCCGTCACCCGGATCGTCGCGTGGATGTCCGTGCGTCTTTCACGCCGAGCATCCACGGCCAGAAGCTGGTGCTGCGTCTGCTCGACCTGCGGGACATGCCGCGCTCGCTCTCCGAGCTGGGCATGGCGCCGTACATGCTCGATCGCATCCGTCGGACCTGCTCGCAGGATGCGGGGCTCCTGCTGGTGTGCGGTCCGACCGGCTCGGGGAAGACGACGACGCTGTACAACGCGATCCGCGAGATCGATCGCGACGCCAGGAACGTGGTGACGATCGAGGACCCGGTGGAGTATCGGCTCGACGGCGTGACGCAGATTCCGATCGACGAGCACCGGGGCAACTCGTTCAATGGACTTCTCCGGTCGGTGCTGCGCCAGGATCCGGACGTGATCTACGTCGGCGAGATCCGCGACGAGGAGACCGCGCGGACCGCGATGCAGGCGGCGATGACGGGGCACGTGGTGTTCTCGACGGTGCACGCGAAGGAGACGATCTCCGCGGTCTTTCGGCTTCTTGATCTGGGCGTGGAGCCGTACCTGGTGGCGAACGCGCTGGACCTTGTGCTCGCGCAGCGTCTGCTGCGGGTCCTGTGCGAGAACTGCAAGACGCCGGTGCCGCTGACGCCCGGGCAGATCACGCGCATGGGCAAGGGCTATCTGCCGGGCGCCCGGCCGTTCCACGCGGTCGGATGCGCGAGGTGCCTCCGGACGGGGTTCAAGGGGAGGCGGGCTATTTTCGAGCTGCTGGACTTCAATACGGAGCTGCGCGACATCGTGCTGAAGGCGCCGGGCGTGCAGGCGATGCGAAAGGCGATCGAGGCGGGCCATTTCACGACGCTGTCGCAGTCGGCGTACCGGCTCGTGTGCGAGGGCGTCACGCCGATCGACGAGGCCGAGAAGGTGGCCGGCGGGTCGTGAGTGCCGGGAGCACCCTGCCGGCCGGGTGCGCTGGTGGTGGGGGGCGAGTGGGGGGGCGAGTGGGGGGGCGATCAGCGACCGCTGTAGTCGATGACGCGGGCGATCTCGCTGCGTAACTCAGGTCTGGCGACGACGCGATCGACGATCCCGCTCTTGAGCAGGAACTCGGAGCGTTGGAACCCTTCCGGCAGTTCCTGGCGGATGGTCTGCTGGATGACGCGCGGGCCCGCGAAGCCGATGAGGGCTCCCGGCTCGGCGAGGATGACGTCGCCGAGCATGGCGAACGAAGCCGTGACGCCGCCCGTCGTCGGATCGGTCAGCACGCTGATGAAGAGGCCGCCGGCGTCGTCGTGGCGTGCGAGGGCGGCGCTGGTCTTTGCCATCTGCATGAGCGAGAGCCCTGACTCCTGCATCCTCGCGCCGCCGGAGCAGGAGACGATGATGAGGGGGAGATTCCGCTCGGTCGCGGTCTCGATGGTTCGGGTGATGGTCTCGCCCACGACGCTGCCCATCGATCCCATCATGAACGTGAGATCGAGGCAGCAGAGCATCGCCTCGCGTCCCTTGATGAAGCCGAGTCCGGCCTGCACCGCGTCGGTCTGTCCCGTCTTCTCCTGCTCGGCCCGCAGACGCTCCTCGTATGACTTGAGGTCCCGGAAGCGGAGGGGGTCGGTCGGTTCGAGGCCCCGGAACATGGGCTGGAAGGAGCCGGGGTCGGTGAGCTGGCGGATACGCTCGATCGCGCCGATGCGGAAGTGATGCCCGCACTCCGGGCAGACGTGCAGGTTTGCTTCCATCTGACGCCGGTAGATCATCCGCGAGCAGCCGGGACAGCGGAGCCACAGCCCCTCCGGGATCGCTGTGCGCTTCTGCGGCTTGACCTCGTTCCAAGTTCTGGATGCTGTTCGTGTCATGGTGTGAACCATCCTGTCCCGTCTGAAACGTCGCGCGTCAATGCGCGCCGTTGGGCTAACTCTATCATCGACCTACGACGCCTTGGCACGCGAAGACGCGCCGTTCGGCGCCGTGCCCTGGCCGCGCAGTTTCAGGCGCGGCACGCAATGCCATTCCATGTCGGGAATCTCGTCCTGCTTCGTCCAAACGTCCGCGATCGACTCGCCCCGCAGCCACGAGCGAACGATCAGGTAGGCCATCGGCCGCAGGACCATCCCCACGCCCTTGCCCACCCCTCTGGTTCGGCTGAGGACCCGACCGATTGCCTCGATGAGGCGACGACGGGCTTCCTCGATCGATTCGCCCTGGGGGACGAGCACGCCCTCCGGAGAGTCCTTCCACTGCCGATAGACGGTCGGGAACCGGTCCTCCAGCTCCGCCAGCAGGAGGCCCTCCCAAAGCCCGAGACTGACCTCTCCGAGTTCGTCGGTCAGACGAACCTTGGCGCCCGTGGCGCCCGAGACCAGCCCCGTCGTCTCCTCGCTGGCGGGGTCCTTGCCCCCGACCACGACACCCAGAGAGGACCCTGACAGGCGATCGGCGATCGATCGCATGGCCACGCGGCCTTCTTCGCACAGTGGAAGTTCCGATCCGCCCCCGGCCAGACGACCACTCTTGTCCCAGAGGGTGTCGCCGCATCGAACGATCAGCAACTGGATGTCCTGCACTCTCGCCATCGACCCTGTCCGCCGGTCTGAACCGGCTTCAACTGAAGGCCCCCTGCCGCGGCTTCCTGCCGCTCGCACCGCACGGGGCCAGTTCGGCCCAACTCCCTGGGCCGGCGAAGTGGCAGTGTAGCCGACGACCGGAGACCATCGCAAAGTGCCTGTAAGCAAGCACTAACGACGCAGGTCTTCTCGGGTCGGCTGAGCGAGGGGCGTCGGCACGGGCTTAGCCGTCGCGTGCCGCGAGCAGGCGTTGGGCTTCCTCGACGTCCTTGTCGCCTCGGCCCGAGAGGTTGACGACCAGCCGCGACTCGTTGGGGAGGGTCGCGGCCAGTCGCATCGCGTGGGCGATGGCGTGCGAGGTTTCGAGGGCCGGGATGATGCCCTCGGTTCGAGCGGTCAGGATGAAGGCGTCGAGGGCTTCGTCGTCGGTGGCGACGGTGTACTCGACGCGTCCCTTGTCTTTCCAGTAGGCGTGCTCCGGGCCGACGCCGGGGTAGTCAAGACCCGCGGAGCAGGAGTGGACGTTTGCGGTCTGGCCGTGCTCGTCCTGGAGGACGTATGAGAGCGATCCGTGGAGAACGCCCGGCGCGCCGAGCGACAGGGGTGCCGCGTGCTCGCCGGCCCGGCTCGATCGTCCGCCGGCCTCGACGCCGATGAGGCGGACGTTCTTCTCATCGATGAAGTCGTAGAAGATTCCCGCGGCGTTCGAGCCGCCGCCGACGCAGGCGACGATGGCCTCGGGGAGCTTTCCGAACTGTCGGATGGACTGCCCCTTGCACTCTCGTCCGATGATCGACTGGAAGTCGCGGACGATCATGGGGAAGGGGTGCGGGCCGACGACCGAGCCGATGATGTAGTGCGTGTGATCGGAGGATCCCATCCAGTCGCGCATGGCCTCGTTGGTTGCGTCCTTGAGCGTCCTGGATCCGGTGTTCACCTCGATGACGTTTGCGCCGAGCATTTTCATGCGCGTGACGTTCAGTCGCTGCCGGCGTGCATCCTCCGCGCCCATGTAGACATCGCAATCCAGGCCGAAGAACGCGGCCGCGGTGGCGGACGCGACGCCGTGCTGCCCCGCGCCGGTCTCCGCGATGATGCGGCGCTTGCCCATTCGCTTGGTCATAAGGGCCTGGCCGATGGTGTTGTTGATCTTGTGCGCACCTGTGTGCGCAAGGTCCTCGCGTTTGAACCAGATCTCGGCGCCCTTGGAGCGGTCGATGCCCTTGCGGACGTGGCGTGTGAGGCGCTGCGCGAAGTAGATGGGTGTGGGCCTTCCGACGAAGGTTGCGAGGATGGCCTTGAACTCATCCCAGAAGCGTTCGTCCAGCCGCACGCGCTCGTAGGTCTCGGACAGCTGCTGCAGTGCCGCGACGAGGGTCTCGGGAACGTAAGCGCCGCCGTACTCGCCGAACCGGCCCTTCTCGTCGGGGACGTCGCTTAGCAGGGTGGGGAGCGGCTTGACCTCGCTGGAGATGGTGCTCATGACGCGAAGAGGGTAGGCGACGGTCGCGCCGGTCCCGCGCCGTCCGACCGGTCACGGAGGGCGGAGGGCCGCGTTGCTCCGGGGTTCCCTCTACGATGCGCCGTGCTGATCGGCCAGGACACGACGCGCGTGCGGACGCTGGAGGACCTGCTTGGTCCCGGCATGTCGGCGCGGCTGGATCGGCTCGACCTGCTCAGCCGCAAGGTCTTCGGCGGGAAACTGCCGGGCGAGCGGCGTTCGAGACGGCGCGGGCGATCGGTCGAGTTCGACGATTTCAGGTCGTACGTGCCGGGGGATGACCTGCGGCACGTGGACTGGAACGTGCTGGCGCGCCTGGAGAAACTCGTCGTCAAGCTGTTCCGGGAGGATGAGGACCTGGCGCTCCATCTCGTGGTCGACGCGAGCGCCTCGATGAACGCCGGGGAGCCGAGCAAGATCCTCGCGGCCCATCGGATCGCGATGGCGCTCGGCTACATCGGGCTGGTGAACCGGGCGCGGGTGATCGCGACCACGTTCGGCACCGGACGCACGACGACGCTGCGGGCGCTGCGCGGAAGGACATCCATCGAGCGGCTGGCGGAGTTCCTGCTCGCGAGCGCACGCGAAGGGACGGAGCGCGGCGTCGGCGAGGGCGCGAGAACCGGTGCGACGGGCGGCGTGTTCGAGGGAGCGATGCGCGCGGTCGCGCGGTCGCGGAGCGGCAGAGGCGTCGTGGTGCTCGCATCGGACATGCTCGTGCGGCCCGAGGAGGCGGCCGCGGGGCTGTCGTACCTGGCCGGGAGCGCCGGGTTCGAGTCGTTCGTGCTCCAGACGCTCTCACCGGGTGAGGTTGCGCCGGAGACTCTGGTTGAGCGCGGCGTGGTGGGGGATCTGCGCCTGATGGACGCGGAGACGGGTCGCGCGGCGGAGGTGACGATCACGGGGGATGTGATCCGCGCGTACAAGCGCAACTTCGAGCGGCACCAGGGGGCGCTCGTGCGGGCGTGCGCGGCGCGATCGATCACGCACGTGCTGGTTCCGACGACGACGGGGGCGGATGAGCTGATCCTGAGGTCGCTGCGTGCGAGGCGGCTGGTGGGGTGAGAGGTGGAGCGAAAGGCCAACAGTGCGATCGTTCCCATGTGCGGTCGGTGCGGGTACGAACTGAGGGGGCTGCGCGTTGAAGAGAAGTGCCCGGAATGCGGCACGGATGTGTGGGCATCGTCGCCACTGCTGACGGATCCCGGCGTGATTCGTGCGCGAAAGGCGGCGACGTTCGGGCGGCTTGGAGCGTGCTGCGTACTCGCACCAGTCGGCGTGTTCGTTCTGGTCATCGGCTGGTTTATCTTCTTGCCGGCACTGCTGGTCAGTGCGCTGATTGCGGCGATCACGGCGATTTGCCTTGCAAGGCGTGGTGACTCATCCGCGGGGATTGCCGCGCTCGAGGCGCGGCGGCGGTCAACGGAGGCGCGGAGTTTGGGTTGGTTCACTGTCGCGGTGATCTTGCTCTGTGTGTTTGCCTTCTTGGCCTTGCTGCTCGGCAGTTAGAATGCGGGCATGAGCACAACGCCTGCCGGCCCGGCGCGCTTCGTCAATCTCAGGCCGATGCTGGCGGTGACGGACCTGTCTGGCGCGGTCAGGTTTTTCGTCGAGAAGCTGGGGTTCTACTGCAGCGCGATGCACGGCAATCCGTCGGTGTGGGCGCAGGTGGAGCGGGATGGTGTGGAGGTGATGATGAACGCGCCTCCGCTGGAGGATGTGCGGAGGGATGTGCCGCGAAGCAGCAGGGACTATCAGATCTACTACTTCGACGTGACGGGTGTGGCGGCGCTGCACGCGGAGTTTGCGGCGAAGGGCGTGGCGGTGACGCCGCTGCGGGTGGCGTTCTACGGGATGAAGGAGTTCGAGGTGCGCGGGCCGGATGCGTCGTGGCTGTGGTTCGCAGAGCCGACGGATGAAGAGCCGACGGAGTGTGAGTGAGATTAACGGCTGCATGGCGGGGGGCAGAACAAAGGCGGATCTTCAGTCGCCATCGGCGACTTCGAGGCGTTTTAGGGAAGCCGCTGCGCGGCGGGCTTGCACCAGATGCAGCGGCGACCCCTTCGGGGTTCGCCTCGCATCTGGCAACCATCGCTCGCTGCTCCGCAGCGGAAGGCATGGATGAAGGCGCTGGCAACCACCGCACGCCGGCTTCGCGGGCGAAGACGTAAGACGCGGATGGCGAGGAGTGAGAGGCGAGTCGTTGTGTCGCCCTTGCGGGGCTCAGGAAGAAGGGCGGAAGAGGGTGGTGGGGTGGGTGTGAACCGGGGCGATGGTCGTGTCTTCGGCACTCCCCCTTTGGCTGGTGCGGCGCGTGGGATGGAGGCGTGGCGGGTTGAGACAGAACTTCAGTTGCCTTCGGCGACTTCGAGGCGTTTAAAGGAATCGCTGCACGGCGGGCTTGTAGCCCACCGGTTGAAACCGGTGGCAATCAACCGTGCGCCGCGGCGGCGAAGAGGGGCCGGCTTCGGTGATGAGAGGGCGAGTCGTTGTGTCGCCCTTACAGGGCTCGAAGAGAAGATGGAAGAGGATGGGCTGGGCGTTGACCCAGGGCGTTGGTCGTGCCTTCGGCACTCCCCCCACATTGCCGTGGGCTTTGGCTCCCCCACGTGCGGCTCGTTGGGCCTTCGGATTTGGAGCGGTGACGGTGCGTGCCGCGCCGGGGAGTAAACGGGATCGGGAAGTGGTGCTGGGGGCTCTTCACAATCAAGCTGGCCGGTAATGAGGCCCGCATCATCGCTTTTGTCTGTTGAAGCGATGGAAGCTGGGATACACATTCATGTCGCTCCAGAGGCGGTAGCTCACATATCGCTCCACAATGTCTTCGAGATCGGCAATGCTGCCATCTCCGGCGTTCATGACTGTTGATGTACCGTGCTTAGCTCGATGCACGAGATCGTTGCGCATCTTATTGAACTTCTTAAAAGCAAGTGTATCGCTGTCTGATCCGTGTGCCTCCGACACCAGCGTCTCGAACCGTTGCGAGAGTGAGGGGCCTCGATTACCGTCTAGAGTTGATATCGCTGAGATCAAATCCGCCTTATTGTCTGGGTTCGATTGCTCGATAAAGGCACGCAGCATTGCGGCAGCAGGCGAGGGTGCCGCAGCCTCTCGCCCAATGCCATCAAGGAGTAACTCAAGCACCATGAACAGCTCGACGAGTTGGCCGGGAGCACTACGGTCCGTCCACGCTCGCGTCAGCCAGTACATGATGTCCCTAGCATCTGCTTGTGCATCTGAGTCCTTTGTCGCAAAATCGCTCAGAAGCTGGTTGAGCACTCGGCCTGCACGCCCATCCGGTTGCACGTGATTCAATACTTCCATCGAGTGTGCAGAAACGCGGCGTGCGACGCACTTATTTCCCTCGCAGGCAACCAACTCCTGTGCCACGCGAAACTTGACGAGCTGCAAATGGAGTCTGAGGCCGATCATTCCAACTATGACATCCGCAATTGCTTCGAATGCGGTCTCTGCTTTCTGGGCCTGTTCGATCACGCTTGTCACGGCATGGTGTGCGTTCGACTTTAGAGCATCGTACATGTTGTCATCAATCACTATCGCTCTGGTGCAGAGTACCTCCGTAAAGGAATAGCCAGAGAATGGCGTGTCGCTGCTCTTCATGCCAAGGTTGATCTTGATCGGCACTGGTCGATCTGTGATGAACGGAAGCTGAAGCCCTTCCAGGAACGTGACCCCAAAGCGCGGAGTGGTTGAGATCTCCACACGTACCGTAACGTCGCCGATTGCATGCTCAGCGAGTAATGGTGCATCATTTGAAAGCGTACAGCAAGGTGCTAGGTATAAGCGGCGAACGCCTACTTGTACTGATCTCATCGCATTTCCTGTCTCATCGGGCAATTGCCAGCAGATCGCATGGACACGAGGTGTGGCTCGTCACGGCAGACGGTGCTGCGGATGCGCCGCAGACAATCGCTGGAGCGGGACACGAAGTTTATCGAGTGTCACCTTTCCCCGCCGGCGGATTCACTCCGCCGTCGCCTCCGCGCCTCTCCCACCCGAGCCCGCCCTCAAGGCGGACTCGGACTCCAAAAAGGCCACAGGCCCCCGGGGTTTCCGGAGGCCTGTGTCTCGCGCCACGTGCGGCTGGTAAGCCGAGTTCTGTGCCTCGCGCGGTTCCCGGCCCTTGCTTTGACGGGGGCTCGGAGCCGGGCCTTCGCGTGGCGGCGGCCATTTCTCTCGCCGCGCCGTTGCCGACGCGGTCTGGGTCTTGCGACCCAAGCGGTCTACCCGCCCTCGACGCCCGGACAGGCGCTTCCGGCTTTCGCCGGACCGGGGGCTGCTTGACCTTGCACGCGGTGGGGTTTGCCGTGCCTCGGCCGTCACCGGTCGAGCGGTGCGCTCTTACCGCACCGTTTCACCCTTACCTGATCCCCCGAAGGGGCCATCGGCGGTTTGCTCTCTGTTGCACTTTCCCTCGTCCCGTGGCGTGGGACGGGTGGGCGTTACCCACCACCGTGTCCTTTCGTGCTCGGACTTTCCTCGGACCGGCGCGGGTCACCCCGGCCGGGCGCGGCCGCCTTGCCGCACATTGCGGGGGATTCTACGGATGTCGAGGGCCTTGCGTTCAGCGGCGTGCGGCGCGGGCGTGCAGGTGGACGGGCCGGGTGGTAGGATCGGGCCATGGCGCAGCGCGTGGCCGTGTGGGCCCAGCCGAATCAGGCCGAACTGGTGAAACAGATCGCCTCGGGCGCGGGGCTTGAGATCGCGTGCGCCGGTTCGCCCGTGAAGGGGCAGTCGGGGGCGGTCGCGGCGGCGCTCGAAGTCGAGCAACTGGCGGATCTGCGCTCGGCGCTGGCCGAGCGCGTGTCGGATGTGGTGCTGATCGCGAGCGCGGGAGACTTCGGGGCGGACCCCGACAGGCCGGATGCCGAGCTGGTGACCCAGGCGTCGGCACGCGGCACGCGCGTGCTGTCGCTGGAGCCGCTGCCGCCGAGCGCGATCCTGCTGCAGCGCGGGGCGTGGCTGGAGCCGGAGCACGCGCGTCCGCTGGACCTGGCGAGCTGGTGTCCGGCCGCACGCCACAGCTTTGGATTCAGGCAACTGCCCGATGCGATCGAGAGTTTCGGGCGCGTCAGATCGATGAGCGTCGAATCGCTCGGGGCCGCGACGGATGGGACACTCGGGGCACGGCTGGTGTGCGCGATCGAGATCGTGCTCTGGATGATCGGTGTGCCCGAGGGGATCGACGCGTCGTTCGTCGGTCCGGGGACGTCGGGCGTTCACGCGGTGCCGGGCGAAACGCTCCGGGATTTGCGCGGGACGCTGACGGCCAACCTCCGGTTCGCGGATGGCAGGAGCACCACGCTGATCGCCAGCGATCACGCGGGCGTGTGGCGCCGGGCGGCAACGATGGTGGGAGAATCGGGTTCCATCCGCATCACCGATGACGGCTTGGAGTGGCATCGGGCCGATGGCACGCTCCAGGATCGCTCACGCCCGAAGGTCGATCGCCCTTGGGGGCTGCAATCGCACGAGGTGATCGCCGAGGCGGTGTCGCGCGCGATTGATCCGGCGATCGCGGGAACAGTCGTGGGGGTGGCCGCGGGGAGCAACGGCGGCACAGGACCCTTCGACGCGGTGAACGCACTGATCGTCGCGCAGGCGGCGCTGCTCAGCGCACGCACGGGCCAGACAGAGTCGATCGAGACGATCCGGCACATGGCGGGTGTGGTGTGAGCCTCGACTCATGCTCAGCGCGTGATTCGCCCTTCACGCCCAGCGTGTGACGTGGCGGGCTTTCTTGCCGCGCTGGATCACGGCGATCTTGCCGTGGAGAAGGTGCGAGGCGTTCAGGCGTTCATCGGCTGCGACCTTGCGACCGTTGACGGAGACGGCGCCGTTGGTGAGGAACTCCCGGGACTCGCGCTTGCTTGAGGCGAGGCCGATCTCGACGAGCAGGTCGAGGAAGGGGACGCCCTCACCCGAGAGGAGCGTCTTGTTGTGCATGCTCGACGGCGCGGAGGCGAGGACCTCTTCCAGGAGTTTCTCGGGGAGTGAGGCGACATCGCCGGAGAAGAGGGCCTTTGCCGCCGACTCGGCGTTGTCCATCTCGGACTTGCCGTGGAGGAGCATGGTTGCTTCGCGGGCGAGGGTGCGCTGCGCGACGCGCTGACCGGGGTCTTTGGTGTGCTCGGCTTCGATGGACTCGATCTGCTCCCTCGGAAGAAGCGTGAAGATGCGGAGGAAGCGCGAGACATCGGCATCGGCGCAGTTGAGCCAGAACTGGTAATAGGCGTACGGCGAGGTTCGATCGGCGGTGAGCCAGATCGCGCCGGACTCGGTCTTGCCGAACTTGGTGCCGTCGGCCTTGGTGACCAGGGGGGCGGTGAGGCCGAAGGAGAGGTGCTCGGTGGATTCCGCGCCGGCGGCGAGGGCGTAGCGGCGGATGAGATCGACGCCTCCGACGATGTTGCCCCACTGGTCGCTGCCGCCCATCTGGAGTGTGACGTTCATGTCCTTGTGGAGGTGGGCGAAGTCGTAGGCCTGGAGGAGGATGTAGCTGAACTCGGTGTAGGAGATGCCCTGCTCGCGGTTGTTGAGACGGTCGCGGACGGAGTCGCGCTTGATCATCTCGTTGACGGAGAAGTGCTTGCCGATGTCGCGGAGGGCCTCGAGGAAGGAGATCTTCCCAAGCCAGTCCATGTTGTTGGTGATGAGGGCGTGGTTCTTTGTGGAGGGTGAGAAGTCGAGGAGGCGGCCGTAGATCCGGCGCTGGCCTTCGACGTTGGCACGGACGATCTCTTCGGTCATCAGCGTGCGCTCGGCGGACTTGCCGGAGGGATCGCCGATGAGGCCTGTTCCTCCGCCGGAGACGACGACGGGCTGGTGGCCCGCGTTCTGGAGGTGGCGGAGGAGCATGATGGTGACGAGGTTGCCGATGGTGAGAGAGTCGGCAGTGGGGTCGTAGCCGACGTAGCCGCGGCGCATGCCTGAGGCGAGGTGCGCGTGCAGCCCCGCTTCATCGGTGCACTGGTGGAAGAGGCCACGCCACTTGAGCTCGGCTATCAGGTCTGTGGGCATGGGGCGAGGGTAGGAATGATGCGAAGAGAACGCAGAGGACGCGGAGGGGGCGGAGGAACGCGGAGGGACTGCCAAGTCAGGCGTGGCGCGGAAGCGTGATTGCGTCTTGGAAGGCAGAGCCAGGGGCATCGGAGCGAAGTCGATCGACGGTCAGGGTGTCAACTCTCGCGAGCCGCCGGCCGAATTGATCCACGATCGCGAGGGCAGTGTCGTCGATGAGGTCTGAGGCGGCAAGTGCGATCCTCCTGAACTGAACGCCATCGGGCGGACCCCACAGGGGCGAGTGCTCAAGGATGAAACTGGTGTAGGACTCGCGGTTGATCGCCGCGATTGCGGGATGAGCGCGAGCGTTGAGCGGAAGGGCCAAGAGTTCTGAGAGAACCGGCCGCGTGTAGACGTGGCAATCGAGCGCATTGTCGCCCCACACGACGAAGTGGAATCCATCATCGCCGTTGTCAAGGAGATCTGTGCGGCGATTGGTGATGTCCGCGCCCGTCGCGGACATCGCTCGCAGAAAGACGTGGCGCAAAAGTTCGGCGTCCTTGGGTGGGCACACACTGAAGATGATCGCGATGCACACGGCAGGAACTCCTGCTGAGTGATTCGTCGTCGATGCAGGTTGGTTTCGATGTGTCGGATCGGGATCGGGCTTACCGCCGCGGCAGGCATCGCCTGCACACGGTATGTGAGGAGGCGCGCTGCCCGAACATTGCGGAATGCTGGAGTCGGCGCAGCGCGACCTTCATGATTCTCGGCGACATCTGCACGCGCAGTTGCGGCTTTTGTGCGGTTAAGACCGGCCGGCCGTCGGGCTTGGACTGGGATGAGCCGAGGCGCGTGGCGGAAGCCGTGGCACGGCTGAATCTGCGGCATGCCGTCATTACTTCGGTCAATCGCGATGAATTGCCCGACGGCGGCGCCGCCA
>JAPKGU010000045.1 GCA_026647565.1 Phycisphaerales bacterium | reverse complement strand
ACACGACGGCGCCAATTCCACCATTGAGTTGAGGGTCGAACTTGGGTGGATCGACAAAGCCATAACGCTTGATCGATTGCATGAGTCCGCCGACATCATGTTTTTTGGGATTCTCATCCCACAGAATCACGTGATCGAGTGGGATGTATTTCAGTTGCAGTTGTTCGCCATTGAGATTCATGAAGCGCATTTCTCCGAATGACATTTTAGAAGTTCCAGTATCTCGTCGTTGAAACCGATGATCGGACCGCCGACCCGCAGCGTCGCCGCGTCGGAGTACTGCGTCACCGGGAACCCGCCCATGTTGATGGCCATCCAGTAGTCGGGCGCGAACGCCGCGTCCCAGATCATGCCGGGTCCCTCGGTCCCGGGGCCGAACCTGTTGACCTGGTTGAACAACGCCGAGACGTTGTCGCTGCGCATCGCGTTCTGGCCGTCGGCGCCGTCGGCGTCGATGAACAGGTGCAGCTTGTTGTAGTTGCTCTCGATGTTGCCCGTGACCAGGATGTACAGGTCGTTGTTCGCCGTGTCGATGTAGCCGTACACGCCGTCGATCTCCGAGCCGACGGAAGCGTCCGGCGAGGGAATCGTGATCGGCGGGCTGCCGGTCACCCCGGTCGTGTTCGAGTTGTCGATCGTCGCCGTCATCGCAGGCGCGCCGCTATCGCCGCCGGAGAGCGCGCCGCCGCTCACCGCGTACCCGCCGTTGCCGACCAGATAGCCGGTGCCGCTCGAAAGCTCGGCGAAGTGAACGTTGCTGGTCGTGCCGTCGCCGTCGAACGTGAGGTAGTAGTTCGCGTCGAAGCCGGCGTCGAAGACGAGGCCGTTCATCGCGTTCAGACGCGAGCCCGCGCCGCCGCCCACGCCGTTGGACAGCGCGGTCTGCCCGCCGCCCACCGCGTTGGAGTCAAAGAACAGGTCCAGGCCGTTGCCGTTCTTCTCCACGTTGCCCGTGATCATCACGTACAGCGTGCCCGAGTGAACGACCGCGTACACCGCGTTGATCTCCGAGCCGCCGCCGCCGTCCGGCGTCGCGGTCCCGTTGTCACCGAAACCGGTGAAGTTGCCCTGCAGCCAGCCCGCCTGCGCCGAGCCATAGGCAGAGTCCTTGGTGCCGTCGACGGTCGGAGCCGTTCCAACCGTCGCTGGGTTCAGCGTGATGTACTGCGTGCCCGCGATCGTGTTGAAGTCGATGCCGCTTGTCCCGCCGAGGTTGCCGAGGTTCGAGAGGCCCCCGATGACCTGATTCGACATGAACGTCCGGTCGCCGGAGTTGATCCAGCCCGCAAGACGAAGGTTCGACGCCGAGCCGCCGATCGCCGACAGCGGGATCGAGAACTCAACGCCCGTCGTCGCGGCGGCGGCGTTGCCCGAGGGCGGCACGTTCGCCGGGTCGTTGTCGCCGAAACCGGTCGGGATGTTCTGCACCCACTTGATCGCGCCATAGAACGACTCATCGCCCGTCAACTTTCCGTCGACCACGGGCTGCGCGAAACACTGACCGGCCATTGCCGCAAGCGCGGAGGCCGTAAGAACGATGTGAACCTTCATAACTCGAATCTCCCTCAAGGGTGAGGCGAACGCTCGCGGCGTGCGCACGCCGCGATGGAGCGATGCCGACGCGCCAGGGACGCGCCGACACTTCTCCGAGACTGCAAATATAAAGGGTCGAAGCCGCCGGTTCGAGGGCAATTTGCGCTCAATACCCCGATTCCGACGACGAACCCGAATCGATCAGTTGTCGCGAATCGCGGAGTCGGTCCACACAAAGAATCTGGTGGACAAGACCGGAACCCGAGCATCCGACGAATCGCGCATCGAGCCAGGCAGGAGCGCCCCCGCTCCAAACGGCCGCGGCCCCCGATTGGCCACCACGAGCACTCGCTGATCGTTCAAGGCACGCACGAACGCGAAAGCATCGTCATCCCCTGTCGGGACCACATGAACAGTCCCATAACGAATCGTGTCCGAGATCTCTCCATCCGATCGAAGACGGAACCACTTCCGGTACACGCCCAGAACCCCTGGATCCGGCCTCGCGGCACCCGGCTCGCCGGAATCCAGGTCCGGCCACGGAATCGGCGCGCGATTGTCCGGGTCGTCGGGGCCCACCATTCCAAACTCGTCCCCCGCGTAGATCATCGGCGAGCCGAGCCAGAGCGACTGGATGGCGACGGCGAGCTCCATCCTGCCGAGCGTCTCGGCCGAGGGACGCCCGGTCAGCGACTCCCGTCCGAGCGATGAGGCGGTCTCGCCGTCGTCATACGCCGCGTTCGGCCTCGACAGCATGGACAGCACACGCGGCGTGTCATGCGAGCCGAGCAGGTTCATCTGCGCCAGGTCATGACTCGGATGGTGCGAGAAGACCCGCATCAGCCGCTCGCCCAGGCGCCCGCTCGACGTGCGTGATGCCCCCGCACACCACTCGAGAACCGCGACGGCGAACGGATAGTTCATCTGCGCATCAAACGCCTTGCCGCCGAACCAGGGGCCCGCGTCGAACCAGATCTCGCCGTAGAGCGCCGCGTCTGGGTTGATCGATCGGACGTGCCGCCGCCACTTCTCCCAGAACGCCATGCCGATCTCGGGGGCAACGTCCAGTCGCCATCCATCGATCCCATCCGACGGATCACCGTCGCCGTTCGGATCCATCCAGCGCCGTGTGACCTCGAAAATATGCGACGACACGCCGGCGTTCAGGTCGCCCTCGCCGGTCTGCCGAAACTCGGGAAGACTCCCGTTGGTCCGGTCCCATGCCTGCCAACCCACCAGTTCGCCCGAGGAATCGAATCGAACGGCGTACCAATCCGCGTACGCCGATTCACGCCCGTGATCGGCCACGTCCTTGAACGCCCAGTGATCAAGCCCGGTGTGGTTCCACACGCCGTCGAGCACGAGCCGGATCGACCTTCCTCGGAACGTCGGGAGAACCGTGTCGATGAAGTAGCGATCCGCTCGCGACCAATCCGAGTTCGGCCGCCTGACCGTCCCCGCGTTCTCTGCCGGCCCGAACGCGCGATCGACGTGCAGGAAGTCGGAAGCGTCGTACTTGTGCAGCGACGACGACTCGAAAATCGGGCACAGGTACACCGCGCTCACACCCAGCGACTCAATATGCGGCAGCGCCTCGACGAGGCCGATCAAGTCTCCCCCGTATCGCCGCTGATAGATCGTCGCCCGACGCGCCCCGCCCGGGGCGTTCCAGCCGCCGTGGGACCTTGATTCGCCCGCCCGCTGTCGGGACCACGCCCGCTCGATCTCTTCGACCGAGACGACAGAGAAATCGCTGTTCCACGCCAGGGGAGCCACAAGAGGTCCGCCGGGGTTGTTCGCGGGATCGCCGTCTCGGAACCGCTCCGGAAAGACCTGATACCACGTCGCTCCGATCGCCCACGCCGGCACCCGGCTGAGCTCCGGAACACCCAACTCGACGCGACAAGGCGCCGTCGAACGCCGCTCGGAACCCGCCCGGTACGAGACCCGGAAACTCACCTCCTGAGACCGCCACGCCTCCGGCAGCATGGCGCGGCCGCGAAAGCGAGCCAAACCCTCCTCGGTTGATTCCAGGGCGAGCAAGGGAGCGAGCAGGGGCTCCAAACCCGCTGGCACCGTCTCCATGGCCTGATTGTCGCCGAGCCCGATCAAGGCAACGGCCTCAGAAACTGCGCCCGCGAACGAGAACTCGATGTCGAACAGGCCGAGTTCGGCAGAGATTGGGGTGAGGACGACAACCGGCTCAGCCCCGGTCGTCGGCGCAGAAGTCGCCCCCGCCACGCCGGGAGCCAATGCCAGAAGCGCAAGCAGGACCCGAATCAGGCATGCTGAACGACTGACGCACGAGGCCCGCGGGCTCGAGTCGGCAGGGGACCTTGATTCTGCGCGAGATCGTGTGGGGAAGCGATGCGTGGCAAGATCTCCGATGTTCGACCATTCGAGGTCGTCGTTTGCTCTTGTCTTGACGTATGGTCAGAGCGGACGGTAAGGTGGGGCATTCGACGGGGCAACCCGTTCGGGTCGGGGAACGGAATCGCGGGATGAGGAGCGTCTCATGCGATGTGCGAGGGCTTTGGGTCGAGCCGCAAGTCGGGCCTTCACTCTGATCGAACTTCTGGTTGTCATCGCGATCATTGCGTTGCTGATCGGAATCCTCCTTCCGGCGCTGGGAGAGGCGAGAAAGGCCGCCGCGCTCACCAAGTGCCTCGCGAACGCTCGCTCGATGGGCATGTCGCTCACGCACTACGCGAACGAGAACAAGGACTGGTACCCGCTGTTCCTCCTGAACAGCGCGCAGAAAACCGCTTGGCGCACGTCCAAGGTCCTCACCTCGCAGAACTCCTACGGCGGGGTCGCCGGTCTCTTCAGTCTCTACCAGGAAGGCGACGGCGTCGACTTCGGATATCGCGGACTCTCTGCGGGCGGATCCGATCCCACCGCGGCGGTGTACCTCGGATCAAGCCCCGTGGTCAACACGCCCCTCATGTCCGGCTACCTCGATGGCTTCGAGTCGCTTCTCTGCCCGTCCGACCGCGAGGACCGCTACTACGGAAAGCTGCTCGGAGACTTCATCTACGCGACGGCCCCCGCCAAGGTGCCCAAGGCGCCCGGTCGCGCCGAGGATGTCGTTTCGTACAACGTCTCGTACATGTACATCGCGGGCTTCAAGACCTACGAGTCGGTGATCCTCAATCCCGCACCCCTGTGGGGCGATGAGACGAACGGACCCGACTACAGCACAAACTCGTTCTACAAGACCAACAGCAACCACATCCCCGCAAGGGCGCAGCCGGGACACTACGGAAAGGTCGACAATCACTCCGACCGCGGAGGCAACTGGGTCTTCACCGATGGCCACGCGGACCTGATCAAGGGCCGCATCGAAGAGATCTTCTTCGAGACCGGCGACACCACCAACGCCCAGAGCATCAACACCATCGACCGAACCCGGAGCCAGCGCGTCCAGACCATCGACTAGCGGCACGCGACCCGCGAACACGCTATCCTTGCTCCCCTCGGCGCCGGTCTCGCGCCGGCTGGCATCATCCGGATCACGACGGTTGATCGAGCGTCCCGGTGTGATGCCCGCGAACGGACTTCGCAAACCGTGTGGTGATCCGCTGACGACGACGACTCCAAACCACGGCGGCTTCCTCAAGCGTCTCCTCGCCATCCAGGAGTCCGGGCTGGTCGTTGTGATCGCCCTCATGGCCGTCGCGCTCACCGTCTTCGGCGGCTCCAAGAACGTCTCCAGGATCGATCCCGTCACCCGCGAAGTCGTCCGCGATCCTGCCACCGGCCAGGTCGTCCGCGACGAGGTCAACAAGTTTCTCGACGCGCAGAACCTCCTCCAGGTCGCCAACAACGCCTCCTACATCGCCGTCATGGCCGTCGGCATGACCGCCATCATCGCCCTCGCAGGGATCGATCTCTCCATCGGCTCCATCTACGCACTCGCCGCGATCATCGGCGCGTTCGCGCTCCGAGAACTCGAACGAAGCGCCGGACTCGGCGTCGCGCTCCCCGTGGCCGTCTCCGTGTGCATGGGCGTCGGCGCCGCCGCCGGCTTCCTCAACGGCGCGATGATCGTCGGACTCAGGGTCCATCCGTTCATCATCACCCTCGGCACCATGGCCATCTACCGGGGCGTTGTCTTCGTGCTCAGCGGCGGGCAGACCGTCAGCGGGTTCCCCGAGTCCGTCCAGAAGGGCTTCTTCAAGCTCTCGATCGGGGGCGTGCAGCCCGTCCCCGCTCTCATCATGATCGCCACCACCATCGGCGGCTGGTTCGTCCTCTCGAATACCGTCCTCGGCCGACGCGTCTACGCCATCGGAGGGAACGAGACCGCCGCGAGGTACGCCGGTGTTCCCGTCGGCTGGATCAAGATCAAGGTGTTCACCCTCTGCGGCGCCCTCGCGGGGCTTGCCGCGTGCATGTACGCCGGGTACTACGGCGCCGCCACATCCGACGCCGGCACGGGGTACGAACTCCGCGTCATCGCCGCCGCAGTCATCGGCGGCGCGTCCCTCTCGGGCGGACGCGGCTCGGCCGTCGGCGCCGCGCTCGGGGCGATCGTGATCGAACTCATCAACAACGGCATGATCATCCTCGCTGTCGATCAGAGCTACAACCAGATCGTCATGGGGGCCGCGATCGTCGTCGCGGTGCTCGTGGACCAGGCCAAGAGAGGCCGAGGAACGGGTCGCTGATCCGACGCTGCATCACAAACACCAATCCCCGGAGAAATGTCATGAGACGAGTCTTCCTCCAGATGATGGCGATGGGAACCCTCGCGGCAGCAGGCCTCGCGATCGGATGCGAGAAGAGCAGCTCCGACAGCGCCTCGGCCGCCAAGCCGGCGCCACCCGCGAGCACGTCCAAGAGCGAGTACGTCTTCGGCGTCATCGCCAAGAGCCAGGCCAACCCCGTCTTCCAGGCCGCCCGCACAGGCGCCGAGGACGCCGCCCGAGAGCTCTCCGCCAAGCACGGCGTCAGCATCAAGATCGACTGGCGCACCCCGAACACCGAGGACGCCCAGCAGCAGGCCCAGTTCATCGAGCAGCTTGTCTCGCTCGGAGTGGACGGCATCACCGTCTCCTGCTCCGACGCCGCCGTGCTGACCGGCGCCATCAACGACGCCGTTGATCGCGGCGTCTCCGTTGCAACGTTCGATTCCGACGCGCCCGACAGCAAGCGGTTCGCGTACTACGGCATCAACGACGAGGATGCCGGACGCGCCGTCGCACGCGAACTCGTCAAGGCCATGGGCCAGACCGGTGTCGTCGCGATTCTCGCCGGCAACCAGAGCGCACCCAACCTCCAGACCCGCGTGCGCGGCGTGAAGGACGAACTCTCCAAGCACCCGGGAATCTCAGTCAAGGACGTGTACTACCACCCCGAGACCGCGCCCGACGCCGCCGCAAAGGTGAAGGACGTCCAGGTCAGCAACCCCGACATCACCGGATGGGCGATGGTGGGGGGCTGGCCCCTCTTCACCGAGAACGCGCTCGACGGGGTCGCCGACAAGGCCAAGGTCGTCTCCGTCGATCACCTCCCGGAACAGCTCAACTACGTCCGCGCCGGACAGGTGCAGGCCCTCGTCGGACAGGACTGCTACGGCTGGGGCTACCGAACCGTCGAGATGCTCTTCGACAAGGTCCACGAGAACAAGAGCCCCGCGCAGGTCATCAACAACTTCGACCTCTCCGTCGTCACCACCGCGAACGTCGACGAGTACGCACAGACGTGGAACAAGTGGCTCGGCAAGAAGTGATCCCCACATGAGCGGCACCGGGCGGGGCGATCCCCGCCCGGTCACCACGTCACGCCCCGCCCCGGAGCACACGCCGGATGGACGCATCGGCCGACAAGCCCCTCGTCTTCGTCGACCGCGTCTCGAAGCGGTTCGGCGTCACGCAGGCACTCGACGATGTCTCCGTGTCGTTCATGCCGGGCGAGGTCCACGCGCTCATGGGCGAGAACGGCGCCGGAAAGAGCACCCTCGGAAAGGTGATCGCCGGACTGCACCGTCAGGACAGCGGCACCGTCTCCATCGAAGGACACGCGCTGCGGCCCGGCTCGCTTGACGACGCATACTCCCGAGGCGTCCGAATCGTCCACCAGGAACTCGCCCAGTGCCCGAACCTCTCCGTCGCAGAGAACCTGTGCCTCCACGATCTGCCCGTCGGAGCATTCGGCCTTGTTGATCGAAGGGCCATGAACGACCGCGCCGCACGGCTCGTTCACATGATCGAGCCGGGCGTTGATGTCACCAGACCCCTCGGATCACTCTCGCCCGGATGGAGGCAGATCTGCCAGATCGCCGCGGCCCTCGAGGACCGATCCGGCGGAAACGGCCACTCGGGTGCGGCAACGGGACGGCCGCGCGTGATCGTCTTCGATGAGCCGACGTCCTCTCTCTCCATCGCCGAGGTCGAACGCCTCCTCCGGATCGTTCGCGACCTCGCCTCGCGGGGTCTGACCGTCATCTACGTCTCCCATCGAATGGGCGAGATCTTCTCCTGCTGCGATCGCGTCAGCGTGCTCCGGGACGGCAAGTACGTCGCAACCTCCACGATCCGCGATATCGATGAGGCCACTCTTGTTGAACAGATGATCGGGCGGCGAATCGAGGCGCACAGCGCAAGGAAGGCGTCCCGCCCCGAGGCCGCCGGAACAGACCCGGATGCGCAACCTGCGCCCGCCCTTCGCGTCCGTGGCGTCACTTCTCCCGGAAAGCTCGAGAGTGTGTCGCTCGAAGTTCGTGCCGGCGAGGTCGTCGGCATTGGAGGCCTGGTCGGCGCCGGACGCAGCGAAGTCCTGGACGCCATCTTCGGGCTCGACCCGGAAGCCAGCGGCCAGGTCGAGGTCTGCGGCACCCGCATCGCGCCGAAGGATCCTCGAGCCTCCATCCGAGCAGGAATCGGATACGTCCCCGAGGACCGAAAGATCCAGGGGCTCTTCTTCCAACTCGGAATCGATGAGAACATCGTGGCGCCCGTGCTGGGCCTGATCGCGCACCCGAGCGGAGTGCGTCGGCGCAGCGCGGAGGCCGCGCTCGTCGACGAGCGCATGCGCGCCTTTCAGGTCAAAGCCGCCGGACCCGGCCACCCGCCCGGATCCCTCTCCGGAGGCAACCAGCAGAAGCTCCTGCTCGCCCGCTGGATGGGAAAGAAGACGCGGGTGCTTCTCCTCGATGAACCGACCAGAGGCATCGACGTCGGCACAAAGGCCGAGATCTATCGCATCGTGCGACAGGCGGCCGCCGATGGCCTCGCCGTGCTTCTGGTCTCGAGCGAGATGCCCGAGCTGCTGCTCCTCTCCGATCGCATACTCGTCATGAGCGACGGACGCGTCAGCGGCGAACTGCAGGGCCCGGACATGACCCAGGCGAACATCCTCCGCCTCGCAACCATCGAGCACGGCGCAGCCGTTGCCACGCCTCACGCGTGAACCGCAACCGCCCACCGCCTCGCATGCCTCCGGATCATCCGCGCCCCGGACCCCCGCTTTGGAGTCATTGGGACGGCATCATCGGCGGGAAAAGAAACTCAAGCGCCCCCGCAAGCCGCTCCGCCCACGCGTCCTCGTTGTGAACAGCGCCCTCGCCGATCACCAGAATCCGATCGCCCTCGGCGATCCCCTTCCGACCGCACAACGCGTAGAGATCCTTCGCGCACGCGACATACGCGCTGTTCCTCGCGGCGTCCGACGGATCACGCCCCACCTCATGCGTGCCCACCGCGATAAACGCCCTCCCGGGGAATCGGCTTCGACCCTCGAAGAACCCCAGCAACGCCCGATCCTTCGCGAGCATCGCGGGGCTTTCCAGCAGCACGGCCCCGAAGAGGTCGGGGTGTTCCGTCGCCGCGTAGAGCGAGATCACCGCACCGAGCGAGGACCCGCCCACGACGCGGTTCTCGCGACCCTCTCTCACGCGAACCACCCGCTCGACCCGCGGAACGACCTCGTCCACCAGCCATCGCACGTGCGCCGCGCCCCTGGCCGGGATGTCGTCAAAGACCGGGATTGGCACGTACTCCTCGATCCGCCGGACCCCGGCGCTCGGAACGCCCACGATGATCACCGGCTCGATGCTCGCGGATTCGATCAGCCGCGTCGCCGTCTCATCCGCCCGCCATTCACCGGGCACGTGAGGCAGCTTCTCAAACACATTCTGCCCATCGTGCAGGTACAGGATCGGATATCGCTTCGCAGCATTGGCCGGGTCGTCGTATCCGGGGGGGAGCCACACCAGGACGTCCCGCCTGATCGGCACCGGACCCCCGGCCACCTCGACACGACGCAGCGACCCGCCCGCCACGGGGATCTCTCGATTCGGGTCCACGCGCAGCCGAACGTCCTGATCAGGGGGCGCATCCCGGAACTGCTCCACCGTGATCTCGATCACCGGCTTCTGCCCCGGAGCCAGCGAGCCCGCGTCCACAAGGGGCAACTCGCGATTCGCGATGTCATTCATGTCCGACGTCACCTCGACTGTCTCCCACGAGCCGAGCGTGATCTTGAACGCAAAGCGAGAACCATCCGGCGACGGCGGCAACTCGATCTGCCACTTGCTGTCAGAACGTGGCGTCAGCCGTCGCGAAGGATCGCCCGGGTTCCAGCCGTTGTGGTTCGAGCCGACGTGCAGAGGCCGCGCCTCGCTCCCCTTTCCCGACTTGTCCGTCACGACCAGCATGAATCCCGACGGAAGCAGCTCCGGCTCTCTCATCACACCCGGCTGCGCAATCCCCGAGGGACCGCGCGAAGCCAGATGGGACTCCATCGCGTCTCTGAGCTGCGAACCCCAGGACGGATCGAACGGAACACCCTCCGATTCCGGGCGTGCCAGACCCTCGGGTGAGAACGCCCGACCGAACGCCTCGGGATGCGCCTTCGCGGCCCACGCCGCGAGCCGCCCCGCGATGCCGCTGCCCACGATCATCGCTCGCGACGGATCCCCGCGGAAAGCGCGAACCAGGCGTGGGAGGGCGATCGACCTCAGGTCGCGAACCAACGCGGGGCCGAGCGCCTCCACGCCGTACTCCGTCTGGCGTGCATCGGGCGTGATCGGGCCGGGAACGGCAACGATGATCGGAGCGGCGACACGCCCCGAATCGACAAGCGCCGTCGCCACACCGTCCGCGTCCCACTCGCCGCCGATCGCAGGCACCATCTCGAACGCTGTCTGACCGTCCAGCATCCACACGATCGGATACGTACGGGACGCGTTCTTTGGATCGTCGAATCCCGGCGGCACCCACACCAGAAGGTCTCGCGAGCGCCCCAGCAGAACGACCTCCATCCGACGAACATCACCGGTCACTTCCAGCCCTCGATACGGGTCGATCCGATGAAGGTCCGGCTCCGGTGGACGCTGGTCCTTCCACTTCTCGATCACCAGCTCGATGATCGGCGGCTCGCCCGGCCGGATCGCCGACGCCTCGATCTTCGGCAGCAACCGGTTCTCGATCTCCTGGAGATTGGCGTCCATCTCGACCGTGTCCCAGGAGCCCCGCGTGAACTTGAAGTTCAAGCGGGAGTCCAGCTCCGGCTTCTTCCGCACGATCTGCCACTTTCCGTCAGATCGACGCGTCAACGCCTGCGTCGGATCGTTCGGGTTCCAACCGTTGTGATTGGACGCGAGCAGGATCGGAGACTCCGTCGTCGCGTGGCCCGACTTGTCGGTCACAAGAAGGACGAATCCCTGCTCCAGTGACTCCGGCTGCACCGGCTGGGCGCGGGCCCACAGGCCCGGTGCCGCACAGAACGCCACCCAGAGAATCCCCGCAAGAAGCGTGCGAGTTCTGATCATCGAGCGACTCCTTGGAACGCGTTCAGCGGCCCCCGGCAAGGTCAACCACAATCGTCTCGCCGTCTCGGCCGATCGCGTGCGCCTCGCTCCCGTCGTCGCGGATCACACGCACGACCACCGATCGCACCTGCCGCGGCATCGCCCCCGAGGTTGCGCCGATCCGGACCCGGACCAAATCGCCCTCGCGCGTCGCCACATACTTGGTTCGCAGGTACTTCCCCTCTCGATACCCGTAGCCATCGCCGCCATCCTCGTAGAGCTCGCCCGTGGCGGTCCCGCCCTCGTCCAGGGACACGTACAGCGTCAGCGGATCGAGAGGACGCTCATCGACATACTGCTCGATCGGGCCGATCGGCAGAATCGAGCCGCCCTTCAGGTACAGATCGGGAAGGTCCGCGTCTGTCGCGCCGTCGTTGATGTTGATCGGGCGCCACATCCCGCGCGGCATCACCGGCATCCGGTCGCCCAGTGGCGTCACCTTCGCGACCACCAGAAGCGACTCGCCGAGCAGGAACGAGTCGTCCTCCGATCGCAGCGCGGGATCGGAAGGATCGGCAAAGAACGCAGGACGAGCCACCGGCAGGCCGTTCCTCGAAGACTCCTCGAACAGCGTGTACAGATACGGAATCAGGCGGTAGCGACGCTCCAGCGCCAGCCGACACGAACGCTCCACGTTCGCGTCGTACGCCCATGGCTCCTTGTCACGGTTGCCCTTGCCGGTGTGCCCGCGCGAGAACGGCAGCAGCGATCCGATGCCCATCCAACGCGCGAACTGCTGCCCGTCGCCGTTCCCGATGAAGCCCCCGATGTCCGGGCCGCTGAACGGCTGGCCCGACAACCCGAGGTTCAGAATCATCGGGATCGAGTTCTCGAGGTCGTACCACTCCGCCGCGTTGTCGCCCGTCCACGTCGCGGCATACCGGTGACCCCCGATGTAGTTCGCCCGCGTCAGCACAAACGGACGCTTCTCGGGATTCGCATCACGAATCCCCTGCAGCGTGCCCTTGGCCATCAGCATCCCGTACACGTTGTGGTACCGCGCGTGGGGACCCGCGCTCAACAAACCGCCCCCGCGGTGCACGTTGTCCTCGGGCATCGTCTTCGACGGAACGTTGAACACCGCCGGCTCGTTCATGTCGTTCCACACGCCGTCGATCCCCATGGCCATGAAGTCCTTGTAAAGACCGGCCCACCACGCCATCGTCTCCGGACGCGTGTAGTCCGGGAAGACGCACTGTCCGGGCCAGACCTCACCGTTGTACACCGAGCCGTCCGCTCGCTTGACCCAGTGGTCGCCCGCGCTCCCCGAGTCAAACACGCTGTATCCCGGCTCGGCCTTCACGCCCGGATCGATCATCCAGATCGTCCGGAAGCCGCTCGCGTGCAGATCCGCGTTGAGTGCGCCGGGATCCGGAAAGTGCGAAGAGTCAAACGTGAACACCCGGTACCCGCGCATGTAGTCGATGTCGAACCAGATCACGTCGCAGGGAATCCGCTTTGCCCGGAACAAAGACGCGATCTCACGCACACGCGACTCCGGGTAGTAGGAGTACCGGCACTGGTGGTAACCGAGCGCCCACAACGGCGGCAACTCGATCGTTCCGATGTCCGACGCCAGCTTCTTCAGCACCTCCTGAGGCGTTGCGCCCTCGTACACCAGCACCGGATACGCCGGACCTTCCGCCGCGAAGCGAATGCCGTCCGAAAGGTCGATCTCGCACCTCCACGTGGTGTCCGCGAGCACGCCGAACGCCGTGCCGTCCGCCCGCACCGCCAGCACCCACGGGTGCGACTGGTACAACGACCTCGTCTCCTCGCGATACCCGTACGCGTCCGTGTTCCACGCCTCCACCACGCGCCCGTTCCGCAGCAGCGGACCCGCGTTCTCACCGGTGCCGTACAGACTCGTGCCCTCGGGAATCTCGAATGACACCACCTGGCGCCCACGATCGTCCGTCGAGAAACGCGGGCGAATCGACCCCGCCGCCGAGGCCGGCGCTCGCTGCTCACGTCTCGACGCGTCCGAGAACGACATCGAGGGCAACGCCGCATCCGCCGCGGCTTCAGAGGCGTCCCACCGCGTGGAAGCGCTCAGCGCCGACGAGACCTGGGCCCCCGCCCCATGCGCGAGAACCTGGGCGAGCAGACACGCCATTCCGAACCGAGACTGCGTATGCAGATGAGAGGCCATATCGGGTTTGACTCCTTCGTTGCGCCCCGAAACCGCTGCGGCCAAGGGCCAGAGAGCGTAGCAAACACGCTCAGCCGGCGCTGGTTCCCCGCGATCAAACGGGCACCCGGAACGACTATGCATCAGTCCCCGCCAGCCACCCCGTGAAAGGACCAGCGCGCGAATTCTCGGCCGATTTGGCTTTCGCCGCGCGCCAGTCGACGCCATAATCCCGATAGTCCACGAGCGCCCGGGTTCGGGCCGCGTTTGCCACGGAGGCGTGAAATGTTTGAACGGTCAATAGGGTACGGGTCTCGGTGTGCCGTCGGGGCATTGCTGCTTCTCTGCGGCCTCGTCGGTCCGACCGCTCGCGCCGAAGACGAGCCGGTCATCCTCCATTGGTTCGAGCAGCCGTGGCGCGACCTCGAACGGCGCGTGCCCGACTTCTTCAAGTCCGGTTACGGTGCCGTGTGGCTTCCCCCGCCGGGGAAGGCCGCCAGCAACGCGAGCGTCGGCTACGACGTGTTCGATCGCTTCGATCTTGGCCGTCCCGGCGCGCAGACGGCATATGGCACCGAGGCGATGTTCGCCGCCATGGTCGATGAGCTGCACCGTGCCAACGGACTCGTCTACATCGATTCCATCCTGAACCACAACTCCGGCAGGCAGACCAGCGCCGCATTCCAGGCCGCGGGCGGCTGGCCCGGGTTCTGGATGGCCCCCGCGACGCCCCCGGTCAACAAGCAGGCCAACAGCCCGTGGGGCGACTTCCACAACAATCCCGCCAGCGCGACCAACTACCTGCAGTCCGAGAACCCCGGAGGCGCCTGGTACGACACGCTCAAGGGCGATCTCGTCGCTCTGGTCGATATCGCTCAGGAATCGAACAACACCTTCATCCGCCACCCCGTCGCCGAGGGGAATCCGCAGAACATCCCCGCCGGCACCGTCTACAACAAGCCCGATCCCAACAACGCTCGGTTCTATCCGGACCAGTCGCTCACGCCCCTCACCTTCACGAATCCCGCCTTCCAGGGCCAACCCGCACAGAACTTCACGATCCACCCCTACAACACCTCCAATCCCCTTGCCGGCGATCCGACCGCCGACAACGCGACCGGGCTGCTGATGCGATACACACAGTGGATGCTCGACGTACACAAGGTCGACGGGTTCCGCCTCGACGCCTCGAAGCACGCGCCCAGCTGGTTCTGGATCCAGTACTTCGATGCCGTTGTCCACAACCGGCGCACGACCCCCGACGGCCGAAAGGTCACCGCTTTCAGCTTCGGAGAGAACACCGAGGGCAACACCTTCGTCTTCGACAACTACGTGCGAAAGCCCAACGGGAGGAACCCCCCGAGGCCCGGCGATGCGTTCGGAAATCGCGACGCGCTCGATCTGACCGGCGCAGGTGAACTCCGCAACATCGCAAACGCCAGCGGCTTCGGCTCGTGGAGCAACGTCCTCGCAGGTCACATCGACAACGTCGACGATGGGTTCAACAACGGATCCATCGGCGTGAACCACGTCTTCAGCCACGACAACGGATCGATCGACGGCATGGGGTCACAGCCCGCCATCCCCACCATCCGCCAGCAGGCACTCTTCTCACACGCCTACATGCTCAATCGCCCCGGCGTCCCGATCGTGTACTACAACGCCCGCGGCATCACCCGCTCCGGCGGATTCTGGCCCGACGAAGGCACGCCCATCGCCCTCGGTCTGAATCCCTCCACCAACACCCTCACCGACTACATGCAGCGCCTCGTACAGGCGCGGAACTTCGGCGCCCGCGGACAGTTCTTCCCGCTCAACGGCAGCATCAACGACATCCTCATCTACGAGTTGAGCTCGCCCCGATTCTCAGGAGCCGCCTATCCAGGCGGCTACACCGCAAACATGCTCGTCGGCGTCAGCGACAGCTACGCCACGGGGAGCATCGCCGGAAACGTCACAACCACCTTCCCGGTCGGCACGCGCCTCCAGGAAGTCACCGGCAATGCCGCCGATCCCCTCGTCGATCCCGCCGGCAACATCGCCGAGACGCTCGTCGTCGGCGCCGGTGGCATCGTCAACATCCGCGTCCCGCACAACGTCAGCACCGCGGGTGAGCACAACCGCGGCTACGTCATCTACATCCCCACGCTCCCCACCGGCACGCTCCAGGTCACTCCCGTCGCGAGCACCATCCCGGCCGACGCAACCAGCACGCCCCAGCACCGCAGACGCCTGACCTCGATCCCGGTCGTCACGGCGCCGACCTTCACCATCCGTCTCACGACCAGCAAGACCGACCCCCTCGACCTCAACTTCGACGACAACGCGATGTTCCGCATCGACGCAGGATACTTCGACGCCAACGGCAACGGCTCCATCGACCTCGATCACACCACCGGTGTTGCCGCCGGTTACGAGAACTTCATCACGACCAAGCTGCCGCTCCACGGATCCGCGCTGGCCAACGGCCTGTACGAGCAGACCATCAACACCGACTCGCTCGCGGAAGGCGTCCACTACCTCTCCGTCAAGGCGTTCCGCAAGCGCAACGCCGACGAGGCCCCGCTGTTCCGAGAGTTCCGCGACGTCTTCTACGTGGATCGCCAGCCGCCGGCGATCGAGTTCATCGATCCCCCTTCGACCGTCGCCACTTCCAGCGTCGAGATGAGGATTCGCGCCCTCGACCGCACCACGAACTTCGTCTACATGCTCGCCAACGTCCCGAGCGGCACCGATCCGCTCACACTCATCGGCATCCCAAATCTCGCCACGCGCCACGATCGCTTCGAGCACCGCAGGACCGTCGGCGTCTTCAGCACCCACGGCTACCACACCGTCACCGCCGTCGCGACCGAGGAGTCCGGCAACGCTCGCGTCATCACCCACACATTCTTCAGAGACCTCTGCCCCGCCGACCACAACGACGACGGCGAGATCGACGTCCTCGATTTCCTCGACTTCTTCGACGACTTCGCCGTCTGCGAGAACCAGCCCGCCCCGTGCGGCAACATCGGCAACGCCGACTTCACCGGCGACACCGTGGTCGACGTCCTCGACTTCCTCGACTTCTTCGACCGCTTCGGCCAGGGCTGCTGAGCCCGGCGTGCCATCGGCCATCTCGAGAAACGAAGAGGCCCCGGTCGCGTGACCGGGGCCTCATCAGTTTCAGAACTGTGCCGCGCGAATCAACGGCGGCGGCGCCCGACGATCAGACCGCCGAGGCCCAGAAGCGCCGCAGCGCCCGGGGCGGGGACAAGGGTGTAGGACACGAACGTACCCGAGAACGAGGTTCTTCCCCAGTCCTCGGTCGTGAAGTTCGCGCTCGACAGGTGGTCGACGCCCGGAGGATTGCCGACGCCGCCGGACGAGATCACGTCCAGCTCGATCGTGTCACCAACGGCCAGACCCATCAGGGTGAAGTCAACCGCGAAGATCTGGTGGCCCGTGCCGTGCTGGCTGGCGTCTGACGAAGCCAGACCCGCAATCTGGTTCCAGGAGCCGGCATGCTGCCAGAGCTGGCCGCCGATGCCCGATCCGCCGTCGTTGGCCCAGGTGCCGATCCAGTAGTTGATGTCGCGCTGCCAGTTGATGTTGCGGCCCCACGCGTTGCTGTTGCTCCCGCCCGCATCACCGGTCGAGATTCCAACCGCGTAAGTGCCCCAGTTCGTGGCGTCCAGATCCGCATTCAGGTGAAGATCGAAATAGAGGAACTGGGCATCATTCGTCACGGTCACCGAGATGATGTCCAAGTGGTTGAACCCCTGGCTGGCGAAGAAATCGTGCAGATCGCCGCCAGCCAGATGGTTGCCCACGTTGTCGTTGTACACGTCCGCAGAGGCAAGCCCCGCGACGCCCGCGACGAGTGCCGCGGCAATGCCCATCTTCTTCATGAGTCTCTCTCCAAAGTACGAATGAATGCTCCGGCCACACTGGCCGGGAGCAGAAGCGCACCGAAAGCATACTGGATATCCCTTGTCCGAAGCAACACTTGGCGCTCGAATTGAGCCCGGTTCCCATGACGGTTGCCCTGAACGATTATGCACTCCGGCGCGCATATCGAGAAGCTCCGCTAGACTGCCGCGCCACGGAGTTCACCATGCCCAGAACCCGACCGATAGCCCTCGTCCTTGGATTGCTCGCATGCTTCGGCAACCGCTCGCAGGCCGCGGCCTCCGACCCCGACCCCCAGGTCACCGCAATCCGATGCGGGTACCTGCTGGCCGAGCCGGGGAGCCCGCCGATCGCCAACGCGATCGTCATCGTCGAAGGAGACACTGTTCGGGCGGTGGTGGGGGATCCGGCGCAGATTCCCCAGAATGCCCACGTTGTCGATCTCTCAGACCAGTTCGTTCTGCCGGGTCTCATCGACTGTCACGTGCACCTTGCCATGGAGTTCACGCCCGACGTTCGCCTGCGCGAGCTGCAGGACTCGGACGCGGATCGTGCCATCACCGCGCTCGCCAATGCCCGGAAGACGTTGCTCGCCGGCTTCACCACCGTGCGGGACCTCGGCTCGAGCGGGGACGCGGTCTTTGCCGTTCGCGACGCCATCAACAACGGACGCGTGAGCGGGCCTCGAATCCTGTCCGCGGGCGAAGCCGTCACGCCCACCGGGGGCCACGGCGACAACACGAACGGGTTTCGCGAAGACATCTTCGAACAGCCGACCCCGATGGACGGCGTCGCGGATGGTGCCGATCCGTGCCGTGCCGCCGTTCGAAATCAGGTCAAGCGCGGCGCGGACTGCATCAAGCTCACCGCGACCGGCGGCGTCCTCTCCAACATCGGTGCAGGCATCGAGCAGCAGATGTTCGAGGATGAGCTGCGCGCCGTCGTCGAGACGGCGCATCTGCTCGGAAAGCGCGCCGCGGCACACGCCCACGGCGCCCGCGGAATCAAGGCCGCGGTCCGCGCGGGCGTCGATTCCATCGAGCACGGCACGTTTCTCGATGACGAAGCGATCGAGCTCATGAGGCAGCACGGAATCTACCTCGTCCCCACGATCCTCGCTGGGAAGACCGTTGAGGCGAACGCCGGCATCCCCGGCTACTACCCCGCGCCGGTCGCCGCCAAGGCCAGAGCCGTCGGACCTGTCATCCAGAGCGCCTTCGGCCGTGCCTACAAAGGCGGCGTCAAGATCGCGTTCGGCACTGACGCCGGCGTCAGCGCTCACGGCATCAACGCACTCGAGTTCGTCTACATGACCGAGGCAGGGATGCCGAACGCCGAGGCGATCGTCAGCGCGACGACCTCCGCCGCCTATCTCTGCGGCATCCAGGACACGGCAGGGCGAATCAAGCCCGGCATGGCCGCCGACATCATCGCCACGAGCGCCAGTCCGCTCGACGACATCACCGAACTGCAGCGAGTGACGTTCGTGATGCGCGGAGGCGAGATCGTCAAGAAGGACGGCGCGTCATTGCTGCGTCCGTGAGCGTGAGCCGATCGATCCTGCCGCCGCCTCAACGGACGCAAGCACTGGCGGTATCCTTCTCGCACGCGGCGTCCACGAATCACGCCGATCGCCGGAGAACCGTTCCGATGCGCTATCTCTCCACGCTTGCCATGGTGCTGTCCGTTTCGCTCGCCGCTCGAGCCCAGACGCCGACCACCCCGACCGAACCCCGGCCATCCGACTCGCTCCTGACCGCCGCGGAGGCCTCCGGTTTCGCGCGCACGAGCCGCTACGACGAGGTGATGGCGATCGTCCGGGCCATCGACGAGCAGCACCCCCACGCCACGCTCCAGACGATCGGCTCGTCCACGGAGGGACGCGACATCCCCATGCTCGTTCTCGCCGATCGCGAGATCAAGGACGCAAAGGCCGCGAGGGCACTCGAGCGACCGATCGTGCTCCTGATGGCCAACATCCACGCCGGCGAAGTGGAAGGCAAGGAAGCCCTGCTCATGCTGGCTCGCGACCTTGCCGCCAGGGACAAGGCCGACGAACTCCGGAAAGTCGTGCTCCTCGTCATGCCCATCTACAACACGGACGGCAACGAGCGCATCGACCCCAAGAACCGCTCCCATCAGACCGGGCCTGCCGAGGGCGTCGGTGTGCGCGAGAACGCGCAGGGCCTCGACCTGAACCGAGACTACGTCCGCATGGCCGCGCCCGAGACCCGAGCGCTCGTGCGTGTGATGAACGAGTGGGATCCCGCCGTCGTCGTCGACTGCCACACCACGAACGGCTCATTCCACCGATACACCCTCACCTACTCCTCACCCCGCCACCCCTCCGGTGATCCGGCGATCCGCGCGTTCGCCGCGAGCGAAATGCTGCCCGCCGTCTCCGCGTCGCTCGAGGCAGCCACCGGCTACAAGACCTTCTGGTACGGCGATTTCAACGCGGACCACACGGCGTGGGAGTCGTATCCGGCCATTCCCCGCTACGGCGAGACCTATGTCGCGCTCCGAAACCGGATCGCGATCCTCTCCGAGGCCTACGTCTACGCCTCCTTCGAAGACCGCGTCAGGTGCACGAAGGCATTCTGCGAGGAGATCGTCCGCTTCGTGGGAGAGAACGCCGCGAAGGTGACCAAGCTCGTCCGTGACGCCGATGAAGCCACGACGAAGGCCGGAGAGTCCGGAGCCGATGTTGCCCTGCGTGTCGAGGCCAGACCGCTGCCCGATGAGGTCACGGTCCTTGGCTGGGAGGAACAGACCCGGGATGGGAGACAAGTTCGCACGGACACGCCGCGGGACTACGCGGTGAAACGAGTCGATGACTGGGTGCCCACGCTCTCGACGAAACGCGCGTACGCGTATCTCTTTGCGCCGGAGCACACGACCCTTGTCCATGCCCTCCAGCGCCACGGCATCCGAGTCGCCGAGACTCGCGAGGACATCGAACTCGACAGCGAGATGATGGCCGTCGACCGTGCCGAGCGCTCCGAACGAGCATTCCAGGGCGTCAATCTCCTCTCGATCGACACGGCGACGCGCTCGGAATCCAGGGTCATCCCCGCAGGCTGGTGGATCGTCCGCACGACGCAGCCCCTCGGCACGCTCGCCGCATACCTGCTCGAGCCGATGTCACAGGACGGCCTCGCCACGTGGGATCTGATCGGCGGCGTCGCCGTCGGAGCCGACTTCCCCGTGCTGCGCCTCCAGTCGCCCGTGGCGATCCTCTCGACCGATGCACCCGATCTGCCCGAGGACGCCAAATCGAATCTGCCGATCACGTTCGAGGCGGTCTACGAGAGCAAGACCGCTCCGAACCTCAGCGGCTCGCCGGTGTCGGGACTCTCCTGGCGCGACGACGGCGAGCACTTCCTCCAGCGCAAGGACGGCAAGACCTGGCGAGTCCATGCCCGGACCGGACGGTTGGAACTCCACTCCGAGGACAGCACCGCCGCGTCCGCGCTCGAGAAGATCCCGGTCATCGACCGTCGCGCCGCCGATCGGCTCGCATCCAGCGGCTCGCGACGCTTCACCGAGGACCGCTCGGCCTTTTTCGTCGAGCACGAGAACGACCTTTACTACGCCACGATGGACGGAACCGTCGCCGTGCGTCTCACCAGCACGCCCGAGCGAGAGGAGCTCGCGACGTTCAGCCCGGACGGTCGCTTCGTCGCCTTCGTCAAGAACCAGAACATCTGGGTCGTTGATGTTGAGACACGCACCGAGCGGCAGCTCACCACCTCAGGACACGGCCTGGTCGAGTGCGGCAAGGCGGGCTGGGTCTACTTCGAAGAGTTGTTCAATCGCGACTGGCAGGCCTACTGGTGGAGCCCCGACTCGCGGCGCATCGCCTTCCTCGAGACCGACAGCACCAACGTCCCCGAGTTTGTCATCGTCGACGACAACACCGAGCCGCAGACCATCGAGCGGACGCGATACCCGAGGGTCGGCGAGCCCAATCCCGACGTTCGCGTCGGGATCGTCTCGATCGCGGGCGGCGAGCCGCGATGGGTCGATCTCTCCGCCTACGAGCACGGTCGCTTCATCATCCCCGGCGTCTCATGGTTCAAGGATGGAGGAGGGGGTGGCGACCTCTTCCTGACGGTGCAGGATCGCTTCCAGACCTGGATGGATGTCTGCCGCGTCGGCGTCAACGGGGGCCGGCCGGAGGTCCTCTGGAGAGAGTCCACCGAAGCGTGGGTCGAGTGGCTCGGATCGCCCAGGTTCCTCAAGGACGGCTCCTATCTCTGGCTCAGCGAGCGAACGGGCTGGAAGCACGTCTACTTGATCGAGAAGGGATCGAAGGAGCCCAAGCCCGTGACCAGCGGACCGTGGGAGGTCAGGTCGATCGCCCACGTCGACGAGGAAGGGAAGTGGCTCTGGTTCACCGCCACCGCCGACTCTCACATCGCCGAGAACCTGTACCGGATCCGCTTCGACGGCACCGAGATGCAGAAGCTCACGTCCGAACCGGGCCACCACTCCGTGTCGGTGAGCCCCAAGGGGGATCTGTTCATCGATTCCTGGTCGGCGCACGACCGCACATCGAGAGTTACGCTCCGCGACGCCTCCGGCACCGCCGTTCGCACCCTCGACACCAACCCGGTTCGCGACCTCGCAAAGTACCGGCGCGGCCGCTACGAACTGGTGCAGATTCCCGTCGAGATCGAAGGTCGCGAGCCGTACGTCCTCGAGGGGAGCATCCTCTATCCACCCGATTTCGACCCCGAGAAGTCGTATCCCGTCTGGTTCCAGACATACGGCGGACCGCACGCCCCGACCGTCCGGGACGCGTGGGGCCCCATGCTCTGGGAGCACGTCCTCGCCCATGAAGGATTCATTCTCTTTCGCGCGGACCCATACAGCTCCAGCGGCAAGGGCGCTCGGTCTGCCTGGACCTGTTACAAGCAGCTCGGCATTGATGCCAAGGACGATGTCCTCCGCGCGATCGAGTGGATCAAGCAGCGTCCGTACATTGATCCCGAGAGGATCGGGATGCACGGCCACTCCTTCGGCGGATACCTGACCTCGTTCGTGATGACCCAGTCCAGCGTGCTTGCCGCGGGAATCGCCGGAGCGCCCGTCACCGACTGGTCTCTCTATGACACGATCTACATGGAGCGGTACATGCTGACACCGCAGGCCAACCCCGATGGGTACAAGCGGACGAGCGTCATCGAAGCGGCGAAGAACCTGAGCGGCCTGCTCCTCGTGACGCACGGGACCATGGACGACAATGTCCACTTCCAGAACGCGATCCGCCTGATCGATGCCTTCCAGAAGGCCAAGAAGCAGTTCCGGGTCATGATCCTGCCGGGGTACAGGCACGGGCTGTTCGGCGACCACTATCGCCGGATGATGTACGAGTTCATCCTTGAGATGCGCGATCGGCGTCCCGCAGACCGGCCCGAGTCGGCGGGCTCATCCGGCGAGTCCGAGGCCGACTGAGCGCGAACCCGAGTGATCGGTCCCGGCATCGCGAGCATGATCTCAATCGTGGCGGAGGGCCACGATCGGATCCTGCATCGCGGCCTTCTGCGCCGGATAAAGGCCGAAGACGAGGCCCGTCAGCATCGCGACGAAGAAGGACAGAAGCACGGACCAGGTGGTCACGTGGGTCGGCAGCGCCGCGTCGGGGTCGACGTATCGGCCGAGCAGCGGGAGCCGGTACAGGAGGGGCACGACCACCGCCAGGCCGAAGCTGAGGACCAGCCCGAGCGCAACGCCGACGGCGCCTCCGAGGGTTGAGAGCACGCTCGTCTCGACGAGGAACTGCCAGATGATGTGCTTGCGTGTCGCACCGAGCGCCCGTCGGATGCCGATCTCGCGCGTTCGCTCGGTGACGGTGGCGAGCATGATGTTCATGATGCCGATGCCGCCGACCAGCAGCGAGATTCCCGCGATCATGCCGGCGATCCACTTGCCCGCCTGTGCCTGCTTGCGGGCGCGGGCGAGCAGCTCGTACGGAACGATGATGCCGATGTCGGTGAGCGCCGGGTGGCGCACATCGAGCACGCGCCGGATCCTCGCCGCATCGATCAGGACCCGCTCCCGATCCATGGCCATGACGTAGATCTCGGCGATCTGCACCTCGCTTGCCTGGAAGCTTCCGCTGGACCTTCGGGTCACAAGGTCCCCGAAAACGGCTCGGGCCGTCGTGAGCGGGATGTGGGCGTCGAGGTTCAGGTCTCGCCCGACCAGGGCCGCGCCCGCCCCGCCGGACAGGCCGACAGGCGCGAGGATGCCGACGACGGTGACGGTCTTGAGGTCAATGCGGAAGGTTGCGCCGAGGGGGTCATCGAACGGGAAGAGCTGCTTGGCGAGCTCGTGCCCGATCACGGCGACCAGCGACTGGTTGTCCATGTCTTCCTGATTGAGGTATCGGCCACGCGCGATCTGCACGTTCGAGACCAGCGGAAAGTCCGGCGTCGTGCCGTACACCTGGCTGGACTTGCGAGCGGCCCCGCGCGAGACATCGCTTCCCACCTGCTTCAGCGGGACGATGACCGCGGCATCCGGCATGGACTGCCTCACCACTTCGAGATCCTGGTACGTCAGCCCGTAGCGGCTGACCCAGGAGCGTTGGGTGGACTGGTTCGCCTGGCCGCTCTCGGGCGGCTGCTGCGAGCGGACGATGATGTTCCGCGCGCCCAGGCGCTCGATCTGCTTCAGGGCCTCGCGCGTCGAGCCCTCGCCGATCGAGACCATCGTGATCACCGCGCCGACTCCGAAGATGATCCCGAGCGTCGTGAGCACCGAGCGCAGAAGATGCAGACGGAGGTTGGTCAGGCCCAGGCGGATGATCTCGAGGATGAAGGACAAGGACAATCTCCGTCGGCCGAGGTGGATGGTCCGGGCGGGGCGTGCGGCACCGGGCCGAACACGCTACGCTGGCGGGCGAGCCATGGTACCCGCGAACGATTCCAGGGTGGCGGTCGAGGTCCTGACGGAGTCCGAGGTCTCCGGCGGCTGGAGCCACACGGTGCGCGTGCGCCGGGCCGAGGGCGCAGAATCCACCCACATCGTCCGGCTGGCCTGGGTCGATCACGACCACTGGAGCGCGGGGGCCTCGGCGCCATCCAGGGTCACGGAGGCGGTTGTTCGTCTGCTTGTTGCGTGCGAGCCGATCCTGGAACTGCCGGAGCGCTTCGACGCCTCGACCGCACGCCGATGGCTCCCCGGCATCGATCAGGAGTTGGCCCGAGTGCTTTAGAGCCGCCGGGCGCGTGCCTAAACTACCGCCCCTGCCGCACGGAGAGGTGCCTGAGCGGTTGATAGGGCTGGTCTCGAAAACCAGTAACGGGCTTGTCCCGTTCGGGGGTTCGAATCCCCCCCTCTCCGCTTTCCTGCATATGCACGCGATGCCCCCGACCTGATTGAGGCGGGGTGCTGGGCCGGCGGTCGTGGTCGGCTACGAGGTGTTCATCGCTCCGGTCGCCAGGAGCGCACGGCCGGGATTGGAGATCGCGCTC
>JAPKGU010000044.1 GCA_026647565.1 Phycisphaerales bacterium | reverse complement strand
ATTCCGGCCCAAATCAGTCCCCATTTCCCCCCCACAGCGACCCGGTCGATTCGTCGATCGGGTCGCGCCCCTTTTGGCGTCACCGGTCCCGAGCTGATTCGGTCGCGGACCTTCCCAGAGGCGCGACTCCTGCGCTCGGAGTCCGTATCCTGTTCGCCATGGCGAAGGGCGGCACGAATGGCGGCGGTGGGGGAGCGAAGGCCGGAACGGGGAACGACCCTCGTCAGACCCCCGCGATGCGCCAGTACTTCGCGTTCAAGGCGAAGCACCCGGACTGCGTGCTGCTCTTTCGGATGGGCGACTTCTACGAGACCTTCGACGATGATGCGGTGAAGCTGAGCAAGGCCCTCGGGCTGACGCTCACGCAACGAACCGCCGGGATGCCCATGGCCGGCGTCCCGTACCACCAGTTGGAGGTCTATCTCCGACGGGCGATCGTCGCCGGCTTCCGCGTCGCCGTCGCAGATCAGATCGAGGACCCGTCCGAGGCCAAGGGAATCGTCGCTCGCGCCGTGACCCGCGTCCTGACGCCGGGCACCCTCGTCGATGATTCGGTCCTTCCCGACGACGCGACCAATCGGCTCGGCGCGGCGTGGTTCAGCGGCTGGGGCGATGGCAACGACGAGAGCGACGAGTCGGAGATCGGTCTTGCCGTCGTCGAGGTCTCGACCGGCGCTTTCACCGTCGTCGCGTGTCCCCCGTCGTCTCTCGTCGATGAGCTGTCGCGCCGTGGCGTGAAGGAACTCTTGTACGCCGATCCGGGCGACGGTCGCCCCCCCGCGCGCGTCAGACGCGTCATCGAGGCCCTGAGCATCTCGGGCACACCCCGCCCGTCATGGCAGTTCAGGCCGGACGAAGCGCTCGACGCACTGCGAGAGCAGTACAAGGTGCGGACGCTCGGCGGTTTCGGGCTGGACGACAGAAGCGTCTGCGTGCCGCCCGCGGGCGCCGTGATCAGGTATCTGCGCGAGACCCAGACGCCCGCCGCCGGAGAGAGCGTGCCCAAGGACTCGGCGTTCGCGGCGCTCACACGCGCGACCCTGGCGCACCTTTCCGTCCCGCGCGTCGATGCGGCGGGGACGGGCGGCCTGCTCGCCATCGACGCAACGAGTCTCCGGGCACTGGAGATCGAGAGGCCCCTGCGCCAACTCGCGTTTGCCGGAGCCGGGAACATCTCGGGCACCGGCGACGGGTCCCTGCTCGGACTCTTCCTCGGCACACCCGGCGCATTCGCGACGCCCATGGGCCGGCGACTGCTCCGCGAGTGGCTCGTGCGCCCCCTGGGCAGCGTTGATCGCATCACGGAGCGACAGAACTGTGTCGCGTGCCTCGTCGAGGATCGTCGCTTTGCGTCGGGCCTCTTCGGAGCGATCGACGGCGTGCAGGACGCGGCACGGATCGCCGCGAGGGTCGCGCTCGCGCGGGTCACGCCTCGTGACATCGTCGCGCTCGGATCGTCGCTGGCGCGGATTGATGCGATCCTGGCAGCGCTCGGGTTCACCACTGGGGCCGCGGAGAAGGGCGTTGTGGGGAACCCCGGGGCGTTCATGCCGCACGCTTCGCGCCTGATTGCCATCCGCGAGGCGCTCCAGCCCCTCGCCACGCGCATCACGACGACGTGCGTGGACGCACCCCCTGCGCACCTGCGCGAGGGCGGGCTGATCCGAGACGGGATCGATGCGGATCTCGACGAGGCCAGACTGCTCCAGCGCGACGCCGGAGCGTGGATGATCGAGTACCAGCAGCGCCTGATGGCCGAGCACCAGATCGCGGGGCTGAAGGTCGGGTTCAACAAGATCTTCGGGTACTACATCGAGCTGACGGCGGCCCAGGCCCGTTCCGCGCCCGCCACGTTCACGCGCAAGCAGACGCTGAAGAACGCCGAGCGGTACATCACGCCGGAACTCAAGGCGTTCGAGGACAAGGTCTCCACGGCGGAGGCCAGAGCGGTCGGTCGCGAGCAGGCGATCTTCGATGCAATCTGCGCCGAGGCAATGGCGCGGCTCACCGAGATCCGCGCGTTCGCGGAGGTCGTCGCGGAGCTCGACGCCCTGCACGCGCTGGCGCACCGTGCCGCGCTGAAGGGGTGGATGAAGCCCGAAATCGTTCAGGAGCCGACGCTTGTGATCCACGGGGGTCGCCACCCCGTGCTGGAGGATCGGCTCGGGCGCGACTTCGTGCCCAACGACCTGGAACTCGGCGCGATCGTTCCGGACGACGCGGCCCGCGCTCCCCTGGCCCTCATCACCGGGCCCAACATGGCCGGCAAGAGCACGTTCATCCGCCAGACCGCCCTCATCACGCTCCTCGCGCACGTCGGCAGCTTTGTGCCCGCGGATCGCGCCACGATCGGCGTGGTGGACCGCATTTTCACGCGCGTCGGCGCGGACGACGCGATCCACCAAGGGCAGTCGACCTTCATGGTCGAGATGACCGAGACCGCCAACATCCTCAACAACGCGACCGAGCGGTCGCTCGTTGTGCTGGACGAGATCGGCCGCGGCACATCGACGCTGGATGGTCTCTCGCTCGCGTGGGCGATCACCGAGCATCTCGCGCAGCCGAGCGCGGGCGATGGTCAAGGCGAGGGTGAAGGAGGGCGAGGCCCGCGCACGCTCTTCGCCACGCACTACCACGAACTCACGCACCTGGAAGAGCGTCTGCCGGGGCGCGTCCGCAATCTGCATGTTGCCGTGCGCGAATGGACCACGCCCGACGGCTCGCATGAGATCGTCTTCCTGCATCGCATCCTGCCCGGACGGACCGACCAGTCCTACGGCATCCACGTCGCGAGACTGGCCGGGATCCCGCGAACCGTGACCGATCGTGCCAAGGAGGTTCTTGACTCACTCGCGGTGCAGCACGACATGGGTGCTGGAGCCGGGGATGCCGGCGCTTTCGGCGCTCGCGAGACGGAGCCGCGTCCTTCCGAGCCCCGAACCGCGTCAGCCAAGGAACCGCGCTCGAAGAAGCCCGACATCTCGCGCATCACGACCCGCGCGCCCAAGTCACAACTGGCCCTTTTCACGGAGATCCTCGAGCACCCGGCGGTGTCGGAGATCAGGGAGCTGAAGCTCGACGCGATGACGCCCATGCAGGCGTTCGACATGCTGCGAGACATCAAGCGACGGGTGGACGAGACGTGATGTCCGATCCGTGGGTGGGACCGTTGCGCCACGCCGCGCCGCACTCCGGGCAGATCACACACCCGTCCTCATGGCGAGGAAGCCCCTCAAGCGAGTGCGTGCACGATGGGCAGAGCGTCGCGTCCAGCATCACATTCCGGACTCTTTGCAGCCCCCGCCTGAATCCGGCCCGCCGCCGGAAATACGAGCCGACGACCACGGCCATGATCACCGCGGCACCCGACGCGTAACGAATAAAGGTCGGTTGCCCGCGAGAGAGGAGAAACACCGCCACCCACAGCCCGCACGCCGCGCCGTACCAGGCGAGTTGGCCCGGGCTCAGCGTGCTTCTCAGGCGCGGGCGTGTCGGATCGAGATCGACAAGGAGCGAGCGCAGGCCGGGGATGCGCGCGCAGATAGCATCAAAGTCCGGAAGGTAGGGCATTCGGGCGGGTCGGCCTCGGTCGTCGACGAACTGTGTAGACGTCGGTGCCACGTATCGAGTGTACCACAATCTCCGCCGGCCTTGTGACGTACGTTCGTCCATACGCATCGGAACCAAACATGCTCACCAACGACCTTCTGCGTTCCAAGTTCCAGTCCGGCCTTGCGTTCGACGCGTACGTCGCCACGGGGACGCCCGACCAGCAGGCCAAGTGGCGCGACTTCCACGGCCGCGTCCGGCTGACCGAGCAACAGCGCTCGCTCATTGCCGGGTTCACCAGGCAGGTCAACATCCTCATCATCTCCGGCACCTGGTGCGGCGACTGCGTCCAGCAGGTCCCGATGTTCGATCACATCGAGCGGGCGAACCCCGGCAAGGTCGCGCTCCGCGTCGTCGATCGCGACAAGAACCTCGACCTCGCGGAGCCGCTCAAGATCTGCTCCGGGCTGCGGGTCCCGACGGTGCTGATGCTCAACGAGGACTTTGATTTCTGCTCGGTGATGGGGGACCGGTCGCTGGCGCGATACAGGGCGATCGCCGCCGCCAAGCTGGGCGCCTCATGCCCGTTGCCCGGCGCTCCGGTGCCCCCTGACGAGATCGCGGCGACGCTGCAGGACTGGGTCAACGAGCTGGAGCGTGTGCAGTTGATGCTCCGGCTCTCGCCCAAGCTCCGGGAGCGGCACGGCGACTGAGTGCCTCGGGCTCTAGACTCTCGGCATGTGGCGCGGCATCTCGCTTGCGAACAAGTGTCTGCTCATGTTCGGTGGGGCCATCGTCCTCATCGTCGTGATGGCGCTCACGGTTCCCTTTTTCCGCATGCACGCGCTGGTCCGGCAGAGCGAACTCGATATCTCGCGCCTGACGGTGGACGCCCATGAGCGGCTGGTCGCGGCCGGGCGCACGACGGCGGCTGAGATCGCGCGACTTGGGGTGCGGCGGGTGACGGTCGACGAGGCCTCCCGGTTGGGCGTTTCGGATCCGTTCGTCGCGTCGGCGGTGGAGGCGTTCCGCGCCGACCCTGACCTTCAGGAGCGCTGGGCCTCGGCATGGGACGGGGGAACCAGGGTCTTCCGCTTCGCGAGGGCCGAGCACGGGGCGCCACCGGACGCCGACGGCACGCCCACGCCCCAGGCGACCGACGAGCTGTCGGGGCTCCTGATCCTTCAGCGGCGATCCGACGGCGCGGCGTGGCTGCTGATCATCAACAGCGTGTATCTGCTCTCGGCGGGATCGATGGTGCTCGGGCTTGCGGTGCTCGTCTTCCACCTGATCACGCACAAGATCATCCTGGGCCCCGTGCGTGCGCTGAAGGAGACGGCGGAGCGTGTGCGCGAGGGGGACCTCTCGATCCGATCGGACATCTCGACGGGGGATGAGTTCGAGGAGCTTGCCGAGACGTTCAACCTGATGCTCGGAGAGCTGCAGCGGTCTCAGGAGCAGCTGCGATCGATCAACGCGGCGCTCGACATCAAGCTGAACGAGCTCGCCGAGAGCAACAGCGCCCTGTACGAGGCGGCTCGGGTGAAGGGGGAGTTCCTGGCGAGCGTGAGCCACGAGCTGCGGACGCCTCTGAACTCGATCATCGGCTTCGCCGAGCTCCTGCTCGAGATCGCCCGTGGCGAGATCGCGCGAACCGAGGCATCGGGCGCATCGCCGGACCCGCGTCTGACCAAGCGACTACGCTACATCGAGAACATCCACACCAGCGGACGCACGCTCCTGGAGATGATCAACTCCCTGCTCGAAATGGCCAAGATCGAGGCGGGAAAGGTCGATCTCCGCTCGGAGCAGGTCGCCCTCGGCGCCGCGTGCGACGCGCTCCTTGGCCTGGTCTCGCCGATGGCCGATCGCAAGGGGATCGCCCTGAAACTCGAGGTCGGGCCCGAGGTCCCGGTGATCGAGACCGACGCCAAAAAGTTCCAGCAGGTCGTCTTCAACTTCCTCTCGAACGCCGTCAAGTTCATCGAGCCGGAGTCGCGCACCGGACGCCCCGGTCTGATCGTCCTCCGTGTCGAGCGGCTCCGAGCCGCGACCGACCATGGGCAGGACCGCGTGAGGATCAGCGTCATCGACAACGGGCCGGGCATCCCGCGTGAGGATCTCGATCGAATCTTCGACAAGTTCACCCAGCTCGATGGGGGGCACACGCGCGAGCACACCGGCACCGGGCTTGGGCTTGCGATTTCCAAGGAACTCGCCGAGATCCTCCAGGGAGAGATCCAGGTCGAGAGCGAGCCGGGTCGAGGGTCGATGTTCAGTCTGATCCTCCCGCTCCGGATCGACGCCGACGCCGCAGCGGAGCACCGTCTCGAGGCCGCCCTCAGGGGAACGCTCGCCGGCCGACGGGAATGGACCACGGCATAGCTCGAATCATGCACGCAAGCGACCGATCCCTTCGTGGTGCCGCACATCGAGACGATCGCCGAGGCGCTCGACGGCGATCACGTCCACCCTCACCGGTCGATCACCCCAGCGATTGGCCCGTGCGAGCACGCGAGCGATCGCGAGCAGCCGCCGGCGCTTCGACGCGTTGATCGCGTGCTCCGGACGGAAGACGCCCCCGCCCTCCGGCGACAGCCGAGACTTCACCTCGACCACGACCATCGTCCTCCCGTCCGAGGCGCGGCAGACAAGGTCCGCTTCGCCCGCCTGCGTCGCGACGTTCCGCCCGATGATCGCGTATCCCCTTGACTTGAGCCAGCGCTCCGCCTCGCGCTCGCCCCACGCGCCGGTCTCCGCGGCGTGCCCGCTTCTCGCGGATGGGCCGCCCCGGTTTCGAGGCCGCAGGCCGAGCGCCCGAAGCACCCGGTCGAGCAGTTGCGGTCGGGCCGTGGGCACGGGGCGGTTCCGTTCCTCATCGAGTCTGGGTCGGTGCGGGCATGTAGCGTGCCTCGGCGATCGCCATAAGGCGCGCAGTCATCTCGTCGACGCTCGTGAAGCTCGCCCGCTCGGCGAGCCGGTTGATGTACAACTCGCGCTCGCGACGGAACCGACGCTGCTGGAGGTCGTTGTAGATGACGAGTTGCGTGTCGGCGAGGGAGCGCTCTTCCGCACGCACGTCCTGGAGGTAGATCCAGTACAGACTCGCGCTCTGCCCCCGCTCGACGCGGACCGGCCCGGTCCACGCGCCGCGCGTGAGGGTCCGCGCTGCCGCCTGGAGCGGCTCGATGTCGAAGAACTTGGCCTCGCTGAACGCGCCCCGGAACGTGCGTTCCTGCACGCCCAACTCGGGAATCACCAGAAGATCATTCGCCGGGTCGTTCGCGACCTGTTCGAACGGCGTGCCGGATCGGAGCATCTCGGATATCCGCTGAACCGCCTCCTCATCTGCGGCATCCACGCTGATCAAGCGGAAAGTGGCGTTCGGGGGCGGGTTGTAAAGGTCTTGCTGGCGCTCCCACGCATTCTCGATATCTCGCGGGCTGACGATCGTCCGCTGGTCGAGCGTCGCCAGCTCGCGCCGAATCAGCAGCTCCTGCTCACGCTCACGCTTGAAATCGTTCACGGTGCGCCCGCCGAGCGACTCTTCCGCCGCCGTGCGGCTGCCCCGGTTCGCGCTGACCAGGTCCCGCTGGAGCGTGTCCACGAAGAACCGAAGCCCCTGGCGCTGCTCGTCGGTCAGTTTCGACCGCGCCTCGGCCTCGAGCAACTCGTCCACAACGAATCCCTGGAGCGTCTGGCTGATCTGGTCCCTCGCAAAGACCGTCCACTCCCGCCTTGTCCGGTTCCGGGCCTCGGCCGCAAGCCGCGGCCCCAGCGGCGGCGATGTCGAGGTGCCCCGATCGAAGAACGCCGAGGCGAACACCGGCTTCCCGTTGACATCCCCGATCTTCGCGTCGATGAGCATCGGTCCGCTGACCGGAGCCGCGTCCGTGCTCAGGGCCGGCTCTCCGGGCGTCGCGACCACGTCGAACATCCCCTGTCCGGCGCCAATCGGGCCGGTGATCGTCGCACTTGCCAGCAGCGGATCCGGACCTTCGGGGGCGGTCGGAACCGGGACCCCTTCGCGAGAGAAGTCCGCCGGTGTGAGCACGGTGCGTGAGGAAGCCATGGAGAACGAGCCTTGTCCAGAGCACGCCACGAGCGACCCGGCGATCGCCACCAACGCGACCACTCGCAGGCAAAGAGCGCGGTTTCGGTCGGATCGGCGGGCTTCGTCCGGCATTCCGTTTCCCTCGTGCCGACGCCCGCCCTTCGGGGCGAACGCGCCGGATGCGTAGACTACCCTCGAACCGTCAGGAGGATCGAATGGCAGACGACGCCCCCAAGATTATCGTCGATTCGGACTGGAAGGCGCAGGCCCAGGCAGAGAAGGAGCGGCTGGCGGCAAAGGAGGCCGCGGCCAAGCCGGCCGCAAAGCCCGCCGCCGCACCCGGTCAGGCCGGCGCTCCGAGCCATGGAGCCGCCGCAGAGAGTGCCGAAGGCGAGATCACCCTCTTCGAGGAGCTGCTTCGCATGCTCGCAAGCCAGGCGCTGCTCTACATGGGCGCCTTCCCGGACCCTTCCACGGGTCAGGCAATTCTTTCCCCCGAAATGGCCAAGTTGCACATCGATATGCTGGGGATGCTCGAAGAAAAGACCAAGGGCAATCTCACCGAGACCGAGTCTCAGGTGATTCGCTCTTATCTGCACGAGCTGCGGATGCAGTACGTGGAGATCTCGCGCGCCGTCGCAAAGGCCATTCAGGAGGGACGGCTCAAGCCCCAGACGCCGGGGGGTGTCGCGGTGCCCGGCTCCGCGGGTGTTGTGGGCCCAGGCCCGATCGGTTGAGCGGCGACACGCGTCCACGGAGAGAATCCAACGCCGCGATCGCTACGATGAGCCAAGTACCCCGAACGCGCGTGGGCGTCGGGTGCCGAGCGGCACACCGACACCCTCGCCGGGAGTCCACCAAGTGGCCTCGACATTGCTGCTCGAACGTCACCACTTCCTCCTCCGACGCCTGCATTCGTTGACCGGCATCGCGCCGATTGGCGTCTTCCTGTGCGTCCACCTCCTCACCAACGCCTCCATCGTGTGGGGACTTCTCAACAAGAGCAAGGCCGAGCACGGACACGCAGGCGTCGCCACGTTCCAGCACGAGGTGGACTTCATCCACTCGCTGCCCTTCCTCATCATCATCGAGGTCTTCGGTCTCTGGCTCCCGATCGCGTTCCACTCGATCCTCGGCATCTACTACGCCAGGAGCGGTCGCGCGAACACGTCTCGATACGCCTATCAGGCCAACTGGAGGTACACCCTCCAGCGAATCAGCGGATATGTCGGCGTCCTCTTCGTCTTCTACCACGTCGCGACCCTTCGCTGGGGCTGGACGTTCCTCGTCCCCGGGGGCACGAAGTGGAGCGCCGAAGCCGCGGCTTCCACCATGGCGATGGTCCTGCAAGGCGGTGACACCGGCCTGACCGCTGCAGGCGTGGTGGTCTCGCTGGCGTACATGATCGGCGTGTCTCTGCTGGTCTTCCATCTTGCCAACGGCCTTTGGACCGCCGCGATCACGTGGGGGCTGACGATCTCTGTCGCTGCCCAGAAGCGCTGGGGGCAGGTCTGTGCCGCCCTCGGCGTCGGCCTGATGCTCCTGGCCTGGAGCGCCGTCATCGGATTTGCAACGCTCGACGTCAAGGAGGCCAGAGGGACCGAGCAGATGCTCCGCTCAGGTCACGCGCCACCCCCTCAGGTCGCGGAGGGCGCTCCGACCGGAACCACCTCAATCGGCGGGGGGCACTGATCCATGTCACAGCATCGCGTCATCGTCGTTGGTGGTGGTCTTGCGGGTCTCGCGGCGAGCGTCCGCGTTGCCGAAGCTGGCCTTCCCGTCGATCTCTTCTCGCTCGTGCCCGTCAAACGCTCCCACAGCGTCTGCGCCCAGGGCGGCATCAACGCCTGCAACGAGGTCGCGCGCCAGCAGGGATACTCCGAGTACGAGCACTTCGACGAGACCATCTACGGTGGTGACTTCCTCGCCGATCAGCACCCCGTCCTCGAGATGGCCAACTGGGCGCCCAAGATCATCGACCTGCTCGATCGCATGGGCGTCCCCTTCAATCGCACCGCCGAGGGAAAGCGCGACCTGCGCCTCTTCGGCGGCTCGCTCTTCAAACGCACCCATTTCGCCGGCGCCACCACGGGTCAGCAGCTGATCTACGCTCTCGACGAGCAGACCCGGCGATACGAGTCCGAGGGCAAGGTCACCAAGTACGAGTATTGGGAGTTCCTCTGGCCGATCATCGAGGAAGGGCGCTGCGTCGGCATCGTCGCCCAGGACATGCGGACGATGCAGGTCCGGGCCTTCCGCGCCGATGCCGTCATCATGGCCACAGGCGGGTGCGGGCTGGTCTTCGGCAAGAGCACGAACTCGATCATCTGCAACGGAGCCGCCGCGGCCCGCTGCTACCAGGCCGGCGTCTGGTACGGCAATCCCGAGATGATCCAGGTCCATCCGACCGCGATACCGGGCGCTGACAAGCTGAGACTGATGTCCGAATCAGCACGCGGCGAGGGCGGCCGCGTCTGGGTGCCGCGCAAGCCCGGCGACACGCGAGCTCCACGGGACATCCCCGAAGCCGAGCGGTTCTACTTCCTCGAAGAGAAGTACCCGGCCTACGGCAACATCGTGCCGCGCGACATCGCCACGCGCGAGATCTTCGATATCTGCGTGAACCAAGGGATGGGCGTCTCCGGCGAGAACCAGGTCTATCTCGACCTGACGCACAAGGACCCCGAGTACCTGACCAAGAAGCTCGGCGGCATCCTTGAGATCTACGAGAAGTTTGTCGGTGTCGATCCTCGCCATGAACCCATGAAGATCTTCCCCGCCGTGCACTACAGCATGGGCGGCCTCTGGACGCAGTTCACGAAGGGCTCGTACAACCCCGCGGAGCCGCGCCCGAAGCACAAGTCCGGCTCTCCAGCGCCGCTCGGCGCCGAGGTCGGCCTGGGCATGCAGCTCGGCGCGATCAACAACATGATGACCAACGTCAAGGGGCTGTACGCCTTCGGTGAGGTCAACTTCGCGTACCACGGTGCGAATCGTCTCGGAGCGAACGCGCTTCTGTCGTGCATCTTCGACGGTCTGTTCTGCGGCGTCTCCGTCGTCAACTACGTCCGGAACGACGCCCCGTCGAAGAACCCCGCGTCGGACATGCCCGCGTCGGCGTTCGACCGCGTCGTCGAGCAGGAGAACCAGAAGGGCCAGCGACTTCTCGCCACCGTCGGCCAGGGAAGCGCGGACGCCGCGACGAATCCCTATATCATCGGCAAGGAACTCGGCGACGAGATGACCGCGGCCTGCACGGTCGTCCGCACCGAGCCACGCCTCGAACAATGCCTCAAGAAGCTCGGCGAGCTCAAGGACCGCTACGCGCGAGTCCGCCTGCCGGACGATGCGCCCTGGAGCAATCAGTCGTTCACATACGCAAGAGCGGTGGGGGACATGCTCGCGATCGCCGACGCGGTGGCCCTCGGCTCAAAGGGACGCAAGGAATCGCGCGGGGCTCACTACCGCCCGGACTTCCCCGACCGCGACGATGCGAACTTCATGAAGTCCAGCGTCGCCCGGTTCGACGCCGCCACGCGTTCAACCACGGTCGCGTTCGAGCCGATCGACGCCTCGCTGATCTTGCCCACGGCCCGCACGTACGGCAAGAAGGACGTTGATTCCGGCGCCAAGAAGCCCGCGATGGCCGGAGCCGCCTCGTGATCGTCGGACATGGTCAGCACTCTCAGGTGATCGAATGACAACCGCAACCCATCTTCCTCCTCACGCCGCCGAAGCCGCCCGCATCGCCGCCGCGAACCGCGCCCGCGCGGTGCCCGGACGCAAGGTCTACGTGAAGGTGCTCCGCTGCGACGGACCCGGCAAGCCCTCGCGCTGGGAGACGTTCCAGGTCACGGTCGAACGCGGCTCCAACGTGATCTCGATGCTCCAGCAGATCGCCGCCAGTCCTGTCACTGCCGATGGCAGGAAGACGACGCCCGTCGTGTGGGATTCCGGCTGCCTCGAAGAAGTCTGCGGGGCGTGCACGATGGTCATCAACGGCAAGGTCCGCCAGTCCTGCTCCTGCCTGATCGACGACTACGCCCCCGCCGAGGGGGACACCATCACCCTCGAGCCGATGAGCAAGTTCCCCGTGGTCCGCGACCTCTGGGTCGATCGCTCACGCCTCTTCCACAACCTCAAGCGCGTGAAGGCGTGGGTCCCCATCGACGGAACCTACTCACTCGGATCCGGGCCGACAGAGTCGCCCGAGAGCCAGGAGCAGCGTTACGTCATGTCCACCTGCATGTCGTGCGGCTGCTGCCTCGAGGCCTGCCCACAGTTCAACATCGAACCGGACCAGTCCGCATGGGACACCTCCTTTGTCGGTGCCCACGCGATCAATCAGGCGCGCCTCTTCAACGAACACGAGACCGGAAAGCGACTCAAGGCCGAACGCCTCGACGCTCTGATGAGCGCCGGTGGGATCAACGACTGCGGCAACGCCCAGAACTGCGCCAAAGTCTGTCCCAAGCTCATTCCCCTGACTGAGTCCATCGGCGTCATCGGCCGGGCCGTCACGATCCGCGCCGTCGCGAAGTTCTTCTCCGGACGCTGAGAGCGCTCCGTTCACCATTCTTGGGTCCGATAATCAGTCGGCGCACCGGCAATCGCGAGAGATCCGGCACGTTCCCGGACCGCGCTCAACGCGCCCCGCTTCGTCGCCGATCTTCTGCGACGATGCCACCCACAAACGACGTGACGGTTCCCGCAGCACGACCCTCGCCGGCGCACCTCCTCCTCAGCGCGTGCGCGCTCGTTGCGACGGCTTACTTCCTCGGCGCCCAATGGCTTGCGATGCCCATGTTCGGCGTGCCGCTTGGGATGTGGCTGATCGTGGTCGCCGTCGGCGTTCTCCGCCTTGACGCTGGCGCCGCCGCCAGACGGCTCACCGGACAGATCGGACCGAATCGAAACGGCGCGGGGCTGTTCGCCGTGGCGGCGATGTTCTGCCGCGCCTTCGAGGCCCTCGCTCGCTGGACAAGGCCCGTGCGCGATCGCTTTGATCTCCTCAACGGATCGGGGGAGCGGGCCGCGAGCCGCCTGTCCAAGTGGCACGATCGGCTCCCCTGGCCCGAACGCCCCCTGCGCATCGGCCTCGCAGTCGGACCGGAGGTGGCCGACGCGCTTCGCGCCGCGCCGGGCTCCTCTGCGGTGCACTGGATTGATGTGCGTGTCGGCGCAAACGCCCAGTCGACCTGCAGATCGATGGCGCTCGACACGATCGTCCACACAGAGCCGGGCGAGGGGCTTCGGATCACCACGCTCGAGCGCACAGGGCGCGACGCATCGTGGTACGACTGGGCGACGCCCCGTCCACTCACATACGCCTCCGCATTTCCGTTCCTTGTGGATCCCTCCGTCGTGACACTCGGAATCAACACCGTCACACCCGGCCCGAACGCGGAACTGGTCCGCGCCGTCGCGGAGGCCGCCGCGGCTCTCTCTCGCGCCTCGCATCGCATCGGGCTGGCCGATCGGCTCATTGGCCGTCGCCCGTCCGACCGGGTCCTCTGCACAAAGTCGGCCGAGCCGACCCGAAGCGATCGTTCGATGCTGCGTCTCTGTCGCGCGTTCGAGTCCTGCGCGGAGCAGGCGGACGCGGCCGTCTCCGCAACCTGCGCGCGAGCGATCAGCGCGGACCTCTGCGCTGGTGACGGAAGATCGTGGGCCACGGATCGCGCCTGGAATCTGATGATCCGTGTTGCAGGGAACGAGCCGGAGGTCGCGCTCCGGGAGTCCGCGTGGCGCTTCGTCAACCTCGACGATCGGGGCGGCATGGAGGGCATCGCAAGGGCCGATCGCGCACTTCGCGCAAGGCCATCCGCCAGGACCATCGACCACACCGCGCTTCTCGAATGGGAGATGGAGCACGGCACGGGCAGCGATCAGGCGATCGGGCGCCTCGCCGCTGGAATTTGTCTCTCTTGCGCGGGGCGCGACGCCCACGCCATCTCGTGCGTCCGCGACGATCTCGTCGAAGACATGGCCCGCTGCGACTGGATGATCGGTCGCGATCAGGACCGAACGCTTCTCATCGACGTCTTCAGGCACATCGAGCGTCTGCGACACGCCGAGGGACTCGCCCGAATCGCGGCGTGACCGACCCTCGGTCTCGCAACGATCCCGCTCGCTCAACCCTTCAGGTCGATCCGAGGATCGTCTTCCTCACGACGCCCCGATCCCGACGCGTCATACCCGTGGGGCGACCGATGCATCGCCGTTCGCGGATCGCGCCGACCCCGCTCGCCCGCCTCCTCGCGGCGTTCCTGGTCTCGGAGACCCTCGACCGCCTCGGCAGATTCGACCTCGGAGACGTGCCGCTCGAACTCGTCCTTCCTCACGCGCGATGCCCGAGGGCGCGGATCCTTCGACCGGTCCGCTTCGCGAGCGGCCACCTGCTCCGCCTGTGCGGATCCGGCGAGGGACTGGGCGACATTGGACCCGAGGATGCTCATGCCGAGCACTGCGTCGGCATGTTCGGTGCCGGGGGCTTGAGAAAGTTCACGCACTTTGCTGTGGTTATCCCCGGCGGGTGCTGTGAAAGCCACGCGGCACCCGCCATACCGCTTATCCGGACGCGAGTTCCGGCCCGGATCACACCCCGATCGTGCTCACGCCGCAATCGACATAGATCGTCTCGCCGGTGACGCCGGCGGACAGATCGCTGGCGAGGTAGACAGCGGTGTTTCCGACGTCGGCCCCGTCGACCGAGCGACGGAGCGGGGAACGCTGGGCGGAGCGCTCCTCCATGCTGTCGGTGCCGCCGACGGCGGAGGAGGCGAGCGTGCGGAGGTACCCGCCCGAGATGGAGTTCACGCGGATGTTGTCCGAGCCCATCTCAAGGGCCATGTAGCGGGCCGTGCACTCGAGGGCCGCCTTGGCGACGCCCATGACGTTGTAGCCGGGGACGACCTTCTCCGCGCCGTAGTAGGACATGCACATGATGGAGCCGCCACCCGACTTGGCCATCAGGGGCTTGGCGCGCCGGCCCATGGCCAGCAGCGTGTACGCGGAGATGTCGATCGCGGAGAGGTATGCCTGGCGGGGCGTGTCGCAGAACCTGCCGACCTGCAGCCAGTCCCGGTCGGCAAAGGCGATGGAGTGGACCAGGAAGTGCATCCTGTCGAAGGACTCGGCGTACTGCGCGAAGACCGCGTCAATATCCTCGTCCTTGCCGGCATCGAGGGGACGCAGCCACGGATCGGTGATACCCAGCGACTCGACGGCCTTGCGCGTGCGCCGCTCGTTCTTCTCACCGGGCAGGTGGGTGAAGACACACTTCGCGCCGTGCTCGATCATCGACTTGGCGATGTGCCACGCGTACGAGCGGTCGTTGGCGATCCCGACGATGAGGCCAGTCTTGCCGGTCATGAGTCCCATGGGCGCGTGTCTCCGTGTTCCATCGTCTCGGGGGCCCACCGGCTCCAAGACGCGAGATACAGCCGAGTTTAGCCCCAACTCTCCCCGGATGTTCCCGACAGTCCCCGTCACGCTTACGATGGCCTGATGGCTTCGAACGATCCGCAACCGATGGACCCGAACGGGCTTGCGCTCCACGAACTCTCAGATCTCCTGTGCGACTCCGGGCTTGTGACGCGTCTGCTCGACCTCGCGATGGATGAGGATCTCGGCGCCGGACGTGGCGGGGGCGGCGCCGACATCACATGCGAGGTCGCGATCCCCGCCGACCATCGCTCCAGGTTCCACGTCGTTGCGAGAGCGGCAGGGGTCGCCTCGGGCCTGGTCCCGCTCTATGAACTGACGAATCGGTGGCCGGAGATCGCCTACGCACCGGCCGTGCGGGACGGCGATCGCGTCGAGCCGGGGATGGTCGTCGCCCGGATCGCTGGCCCGACTCGGCGCGTGCTCGGCATCGAACGAACGTATCTGAATCTCCTCGGTCGCCTCTCCGGCATCGCCACGCGCACCGCGACCTTCGTCGAGGCGATGGGGACGGGGCATCGGGCGCATCTGTATGACACGCGAAAGACGACGCCCGGGCTGCGCGTGCTGGAGAAGTACGCGGTCCGCTGCGGCGGCGGACGCTGCCACCGGTTCGGTCTGCACGACGCCGTCCTGCTGAAGGACAATCACATCGCCCACGTCCCGCTCCCGGACCTGACCGACTTCGTCGCCGACGCGTCCCGCAAGGCCAGAGCGATCTGGCGGAGTGGGCCCGCGCCCCTGCTCAAGCCGTTCGTCGAGGTTGAGGTGGACACGCTCGATCAGTTCGTCGAGATCCTGAATGTCGAGCGCGGACTCGTGGACATCGTGCTCCTGGACAACATGCGACCGGAGATGCTGAAGCAGGCCGTCGCGATGCGCGACGGTGCGGGATCGAGGATCGAACTCGAGGCATCGGGAGGCGTGACGCTGGAGTCGATCCGTGCGATTGCGCTGACGGGCGTCGAACGGATCAGCGTCGGCTCGGTCACGCACGGCGCGACGGTGCTGGACTTTGGGCTGGACGCGGTGTGACGATGCGACGCGAACGAGAGACGCACGAGGATGGTTTGGTTCCGCGCCGAGGCGCCGACGCGCCCCTGCACACCTGGGCGGATCGAATCGAGGCGATGATCCGCGAACGCGAGGTCACGATCATCGATCGTGTCCGGGTCCTCGCGAGCACCGGCTCAACGCAGGACGCCGCGCGCGAGATCGCCAGGGGGCAGTGCCCGCTCGGTCCGGGCGTCTGTGTCCTCGCAGGCGTCCAGACCGCGGGCCGAGGACGCCTCGGGCGTGCGTGGTCCGACGATCGCGGTCTCGGACTTGCCATGACGCTGGCGATCGATCCCGCGTGGCTCGCTGGAAGCGCTGTCGAGACGCTCCCACTGGCCATCGGACTGGCCGCGTGCCGTGCGTGCGAGAATCTCATCGGTCGAAAGCACGCTCTGGGGCTTCGCAGGCCCAACGACGTCGTTGAGCGAGGTCGTGCCGGACGCAAGGCCGCGGGCGTGCTGATCGAGCGCGACGTGCGCCCGGGCGGCGAGGTCCTCCTCATCGGTGTCGGCATCAACACCCGCCAAGCGCGAGACGACTTTCCCTTGGAGCTCCGCGATCGCGCCGTGTCCCTGCGGATGCTCATGCCCGAGGGAGCGGAGGCCATCTCTCGCCTCGACGCCGCGTGCGAGACGCTGCGCGAGATCGAGAGGGCCGTGGCGTACGAGTGCGACGACGTTCGGCGCTCGTGGATCAAGCGCGACGTGCTCGTCGGTACCCGCCGCACCTTCGTCCACAACGGCAGGGCCGTGACCGGCACGGTCGAAGGCATCGATCCGACCTGCCGCATCCTGCTCCGCACCAATCTCGGGAACGTCGTCTCATTGCCCGCGCTCAGCACCTCGCTCGTGCACGAGTGAGCGGAACGGGCACCGTCTCAAGGGCCGAGCATCGTCTCATGAATCCGCGATCGACTTGAATCCGCCGTACATCATGCGCTTCATGTCAAACGGGCAGCCCTTCTCCATCATCTTCTTGATGCGGGGGTCCGTCATGATCTTGGCGTTGCACCGGTCGCGGTGCGCCTTGGACTTGTACGAGACCCACGAGAACATCACCGTCTCGCTCGGCTTGGCCTTCGCGCCCTTCAGGAACGACGTCATGCCCGGGATCTTCAGATCATCGCCCACGCACTCGTGGTACTCAAGCGCTCCATGCTCCATCCAGATCTTGCAGGCGGCCCTGGCCATCTTCCTGTAAGCCGCGAGGTTCTTCTTCGGGATCGGAATCACGAATCCGTCGACGTAGATCGCCATCATGAGTCTCCAGGAAAGTACGAGATCGATTCACGCACCTGCCATCTTACCGCATGAAGCCGCCCGGCTCGCACGATCACCGGGGCGGGATCGGACGAGCGTGCGGGTCCGTCGGCGAGTCGGGCTGGGGCGGCTCGAAACGCGCACCCGACGCCGAGTCCGTGAGGTGCTCCAGACGCATCGCCGTCCCGTGCACGTGGTCGGGCGCCAGCCCGCCCCGCTCGACCAGATAAGACTCCCACAGCCGATGCGAACGAACGATCCCCCGCGCCACATCTCGCCCACGATCCGTCAGCGCCGGCACGCCATTGGCAAGTCGGACCTGTCCCCTGGCGATCGCCCGACGCAGCACGATCGCGTCGACCGGACGGGACGCGACGGCTCTCGCCGCGGCCCCCGATTCCTCCGCCCGATACAGGGACGCCAGGAGGTCCTCGCGAGCCACGCGCAGCGACATGCGGACGCGCCGGAACCGTCGTGCGACGGTCCCGTGCGATGGAGCGAACAGAACCGACAGCAGCATGATCACGCCCGCCACGACCGTGATCATCCCCGATGCGCTCACCGCCGCCGGCAGGCCCAGGAGCGTCGGCGCGTACGCCCCAAGCAGATAGCCGGTGATGCCCGCGGCCGCCGCGAGCACCACCGAGAGCACCACCTGCACCCAGAGACGATCGGTCAGCATCCGCGCCGACGCCGCGGGGCAGATGAGCATGGCGATCACGAGGATCGAACCGACGGCCTCGAAACTCGCGACGGTCGCGCACGCCACGAGCACCATCAGCAGGGTGTTGAGAAGGCCCGCGTGGAAGCCCTGGCTTGTCGCAAGTCCGGGATCGAACGCCACGATCCGCAGTTCCTTGAACAGCATCCCCACCGCGGCCAGGACGACCAGGAGAACCACGCCGAGCGTCCAGACCTGCCGGGGGAGAGACACCCACGTGCTCCAGCGCGCGAGCGAACCGGCCTCCTCTGGAGGGAACCAGATCATCGTCTCCATCACGCCGTTCAGGACGCAATCGGCGTCGAGATCGACCTGGCGACCAGCCCCGCGCTCGAGCAGCAGCACGCCCATGGCGAACATCACGCTGAACACAACCCCCATCGCTGCGCCCGGCTCCACCCGGGCATACCGGCGGAGCAACTCGACGAGCCCGACGGTGAACAGCCCCGCGATCGTGGCGCCGACGAACATCGGGAGAGGATCGCGTGAGCCGGACAGCATGAACGCGATCACTAGGCCCGGCAGCACCGAGTGCGAGATCGCGTCGCCCATGAGAGACATCCGGCGAAGCACCAGGTAGTTCCCAAGGATCGCGCAGGTCACGCAGGCGAGCGTGCCCGCCAGCAGCGGGGGGAGATCGATCGAGACGAATCCGTACACGCCCTCGTTCACGCGTCGGCCCCGCCTCTCACGCGACGCGCGTCGTCCGCCGCGAGCTCCGCCTCAAGTCTCGCGACGATCTCCGGATCGACCACGTGCTCGATCGCGTCGGCCGAGATGTCCACGTGCGAGGGTGCAACTTCGGCATGAGTGACCAGATACCGCTCCCAGAGTCGGCGCCTCCGCTCGGCGAGTCTCGCCTCGGCTTCGCCCTCGGGCGTCAGCACGATCATCGAACCGTTCACCCGCACCAGGCCCAAGCGCCGCAGACGCGCGCGCGCCAACCGGCCAATCAGGCCGGGAGGCAGCACGACCCCGATCGGCCTCGGATCCTGCGGCGAGGCCAGCAGGGAGCGCAACGCGTGATCGGCGTGCACGCGCGCCGCCACCAGTGCCTGCCTCCCGAGCCCCGCGACCACTCCCCTTCGCGGCGCGCCGATCATCCCCAGCAGAAAGATGCAACCCGCCGCAAGCACGATCGAAGGCCCGGTCGGCGTACGGTCAAGTCTCGATGAGGCGAGCACGCCGAGGCACGACGCCGTCCCGCCAAACACCGCCGCGAGAACCGCCATCGTCCGTAACCGATCGGTCCACAGCCGCGCAGCCGCTGCGGGGATGATCAGCATCGCCACCACGAGCACAAGCCCCACGGCCACCAGCCCGGACACGGTCACCATCACCACCAGCGACATCAACAGGAGATCGATCGCACGAACGGGCACGCCGATCGCCGACGCGAACTCATCATTGAATGCCACCAGCCCCAGCTGCTTGAACGCCAGCGTGACCGCGATGATCGACGCGATCGCCACGACGCCGAGCAGCATCGCGTCGGCCGCGTGCATCGTGGCGGTCTGACCGAACAGCAGACCCTTCAGCCCCCCCTGATTCCCCGTCGGGAGCGCTTGGATCACGCTCAGGAGCACGACGCCGACGCCGAAGAACACGCTGAGCACGGCTCCGATCGCCGCGTCCTCCGAGATCCGCGTCGCGCGAGTCAGCCAGTTCACGATCAGCAGTCCCGCGACTCCGGTCGCCGCGGCTCCCGGCAGCAGCACCGCGAGCGAGCGCCCGTCCGATCCAACCGCCGTCGCAAGCAGGAACGCCAGGCAGATGCCCGGCAGTGTCGCATGGCTCAGCGCATCCGCCATCAGCGATCGCCTGCGGAGCATCGCAAACACGCCGACGACACCGGCCGCCACGCCCAGAAGCATCGTGCCCGCAAGCACGACCGCCGTGTTGTGCCCGGCCCGTCCTCCGAACGAGTCGAGGATCGCCGCAAGCACAGCCATCATCCGCGCTCCGCTCGGGCGACCGCCTCGCTGGCCTCGGCAAGGAGCGTCAACCGCCCGCCGTACGTCCGTTGGAGATTCTCCGGCGTGAACACCGTGCCGACCGGCCCCGACGCCACCACACGCATGTTCATGAGCATCACGGCATCGAAGTACCTCGGGACCGTCTGCAGATCGTGGTGCACGCAGATCACCGTGCGCCCGCTCGCTCGAAGCTCACGCAGCACGTCCACGATCGCACGTTCCGTCGCGGCGTCGACCCCCGCGAACGGCTCGTCCATGAAGTAAAGATCCGACTCCTGCGCCAGCGCACGCGCCAGGAACACCCGCTGCTGTTGCCCGCCCGAGAGCTGGCTGATCTGCCGATGCTCGAAGCCCCGAAGGCCCACCCGATCCAGGCACGCCGCCCCGGCATCGCGATCGGCCCGAGACACCGGCCTCATCCAGCCGATCCTCGCGTACCGCCCCATGCACACCACGTCCAGCGCACTCACCGGGAAGTCCCAGTCAACCGCCTCGCGCTGCGGCACATACCCGATCCGTCGGCGCACCTCACGGAGCGGCCGCCCCCAGAACTCAACGACCCCCGACACGCGAGGCACAAGCCCGAGGCACGCACGGATGAAGGTGCTCTTCCCCGCCCCGTTCGGGCCGACGATCGCGACCAGCGCGTCGCGCGGCGCGTCATAGTCAACGTCCCAGAGCACGGGCTTCCGCTGGTACGCGACCGTCATCGCATGCACCGACAGAGGGCTGTCGGCCGAGTGCTCCGGGCGCCCAGCGAGCATCGATGCCGGATGAGCATCGGGCCGGATCCTCGACGCGTTCATGGCAATCCTCTCGCCGGCGCCGCCGGCGCCTCGGCGGTCGAGGCGCGCAGCCCTCCCTCGGGCACGCTGCCACCAAGGGCTCGTGCGATCGTGTTCACGTTGTGCTCGAGCATTCCGATGTACGTCCCCTCGTACGTGCCGGCGCGGCCCATTGCGTCGGAGTAAAGCTCCCCGCCGATCGTCACCGTGTGCCCCCGCGCCGCAGCGCCGGCAATCAACGCCCGCACGCCGCGATCAGAGACCGTGGACTCGACGAACACGGCCGGGATCGCGCGGTCGACGATCAGCCCCACCAACCGCTCGATGTCGCGGACGCCCGCCTCGGACTCCGTCGAAAGCCCCTGGATTCCGACGACGTCAAAGCCGTACCGCGCACCTAAATAGTTGAACGCATCGTGCGCCGTCACGAGCACGCGGGATCGCTCCGGCACGCTCTCGAGCACACGCCTCGCATACGCGTCCAATGCGATAACCCGCTCCCGGTACGCCGCGGCGTTCTTCGCGTACACGTCCGCTCCGGCCGGATCGCACGCGATGAGCGCGTCACGCACCGCGTCCACGGCGATCCCCCACGCGCTCGGGTCCATCCAGAGATGCGGGTCGGGGTGGCCCTCCGCGCCGTCGGGTGAGAGCAGGCGATCCTCAGGGATCATCTCAGTGACCGCAAACACGCGCCTTCCGGACGAGGCGACTCGCACGAGCGCGTCGGTCATCCGCCCCTCCAGCATCAGCCCGTTGTAAAAGGACACATCGGCGCGAGACAAGGCGGCGATGTCGCTTCGTGTCGGCTTGTACAGGTGTGGATCCACCCCCTCGCCCATCAGCGTGCTCACCCGAGCACGCTCCCCGGCCACGTTCCGGACCATGTCCGCGATCATTCCCGTCGTGCACACGATCTCGAGCGGCCCCTCAGACGCCGAGGACCCCGGTGTCGGCTGGGGCGTCGACACCGGCGCGTACAGCGACAAAGCCATGAGGGCAAGCCAGAGCCGCAGCACGACCACGCCCCACGCCGCACGCCCCCGTGCCGTCGGTGAGCCGTACCGTGCCTCAGAATCTGCAATGCGAGATTGGAGCATACGCTACTGTAGCACATGCTACGGTCTTCCGCCAGCCGGCCGTCACGGCCGGGGCAGGATCGTCAGGTACTCCACCCACGGCCCGACCTCCGCCCGATATTGGTACGCCATGGACTTGGCAACCTGGTGGATGTGCCCGAGATCGTGCACCACCCACGTCGAGAGCAGCTGCCGCAGCGTCACCGGGCCGAACGCCGGGTGAGTGCCCCGACGCTCCATGTCCGCAGGGCCGAGCCGCATCGCTCGCAGACCCTCGATGTTCCTTCCACGCAGCCCCGCAAACTCGTCCAGCAGGTCCTCGAGCGACCTGCCGCGGCTCGTCTCGTACATCGCGTACCGATCAAACGGCCTGAACGGCAACGACTCGCCGTGCTCCACAATCGTCCTCGCACGCAACAGCCAGTCGTGCTTCTCCCCCTCGATCAGATGCCCGACCACGTCGAATGGGCTGAACGTCGCCTCGCCGTAGTTGCTCATGCTCCAGAAAGCCGAAACGCCCGACAACATCGCGCGAAGCACGTGCGGCGTGCGCTCCAGCACCTCAATCGATCGCTCAAGCGTGAAGGCCATGGCTGTCCTCCAGCATGCACCGTAGCAACCGATCGCTCGCCGGGCACTCACGTTGGCGACAAACGCGTGCAAGGTTCCGCGAGTTCGCGGCAACTCATGCAGCGACCCACGTCCCGTCGGATCGCCCGACAGGGACGCATCGAAAGCCAGATCGAAAGGAGCACTCCATGACTCGCTACTCGTCCGCTCTCTCCGCGTCCGCCCTTGCTGTCGCGTCCCTGCTCGTCCCCGCCGCACACGCGAACATCGTCAACGGCGGCTTCGAATCCGGCGTTGCCTACGGCTCCGGGCCGAACATCTTCTCGCCGGGCACACCGGGGCCATGGTTCGCCACGGCATGGTCTCCGGACATGTACGACAACACCGGAGCCGACGGTTGGGGCATCGGAGGAATCCCCGCATACACCAACATGTTCAAGGGCATGCCCGCGTTCCAGGGCAACCGCTTCATCGGCTTTGCCGCCTCGACCGCGTTCGGCGGGATCAACGAGGCATTCGCCCAGACCACGTCACCGCTGACGCCGGGCAAGACGTACACCATCTCCGCACACCTGGCGGCCGACGACACCGGGAATGCCTCCTCAACCTACGGGGGTCCGTACTTCGGGCGCGGTCAGGTCGACGTGCTCCTCAACGGGAATCTCATCGGAACGCTCACGCAGAACACGGTCTCGCTCACGTGGGAGTCGCGCTCGTTCTCCTTCGTCGCTCCAGTCGCGTCTTCCTACACCTTTGAGTTCATCGCGCAGCTCGACCCCAATCCCGGCAGCGGACACTCCAGCTACATCGGCCTCGACGACATCCGGTGCGTTCCCGGACCCGGCGCCCTCGGAACCCTCGCACTCGCGGGGTGTCTCGTCGCTCGCCGGCGACGTTCCGCTTGCTGATTCGCCGCGCCGACACCCCGCACGCCCAGTAAGCGCGACGAGTTCGGCCCACCGCCAGCGTTCATAGCGGAGGGCGGCTCTCGCGCTCGCCGGCGTTCGATCGGAGAAAGCGGCACGTGGATCATCGGTCACGGCCTCCATTTCGAGACCGATGGCGACCCCTGATCTGGGCAGCTATGGAGTTCCGGCGCGCCTGCGGTGCGCTGCGACGCAATCGCGGTGGCACGCCACATCCTTGCATTTCTCCCACCGTGTGGTACACTTCGTGAAGATCCTCCCTGGACGCTGTTTCGCCGCGTGTACAGCAGCCGCGCGGCGAGGCCCGATCGGGTCAAGCGTCCTCAGCAGCCAGCCTCGTCCTTTGCGGGACGGGGCTGGTTTGTTTGATGGAGCAGACTTCCTCGGATGTCCCGGTCTTTCGACGGGCATGCGCGATCGGGTCGAGTGGAAACACGCGCCGGTCGCTCACGCCGCATGCGACACATCTTGGTCCGAACGCGAGCGGTCACGCCCTGGGAAGGATCGGGAAGCGGCGGCTCACTGTCGTCGAGATCGGCGGATACGACATCTCGAATCGGGACGCGTCGAACGCATCCAGGCCAACGCCGATCCGTTCCGACACCCAGTCCAGCATCCGCGGATACCACGGAATGTGCGACGTCACCGCGTGCCGCCCGCCGTGCAGCGAAACGACTCGCTCCGACAGCGGAAGCTCCTGACGCGGAAAGTCCGCCTCGATGTGCGTGTGCTGATACGTCATCCGATCCAGCAGCTGCACGCCCGGCGGCTCATCGAGCGCAACGTCCTTGTGCACGAACATGTCGAAAATCAGGCGCTCGACGGGCGTCTGGAGACGCACCATGAACCCGCACGTGTTCGGCGAAGCCGGATGCCGCTCCGAGATCTGATGCAGGTAACTGCCGAAAACGCACGTGGTGAGCCCGGCGTTTCCGACCGGCCCCGACGCCAGCTCAAATCGCTTCTCGCCCCCGCACTCGACAACCCGAATGTCCGGGCTCTCAGGGCGACAGAACTGCTTCATCAACTGACGCTCCGCCTCGTTCTTTCCCGCGGGATCCAGCGCCGACTTGCGGAACTTCACCACCTCGCCCCGTGACTGCTCGACCACCTCGTACACAAGGGGCCACGCACGCTCGCTCAGCCGACGGAAGCCCAGATACCCCGTCACGTGCGCCGCGTCCAGCATCGAAGGATCCTCCTTCGACGGCAGAACGAACACCGTCACGAAGCGAACCTGCGCCTGAACACCCCAGTACGCAAAGGCGCCCTCGTACAACTTCCGACGCGAACGCTCCTGCTCGATCGACGGATCCGATTCGGCGCGGCTCGCCATCAGCGTCGAGAGCGTCTTCCGGTCGCCCCACGCCTCCCGCACCGCATCCTCGAACGCACCGATCGCACGCTCCGCCTCGTTCAGTGCGTCATCGGCCGCGCCCCGCTCGCGGCACGCCGCGATGAACTTGCGGATGCTCTGCTTGCCAGGCACATCCCCGACAACAGCCGGCACATCCCCCTCTCGGACGACCCGCGACAAGCGCCACGCCAAGCCCCGATTCAGGCCCAGAAGTCGGGCGGACTCCCGCGTCTTGTTGGGATCCACGCCAACGGCATCCATCAACTCCGCGATCGAAGTCCGGACCGCGTGAAACGCGTCCAAGACCTCGCCGAGCGAGGTCGGAGAGGTCTCTGCTGAGAAGGCGGATTCGTTGATAGGGTTTTGCATGGTTTCTCGCAACACAATACCAGACATTCTGTCAAATGGCAAGTCGAAGTACACACAAAATGTCACGTGTGACACTTGACATGACAGCGAGTTCGGTTATTCTGGTCTTTACCACAACGGGGTGCGCCCTCGAACGCCACCACCAAACTGGAAGGAGAAACGAAGTGAAGCATCGAGTTCTGACGGCGGCAATCGTTGCGGCACTGGCCGGCTCGCAAGCCACGGCTGGGAGCGTCCAGTTCAACCTCCTCGGCGAGTTCTACGCCACCGGTGTCTCCGCTGACGGAGCCGTCGTGGTCGGAAACTCCTCAGACAATCTCTTCGAGACCGTTCGCTGGACCGCGGGCGACGGCGTCGTTCGACTCGGACGCGACACCGTCAGCGTCTTCGGGGTCGGCGCCGGTGCGCCCGGCGTCTCCGACGATGGCACCCGCATCTCGGCCACGATCACCAGCGACGACGGAACCCACATGACGCAGGGGCTTTGGACGCAGGGTCTCGGTTGGCAGACGCTCTCGCCCTATCCCGCCGACATGGGGCAGGTCGATCTGAGCGCCGGCTCCGCATGGAACATTTCCGGTGACGGCAACCACGTCGTCGGGCTCTATTGGCGATCTGGCGCCACGGACGGCCTCGCGCACGCCTCCATCGGCTCCGTGCCCGGCGGCATCTCCAGTCTGGGAAGCTCCCATGTCCAATGCGAAAAGAGCCGATGCGGCTCGCATATTGACAAAATTCATAAATCATTCACGGTTGGAAAA
>JAPKGU010000043.1 GCA_026647565.1 Phycisphaerales bacterium | reverse complement strand
GTTCGCGCCGTGGTACGCGGTGTTCGTGTGGGGACGGTTGGCGCGGACGGTGTCGGGCGGGCGCGTCGGGATGTTGATCGGGGCGGCGCTGGGCCTGGCGTTCGCGCTGGCGGCGCCGTCGACCTACAGCACGGACGCGGGGCGCTATTCGGGGCTGTGGAACATCACACGGTCGCTGCCAGCGATCGCGGATCGATCGGTGCTGATTCTGGTGCTCAGTCCCGTGGGTGGGGCGCTGGTGATGGCGATGCTGGGGATGCTGGGGCGGCGGGACAGATGGGTGATGGCGGCGACGCTGGTCGGGTTCATCGCGGCACAGAGCGCGAGCCACGAGCTGTGGCAGCGGTACACGGAGCCGTTCGTGCTGTTGTATCTGACGATGGCGTGCGTGCTGGCGGCGGAATCATCGCGACGGTCGGAAATCGCTGGGCGTTCGATCGCGCAACACCTGCCGCTCACGGTGCTGGGACTTGCTCTGGCGGCGTTGACTTGCGTCTCAATTTCGCGGGCGCGGCCAGTGAAGGACCTGGGGCTGACGAGTGATCCGAAGTACGCGGTTCCCGGCTGGAAGATGCCGCCCGGCGTGGTTGGAGAGGCGCCGGATCGTGGCCGGTAAGCGGAATCCGCCACAGGAAGGCCCGGAATGTGCCGAAACGTGAACCGGAAGACGCCGGGAGCGCTACTACGCTTCCGGAGCAAGGGATCTATCCGTACGTTATACGAACACTCGCAGACTCTTTGAGAAGGAACGTGAAATGGCCGACCCGAAGCGTGCGCTCATTACCGGTATCACGGGGCAGGACGGCTCGTACCTGGCTGAGTTCCTTCTGGGCAAGAGCTACGAGGTTCACGGGATCATCCGGCGTTCATCGTCTTTCAACACGGGGCGGATCGACCACATCTACCTGGACCCGCACATCAAGGGCGGCAAGCTGAAGCTGCACTACGGCGACCTCTGCGACGCGAACGTGCTGGACAAGCTGATGAACGAGGTGAAGCCGCACGAGGTCTACAACCTCGGGGCGCAGTCGCACGTGCGTGTGTCGTTCGACATGCCGATCTATACGGCGGAGACCGTGGCGATGGGCGCGCTCAAGCTGCTGGAGGCGGTGCGGAACTTCCAGGACCGTTCGGGTCAGCAGGTGCGGTACTACCAGGCGTCATCGTCCGAGCAGTACGGCAAGGTCGTTGAGACACCCCAGAAGGAGACCACGCCCTTCTATCCGCGCAGCCCGTACGCGTGCGCCAAGATGATGGCGCACTGGGCGACCGTGAACTATCGCGAGTCGTACCAGATGCACGCTTCGTGCGGCATCCTGTTCAACCATGAGTCGCCTCGGCGCGGCGAGACGTTCGTCACGCGCAAGATCACGCGCGCGGTCGGTCGCATCAGGATGGGCCTTCAGGATAAGGTTTTCCTGGGCAACCTGGACTCCAAGCGAGACTGGGGCTTTGCCGGCGATTACGTGAAGATGATGTGGATGATGCTCCAGCAGGAGACGCCGGACGACTATGTGGTGGCGACGGGCAAGACGATCAGCGTCCGAGAGTTTGCGGAACTCGCGTTTGCGCACGCGGGGCTGAACTTCAAGGACTTTGTGCAGTTCGATCCACGGTACCTGCGCCCGGCGGAGGTGGACCTGCTCCTGGGCGACCCGACCAAGGCGAAGAAGAAGCTTGGATGGGTGCCGACGACCAGCGTCGAGGAACTCGCCCGCATGATGGTGGACGCCGACATGGAGCTGGCGAGGCGTGAGAAGACGCTGCGGGACGCGGGGCATGAGCTTCCGGAGTTCGCCGGGCACGACCAGTAACCCGCCCGGGTGTGGGCGCGAAGCACGTATGATGCCAGTGTTCGGCACCGTGTGGCGCGGCAATGGTGCCGCGGGACTGGCGTCGGCCGGCGCGACGGATCGCGCTGAATCCCTGTGAGCCGTCCCCATGCGATTCGAGGCCTCACAACACATGCGGATGGGCCAGCACATGAAGCTGGCGCCGCGGATGATCCAATCGATGGAGATCCTCCAGATGCCGCTCGCGGAGCTGGAGGAGCGGATCGAGCAGGAGCTGGAGAACAATCCGACGCTGGAGATCGCCGAGCCGGCGACCGGATCGGACGCGGGGGTGCCGGAGGGCGACGCACGGACGGACCTGGGTGAGAGCGCCGGCGGGCTTGAGCGTGACGGGGCGGATGCGGACTCGTTCGAGCGTCTTGAGAGGTATGAAGAGAGCAACCCCGAGGCGGTGGAGAACGAGTTCGAGGAGCGAGGTCCGACGCGCGAGGAGCCGTTCGAAGGCCTCTCTCGCTCTCGAGCCGAGAGCGAATCGGACGCCAAGTCCGAGGCGATGGCCTCGGCCCCGGCGCGGCAGGCGGGCGTTGCCGATCAGCTCAAGGACCAGTGGGGCGTTGCCGAGGTGGACGAGTCGCTTCGAGCTCTGGGCGAGTTCATTATCGATAACCTGGACGCGGACGGGTACCTGAGAACGCCCCTGGAGGAGTTGGCGTTGCGTGCCCCGATCGGGCTGCGCGAGCCGAACGGGCAGGCGCCGGCGGTCGAGCGGATCGAGCGGGCGCTCCGCGCCGTGCAGCTGTTCCTGGAGCCGCCGGGCGTCGGGGCAAGGGACGCCCGCGAGTGCCTGATCCTGCAGCTGGACGCGATCGAGGACGGCGAGGCCGTAGTCGGTGAGTGGGACGACAAGGACGATCGGGCGGAGACGATCCGCGCGGCGCGCCTGCTCGCGACGGACTTCCTCGACGACCTGATGAACAACCGGCTCCCTCGTATCGCGGACAGGAGCGGCCTGACGATGGAGCGGATCAAGGCGGGGCTTCTGCTGCTGCGGCGGCTTTCGCTCTCGCCGGCCCGGCGCCTGGCTCCGACGGAGGCGACGCCAATCGTGCCCGACGGCTTTGTCGAGTACGACGAGGATCAGGACAGGTACTACGCGTACCTGAACGACACGCGCCTGCCGAACCTCCAGGTGAATCGGGAGTACGCGAAGCTGACGCGTGACCGCTCGATGCCCCAGCGGGACCGCGAGTTCATCCGGACAAATCTCGGGAACGCGCAGTGGCTCATCGACGCCGTGGAGCAGCGGAAGCGCACGCTCCTGCGGGTGATCGAGGCGGTGATCGACGCGCAGCGCGACTTCTTCGATTATGGACCGCAGTCGCTCAAACCGCTGCCGATGACGCTGGTCGCGGAGAAGCTGGGAATCCACGTGGCGACGGTCAGCCGCGCCGTGGCGGACAAGCACCTGATGACGCCGCGCGGCATGGTGCCGCTCAGGTCGTTCTTCTCGGGCGGAACGCAGACGGACAGCGGTGAAGAAGTCTCGTGGGACGCGATCAAGGCGGCCCTGAGAGAGGTCGTCGACCAGGAGGACAAGGGCAAGCCGCTCTCGGACGATGCCCTTGCCGATGCGATGAAGGCGCGCGGGCTGGAGATCGCACGCAGGACGGTCGCGAAGTATCGGGAGCAGCTGGGCATCCCGACGGCGCGTCTGCGGAAGACGTTCTGAAGCAGCAAAGCAGCAGAGTGTGACCGGAGACGGAACGGCGTTACTTGACGCCGGCGAGCTTGCGCACCGTCATGTCGAAGTTCTTGACCAGCGCCGTGATTGTCGCGTACACGATGCCGATGTAGACGCCCGCACCGATCAGGCACCCGATCGCAAGCGAGACGCGTGCCTCCATCAGGCCGTGCTCGCTGATCGTCTCGCCCATGCGTTCGCCCGGCTCGAGGAACGAGAAGAGCGCCGACGCGGGGGAGAGTCCCGCAAGCGCCGGCCCAATGAACGGAAACTCGGCGCCGACGTTCCAGCCGCAGAGTCCCACGAAGAGCGTCACACTCCCCACGATCGCGACGGACGCGACGACCGAACCGAGCGTCCCCTTGCTCTTGAGCGACCAGTGCAGGCCGACCACGGCGCAGAATGCCATGAAGGGAACGACAATCACGGGAAGCAGCAACGCGGCCTCGGGCAGGACGACCGGGTGCGAGAAGGTCTTCGTGATCGCAAGACTGCTGACCGTCGCGCCATCCTCGCGCCCCAGCCCGCCGAGAAGCGCGTACAACGCGCCGATCGCGACGGTGCCGAGCGGAACGGCCATGAGAGGGAGGAGGTACGCGATCAGGCCGCGGAGCTTGCCCGAGAGATAGGCCGCCGGCGTGATGGGCGTGGTGAGAAGCAGATCGAGCGTGCCGTCCTCACGCTCCCTTGTGACGGCGGTCGCGGCCATGGTGATCGCCAGGAGCGTGATGACGCCGAGCTCCGCCACAACGGTGGTCATGAGCGCGAGCCGGAACGACGCGGGGCTCATCGAGCCGGCATGGAAGAGTGCGACGAGCGCGAAGCCGAAGAGTCCGCCCAGAGCGATGAACGTCCATCGGGCGATGGACTTCGGGAGAGAGGCGTTGCGTGCCGCGGCCTCACGCCAGGCGATCGGGTTCGCCCACGGTGTGCGCGGCGCGCGATGGTCGGCGCCCTTGGCGCCGAGTCGGAAGAGCCGTCGATGGAGCGGAACGCCGCTGGTACCGGCCCCGATGGTCTGAAGCCCGCCGGCTCGAACGGTGATCGTTGACGCGACCATCAGGAAAGCGGAGAGGATGAAGCTGCCCCAGCACCAAGCCGCGACGGGCCGCTCGAACATCCATCGCGCAAGCCCCGTGTACGTTCCCGCTGGAGCCGTGGGGTAGGAGGACGGACTGAGCATGGCGCGGAGGGCAAGAAACGGGTTGACGGAAGTCACGACAGAGACGCCGGTTCCGTTTCGATTCAGGCCGCTGGTGCGAAGGTACGAGTCGATACCGATAGTGACGGCGAGATACGTGACAACGGCGACGTAGAAAAAGAAGACGGATCGCTTGCCGACCACGCGGCTGACCGCCAGCGCGATCGCGATGGCACCGACCAGCAGCGCCGCCGTCGCGGCGATCAGGTAGCTCGCGAGGATTGAGCGACCGGGAACGCCGCCGAAGTACTGCGTGAGAGCGAAGAGAGGGAGCGAAGCGAACAGGAGAGCAAGGATGAAGAAGAGCCGGCCAAGAAGGTTGCCGAGCACGATCTCGAGGGGACCGAGGGGTGTGGTGAGGAGCACCTCCCACGTTCGCGGCGACGCCTCCTGGGCGATGGCCCCGGCCATAAAGACCGGCGCGATGATGCAGATGAGGGCGATCTGCAGGTAGGCGATCAGGGTGAAGCTGGAGGCGCCGATGCCGGCCAGGACGCGGTAGTCGAGGTCGCCGGCGCCCGCTTCGGCGAGGATCATCCAGAGAAGCACCACGATCAGCGCCGCGAGGTAGCCGGCGCGGATCATCAGGTGCTTGGTGCGGCGGGAGCCGTTCTGGACAAGGCGCACCGCGATCGGGTTTGTCGGGCCGAGTCGCAGCATCCACCGCAGGATGACGGGCATGGAGCGATGGTACGCTCAGGGGGCGTCGCCCGGCTCCATCTCGGGGAAGTTCAGACTCTGGGCGAAGGGCGTGCGGCCGCCGGCGACCGCGCGCTGGACCTCCTCCGCGAGGGCCTTGGCCTCGTCGACTCGGCCTATCGCCGCGTAGAAATCGGCCAGTGTCTGGACAAACCGGAGACGCCTATCAACGTCGAAGGGTCGGGCTTTCGAGGCGCGTTCGAGCGCGTCGGTGAGGACGCGCTCGGCGTCGTCGGTGCGTCCGAGGCGAAGCAGGCAATCGGCGTAGGTTCGGACGGCGCCTGAGTACCAGCCGTCGTCGCGCCCTGCGGGATCCTCCGTCCACCACGCCCACGCCTTCTCAAGATGAGTGATGCCCTGTGAGTGGCGTCCGAGCTGCGAGAGCGCGTTCCCCAGGAAGAGCGACGCGTGCGCCTCAACCAGTCCGGCCCCCCTTTCCATGGACGGGACGTTCAGCCGGGTCTTGTGGGCGAGCGCCCTGGCGAGTTCGAGGTATGTGATCGCCTCCTCGTAGCGGCCCGACCAACCGAGGATCCGGCCCATGTACAGGTTCGCGAGCGAGAGGTCCGGCTCCGAGATGCCCCGGAGGGACTGCATGATCCCGAGTGCTTCGGCGACGATCTGCTCGGCCTCGACGTAGCGCTGGAGACGCTCGAGCACGAGCGCGTGCTGGAGTGCCGACACGACGTAGAGCCGGCTTCGTTTCCCGTAGACGCGCTCCGCTGCGGCGGCTCGCTGGCGTGCGACATCCTCCATGCGATCGACCTGCCGGAAATGGGCGAACGTCTCAAGCAGGAGTGCGTTGGCTCGGTCTCTTTCGTGGACCACGCGCACGAAGGAGGCGACGCCCATGGCGAGCAGCGCGACGGACGCCCCCCCCACCACGCCCACGAGGACCTTGTTCCGCATCGCCCAGCGCCACGCTCGGACGGGGCCGGAGAGGGGGCGCGCGGTGATCGGTCTCCCGTCGAGATGGCGCCGGATGTCCGCGGCGAGTTCCGCGGCGGACGCGTAGCGATCCGCCGGGAGTTTCCGGGTCGCCTTGGCGAGGATGGCGTCGATGTCGGCGTTGAGGCGTTGGCGGAGCGTTGACGCTCGGGGGATCGGAGCGGTGCGGATGCGCTCGACGGCCTCGACAAGCGTGCCGCTGATCTCGATGGCGATGCGGCCGGTCAGGAGGTAGAAGGCGATCACGCCGATGGCGTAGACGTCGCTGCGGACCGAGGCGCCCTGTCCGGCGGCCTGCTCCGGGGGCATGTAGGCGAGCGTGCCCATGGGGCGACCCGGCTCTGAGATCGTGATGTCGGCGTTGACGCCGGTGTCGGGATCGACGGCCTTGGCAAGGCCGAAGTCGAGCAGTCGGACGCGTCCGTCCTCCTCAACGAGGATGTTCGAGGGCTTGAGGTCTCGGTGGAGCACGCCCCGCTCGTGCGCCGAGTTGACCACATCGGCGACCGCGGCGACCAGCCCGAGCGTTTGCCTGATGTCGGCGCTTCCGGGGGCGACGCGCTGGTCGAGCGGCACGCCGTCGACGTGCTCCATCACGTAGTACCAGCGGCCGTTGTGGACTCCGGAGTCGATGACGGCGACAACGCCGGGAATCGAGAGCCGCGCCAGAAGATCGATCTCGCGCTCGAAGCGGAGCGAGAGATCGCGGCCAAGCCCGCGCATGAACTTGATGGCGACCTTGCGCCCGGTCGAGCGCTGGTATGCCTCATACACAACGCCCATCCCGCCACGCCCGATCTCGTCAACAAGGTCGTAGCCCGGGACCTCGGGAAAGCGAGCTTCAGCGTCGTCCGTGCCGCGTGATCGATCACTCTGGCTCGGCTCACGGCCCGGGTCAGAACGCGAGGCGAGTTGGGCGTCGTCTTCTGGAGCCATGGCGCACGACGGTGGGCGGAATCCCGCGTTCCGGAGAGGGATTCAGTATAATCACCGGCATGCCAGGACCATCCGGCATCCCGCCCGCGATGTTCGAGGCCGCACGCTCGGGCGACGAGCGAGCGCTCGAGACGGTGCTCGGATCGGTCCACGATCGGCTCCTCGGACGGGCGGCACGGAAGATCGGCCCGGAGTGGCAGGGCCGGATCGATCCGGATGACCTCCTGCAGGAGACGTACATCCAGGCGGTGGCCGACTTCGCCTCATTCAGGGACACGGACGAGGAGTCGTTCTATCGATGGATCTCGACGATCCTCGACCACAGGTTCATCGATGCTGTGCGCCGGCACCGCGCGAAGAAGCGTGGCGAGGGACGCGCGGCGATCGCGCCCGGCGCGATGTCGCGCCACGAGTCATTCCTCGGGCAGTGCCTGCCTGACCTCCAGACGCCGAGCGTGATTCCCCGGAGGCAGGAGGCGATCGCGGCGATGATGGTCGCGATCGCACGGCTGGAGCCGGACCAGCGGGTGGTCGTCCAGCGTCTGCTGCTCGACCAGGAGCCGATCGCGGATGTGGCGCGCGATATGGAGCGTTCCGAGGACGCGGTGAGGCGGCTGGGGTCGCGGGCGGTCGAGAAGCTGCGCGGGCTGATGGGCGATGCGGCCCGGTTTTTGAGCGTGGGGTGAAGCGCGATCGAGTTGCCTCGGTTCTCTCTCGGATTCTGTCGCGATCACGCGCCGGTTCCGGGCGCGTCTCTCGCTTGGGGTGCATCGGGACCGCGGGCAATGGCCCGAAGCGGCCCGAGAAACGCACCCCATTCCGGGAGAATGAACATGAAGGCGACTCGGATCATCATCGCTTCGCTCGCGGGTCTGGCACTGGCCGTCGGCTCGGCACGAGCGGATCTGGTCACGTCGTTTGACCTGGATGAGAACGGCTCGAAGGAGAGTTCCCTCACCAGCAAGGTGGAGGGCGTCCTCTTCACGAACTTCGCGAAGTGGACCGTCAAGAACGGGCACAAGGACAAGGACTTTGTCCTGACGTGGGGAGGGCTGGACGTGAGCGGAAAGATCGCGAAGGCGGCGGCCGCGGACAAGCCGTCCTTCGTCTCGTTCGAGCAGTCGACGCTCCTCAACGCCAAGGAGCGGAAGGCCGACGTCGCGTGGGAGTCCGGCGGGAAGAAGATCGAGGGTCGGGCGAACACGCACGTGCTCAGCGTCGACAACGAGAAGCGGCTCGGCGCGACGATCATTTGCGAGATCAAGTCGGGCGTGAGCATGGAAGGGCTTGCGACGCGGATCCTGTTCAAGAGCGTGATCAAGGATGGAAAGATCGAGCACACTGTCGAGAACAAGACCGATGCGAAGGTGACGGTGGACTGGGTCGGCACGGGCATCAAGGGAGATATCGAGGCCGGCAAGTCGCTCACGGCGAACCGCCCGGCCCCGAACGGCGCCACCGAACGCAAGAGCGTCTCCTCGTTCGAGGCGGCCGGGGTCGGCCTGGGCGGCGGAACCTTCAAGTTCCCGGTGAACCACTTCGCCCCGGCCGGCAACATCCCCGCACCCGGAACCCTGGCGCTTACGGGGCTGGCCGGGATCGTCGCGGCGCGGCGTCGGCGCTGATCGGAGTGACTGCGTGAGAGCCCCCGAGGAGCATCCGGCGTCGTGCCGGGTGATTCTCGCGCGTGCGCACAGCGGGATGTGGTTCGGCCGGAGGACCCATGGACAAGGCATCCGGAGATCCCGCGTCGGCTCCACGCCCCGAGTGCCTGAGCGGCGGGAGCGTGATTTCCACGCAGGTCCGAGAACCAAGCCGAGCCGGGGAGTTTGGGCGTGTTCTTGGACCTGCGTGTAAGCACTTTGTTTACTGCATGTTACCTGTTGAATCGAGCCGCACGGTTTCGTATGCTGACCTCAGTGTCGTCGGCGTCGACGGCGTTGCGGGGGCGATTGAGAGACAAGCGTTCCCGACAATGTGAAGTTCGCACGTCCGTGGTGGGCGTGGGACAAAGTGTGCCGCGCGTGGCGTCATGGCCGCGCGTGGTTGGTGTCTCTGGAGACTGGAGCAAAGACATGAAGAAGGCATTGGTTCTTGCGGCGTTCGTCGCGTCGGCCGGTTCGGCGATGGCGGACGTGGAGCTGTTCAACGGCAACACGACGGGGGGCCCGACGTACAACCGTGTGCTGACGGGCAATCCTCCGACGGGTCTGTCTGGCGTCGGCACGGCGGTGGCGTACCAGGTGGTCCCGATGTACACCAACATCAATGCGTCGGTGGTCTTCGAGATCACGGCGGCTGCGTCGGGCTACGACACGTTCATGACGCTGTACGGTCCGGGCGGCTTCAACCCGCTGGCGGCGCTGACCAACGCGGTGGTCGCCGACGACGACGCGGGCGCGGGCAGCAACTCGCTGTTCTCGGCCAACCTCACGGGCGGCGCGCAGTACTACGTCGTGGTCTCCGGGTTCGACAACGCGGACTTCGGCACGTACACGCTGCAGATGTCCAGCTCTTCGGCCGACATCACGATCGGCAACATCCCGGCACCCTCAGCCCTGGCGCTGCTCGGCGTTGCGGGTCTTGCGGCCCGTCGTCGTCGCTGAATGATCGCCCGTTCGGAGTGAAACAAAGGGGGCATCCGGCGTGCGCCGGATGCCCCTTGTTCATTTCGTGAAGCGATCGACCCTTGCTCAGGTGCTCGGAGCGCCGGAGCCGACCGGGGTGTCGGTGGGCGCCGGAGCGGGCGGTGCGTCGGCCGGGGCGAAGGAGAGTTTCTCCTCGCCGTCCAGACGGGTGACCGTGACCGCGCTCTTGTTGTGCAGATCGCCGGAGAGGAGCATCTCCGAGAGCGGGTCCTCGATGTACTGGCCGATCGCTCTGCGGAGCGGGCGGGCGCCGTAGTCGGGGTTGTAGCCGCGCTCGATGAGGAACTCGCGGGCGGTCTGGTCCAGCGACAGGGAGATGCCCTGCTGCTGGAGCCGCTTGGCGAGCTTGCCCACCTCGTACTCGATGATCTGCACGAGGTCCTCGCGGGTGAGAGGACGGAAGACGATGATGTCGTCCAGGCGGTTGATGAACTCCGGCCTGAAGAACCGCTCGATCTCCTTGAGCAGGATGGTCTTGACGTTGTCGTGATCGACGGCCTCGGATCGCTTCTGGAAGCCGAAGCCGCCGCCGCCCTTGATCAGGTCCGCACCGATGTTGCTGGTCATGATGAGGACGGTGTTGCGGAAGTCGACGTGGCGTCCGAAGGAATCGGTGAGGCGCCCCTCTTCCATGATCTGGAGGAGCATGTTGAAGACGTCCGGATGGGCCTTCTCGACCTCGTCGAGCAGGACGACGCTGTAGGGCCGGCGTCTGATCTGCTCGGTGAGCTGGCCGCCCTCCTCGTAGCCGACGTAGCCCGGGGGCGCGCCGACGAGGCGGGAGACGTTGTGCTTCTCCATGTACTCGGACATGTCGAGGTGGACGAGCGCGTCCTCGTTGCCGAACATGAACTCGGCGAGGGCCTTTGAAAGCAGGGTCTTTCCGACGCCCGAGGGGCCGACGAAGATGAAGGAGCCCATGGGGCGCTTCGGATCCTTGAGGCCGGCGCGGGCGCGGCGGATCGCCTTGGAGACGGCCTTGATGGCCTCCTCCTGGCTGATGACCTTCTTGTGCAGCTCTTCCTCGAGCTTGAGGAGGCGCTGGGCCTCGTCCTTCTCGAGCTTCTTGAGCGGGACGCCGGTCATCTTGCTGACGACCTCGGCGATGATCTCCTCATCGACGGTGCCGTCATACTCCTGCGAGCGCGAGCGCCACTGCTTCTGGATCTCTTCCTTCTTCTTGCGCATCTGCTCGGCCTGGTCGCGGAGCTCCGCGGCACGCTCGTAGTCCGCGGCCCGGACGGCCTCGTCCTTGGCGACCGTGAGCTTCTCGATCTCGGCCTCGAGGTCCGCCAGGTTCGGCGGCTTCGTCATGCTCTTGATGCGGACGCGTGCACCCGCCTCGTCGATCACGTCGATCGACTTGTCCGGCTGGACGCGCCCCGTGATGTAGCGGCCCGAGAGCTCGACGGCCGAGCGGATCGCCTCGTCGGTGATGCGGACGCGGTGATGCTGCTCGTACTTCTCGCGCAGCCCCTTGATGATCTCGACGGTCTGCTCGTTGCTGGGAGGATCGACGGGGATCGCCTGGAAGCGGCGGGCGAGCGCCGCGTCCTTCTCGATGTACTTGCGGTACTCGTCGAAGGTGGTCGCGCCGATGCACTGGATCTCGCCGCGAGCGAGAGCCGGCTTGAGCACGTTGGAGGCGTCGATCGCGCCCTCGGCGCCGCCGGCGCCGACGAGGGTGTGGAGCTCGTCGATGAAGAGGATGACGTTCTTGGCGCGCCGGACCTCGGTCATGACGGCCTTGATGCGCTCCTCGAACTGGCCGCGATACTTGGTGCCCGCGACCATCATCGCCAGGTCGAGCACGACGAGGCGTTTGTCGAAGAGAATCTCGGGAACGTCGTTCGAGATAATCCGCTGCGCAAGCCCCTCGACGATGGCGGTTTTGCCGACGCCGGCCTCGCCGAGGAGGACGGGGTTGTTCTTGGTGCGCCGGCAGAGGACCTGGACCAGTCGCTCGATCTCGTTGGCTCGCCCGATGACCGGATCGAGGCCGGACTCGCGAGCGAGCTCGGTAAGGTCTCGCCCGAAAGAGTCGAGTGCAGGAGTCTGGCTCTTGCGCTTTCCGCCGGAACGCGTCTCGCCTGCGCCGGCGCCGGGCGTCCCGCCCTGTGGGGAGGGCGAAGCGGAAGGCGACTCTTCACTCTCGGCACCCGCGCCGAGGAGGTTCAGGACCTCCTCGCGGACCTCCTCGAGCTTCAGGCCGAGGTTCATGAGAACCTGGGCCGCGACGCCGTCATGCTCACGCAGGAGGCCGAGCAGAAGGTGCTCGGTGCCGACGTAGTTGTGGTTGAGGTTGCGTGCCTCTTCGATGGCGTACTCGATCACCTTCTTGGCACGCGGCGTCTGGGGCAGACGGCCCATGGTGACCATCTCGGGACCGGCCTTGACCAGCTTCTCGACCTCAAGCCGGACCTTCCGCAGATCCACGTCCATGTTCTTCAGGACGTTGGCTCCGACGCCGGAGCCCTCCTTGACGAGGCCGAGCAGGATGTGCTCGGTCCCGATGTACTCGTGGTTGAATCGCTGGGCCTCCTGATTGGCCAGCGCCATCACCTTCCTGGCCCGATCCGTGAATCGCTCGAACATCGTTCAATCTCCTTCGGGCTTGTCCGACCCCGGAGCGGTCGTCACTTGCTCTGATGCTCGCTCCGGACTCCCCGATCCGCCGCATTCGCTTCGGATCTCGTGCGTTCCTTCAACTCCTGATTCGCACGCTCGTACGCATGGGATGATGCAAAGTTCAGGAATCGTTGGGGTATGGCCCCGAGCCAGGCGCCCAATGCCCAATCCTGATCGGCTTCAAGAGGCGTGCCAGTTCTCCAAAGTCGTTGACGAGGCACAAACGGGCGTCGCGTTGCCCCAATCTCTGCCAAACTGCGTCGGGCCTGCCATCCGGGCAGTTGCGCATTCTTTGCGCAGATGTCGCTGCTCGACCGCCTCAGACAAGCCGAACGAGCTTGCGGCCAATCCACTCGGCGCAGGCGAGCGTCAGAAGCAGCCCCAGCATGAGGGGGGTATCCCAGATGGGCTCGGTTGTGGGGGGCGTGACGATTCGCACCTGGCGGTTCGGGAGGAGGCGATCGAGTTCCGGCATCTCCTCGGGTGAGAGCATCCTCCCACCGGTCTCGGCGCAGAGCGTGGCCAGAAGCTCGTGATCTGTCTCGGGCGTGCGCATCTCGTTGTCGGGGGGCACGACAGAGAGATTCTGCCGGAGTGCCAGAGAGGCCAGCAGCGGGTCCGTTGCCTCGACGACGAACTCTCCCGGCTCAAGCGGGAGCCACGCGGACGCAAACGTTTTGACCCCCGCGCGATCAGGACCATCGCTCTCGACCGCAAGGCGCAGCTCGACGGGCGCACGCCCGACCGAGCCGCTCCCCGTCGGCGTGATGCGGACGCGGACGGTCTGGGGCGAGGCGTCCACCAGCGACTGGTCGAACAGGCGCACCGCGATGCGGATCGGCTGCTCGACGGAGACGACCCGCTCCGAGAGGTCGAGTGCCGCGGGAAGGCCCGAACGCGCCACGCTCTCGCGCGCAAGCAATCGGACCAGCGGCAGCCAGAACCGTTCTTGGAGCGTCTCGCCCCTTGCGTAGCGCCAGCGCCACGTTTCGTCCGTGGCGACGTAGATGACGCGGCCGGCGCCGTATCGCATGGTCAGCACGAGCGGTGTGGGAACTCCCGAACCGACCGGCTCGGCGATCGCCAGCACCTCGGCGCTGGGCTTGACGGTCGATGGGTCAATCTGCTGCGCCCACCGAAGCTGCGACCAGCCGGTGCCGGGGTCGGCGAGCTGAGCGGGCCAGCCGCGGGGCTGGGAGAGGTTGAGCAGACCGAGCCTCTCCGAGGCGGGCGCGGGTCTGACGACGACGGGTCGATCCCATACACGTGCCTGCGCACCCGAGGCCTGGCTTCGCGCGGGGGTGAAAGGGAGCAGGTCCGCGAGTGGAGTCTGGAACCAGGCGCCCGGGGTTGAGCCGGGACCGGCGACCCAGAGAAGCCCCCCGCCGCGCGTCGCGACGTGCTCGCGAAGCTGCTGCAACTGGTCGGATGTGAAGATGTCGGGTCGAAGGTCTCCGATGACAACCACGTCAAAGGGCGCCCACTCTTCCGAAGATCTGGGGATCGCACGGAGCAGCTCGTCGCCCTCCTGCAGGAATCGCTTCTCCACGGCAAGCAGCAGATTCGATGACCTGACCGACGCCTCGCGGATAAGGAGGTTCTTCAGGTATCTGAACTCCCAGCGCGGATAGCCGTCGAAGTAGACGGTGCGGATCGGCCGGTCGATGACATCGATCTGAAGGGATCGCTCGTTGTTGTCGGCGACGAGGTCCGTTGCGCCCGTCCGGAGGCGAACGGTCCAGTTCTTCGATCCGGGGTCCGTCTCGGCGGCGCTGAGTGTAAGCGTGACGGCCGCGTCGTCCGTAGGGTCCGGCCTTGCGCTGCTGAGCGGGCGCGACTCCAGCAGGCGGCCGGTCAGGTCATCCACCAGCTCCACAACCTCAGTTCCGAATGAGGCCGAGCCGCGACGCTCGATCCGGATCTGGACGGGAACGATGTCCCGAACGAAAGCCGCGGACGGGGCTTCGACTCGCGTGATGGCCAGGTCGCCAAGTGGGCTTGGACTGCCAAGCGGGAGCGCGAAGATCGGCACTCCGTCGGCCTGCAATCTCCGGAGCAGCGCTCGATCGGGCGGATCGCTGGTGCGACCGTCGGTGAGGAGCACGACGCCGGCGACGGGTCGAGCGGCGGTCCGGGCCAGCGCCATGTTGAGCGCTTCCGCGATCGCCGTGCGTGTGCCGACAGGTTCGGGGAGCGAGATCGGCGCCAGGCCCTGTGGATCCCGTTCGGGCGTGATCGGATAGGCGCCTCCGTCAAAGGCCATGACAAGGAGCTCCCGATCGGACGCGATGCGATTGAGCGCGGGGTACGCCTCGCGGACGGCTTCGCGGAGCTGCGAATCGCGCGTGGTGCGTGGCAGCCCCGGCGACGGCTCGGCGTCGGCGACCTGCATCGAAGCGGATCGATCGGCGAGCAGGACCACCCAGTCCTTCTCGACTGTCTCGTTCGACCGGACAAGTCGCGGTCCGGCGAGCATCAGCGCGAGCACGAGCAGCAGCGCGGCCCGAAGCGAGGCGAGGGCGACACGCCAGGCTCGAGGCCCGTCGAGTCGCCAGTAGCTCCACGCGGAGACAGCGCCGCATCCAAGAACGATCAGCGCCCACATCCATGGGGCAAGCGGATGCGCCAGCCCGATGCGCACGCCATCCTCCCCGAGTCGGAGATCGCCCGAGCCGAAGAGTTGGTTGAGCAGTTCATTCATGCCGCGACTCCAGAATCGGACGCGCCGATCGCGGGTGAGGCCGCGGTGATTCCCGAGTCGGTGGTGCGCCGGGCGTGGCTCGACCATCTCGCGATCACAAGTTCGAGCAGCGCGAGCGCGAGCGCAGCGGCCAGGAGCGGTGTGGCGAGATCCGTGCGACGCGAACCCTCCCGGAGCGAGTTCGAGAGCGACTCGGCGATCGAGGCGCCGACGGCCGTCACCGGGGCGCCGTCGGCGACGGGTGCGAGCCAGGCGAGCACGGCCTGGCGATCGACGGCACTCGTGTCCGAGGCCCGATGGTCCGGCGCGACGGCGATCGTCCCGCGGGTCGCACCGCCGGCGTCGTTGGCGCGATAGAGGCCGCCGTGACGGAGCGGGGGACCGGACGCCTCGCCGCTTGTGCCGCTGGGCGGGGGAGTCACGGCGAACGCAATGGGTGTGCCCGTCCGATCGTCGGTTCTGAGGAGTCGAACTTCCACGGTTCCGACCGGGATCGGCACGGGGAGGCCGGCGGTCGCGGACCAGGTGCCGCGCGAGAGGCCGACGCCCTGTCGGATGATCTCCTGCATCACGGGTACGACCAGCGGCTTGGCGGGCAGATCCGTCCACGAGAGATCCAGCGATGACGCGAAAAGAACCACCAGCCCGCGTGCAGGGGCCGCGCTGTCCTCGCCGGTTCGAGCGCTCGAATCGGGCCTCGCGGCGATGAGGAATGGCGAGCCGTCCGAGAGCGTGAGCGGCACCATGGCGTCACGATCCGTCGGCACTACCTGACCCGTGGCGAGCGAGGACGTTCGGAGGGGCAGCACTTTGCGAACTGTCACAGCCCGCGCAAGCTCCGGCATCTCGGTGCGGACAAGTGTCAGGAGTTCCGGGCCACCCTCTGCCGCGCGGGCCTGGATCGAGCTCGGCGGCTCGAGCGTTGCAGCGTCGCGCGAGACGTCCCAGGGCAGAGCGAGCGTAGACCGGAGTTGATCCGTCCAGACGTGCGTCTGCGCCTCGGCGGGTGGAACGACGACGACGAGGCCGCCCTCGCGCGCGAACGAGCCGGTCGCATCCCACCCGGTCTGATCGAGGAGTTGCGGGGCGCACAGCACCATGGCGTCGAATCCGGCGAGGCGTGCGCCCGTGATCGCGCCCGGCTCGACCCTGGCAACCTGGATGTCCGCGCTCGGCGCGAGCGGGCTTGAGGTCTGGCCGAGCGGCTCGAGCGCGAGCGACACCCAATCGGCGCTGTCGAATCGGTCGATGCCGCCCGACGAATCGAACCGACGCGGCGCGACCACGGCGACGCGGATCGCATCACGGAACTCGACGACTTGGCGGAGCACGTTGTCGCTCGCGAGCGCGTCGGGCTCGATCTCGCAGATGAGCGGGCGTGCGATCCGTCCGGTCGCTTCGGCCGGTCCTGCCTGCGCAGAGAGGATGATCGTGGCATCGACCTGACCCGGCTCGAATCTCGCCTGGCCTTCATCGAGAAGGGTCGTGCCCTGATCGCCGTCTGATGTGAGCAGACGGACCTGGCGCGTCGCCGCGCGAGCGACCGAGGGGCCGAATCGCCTGAGCGTCACCCGGGCCTGATTCGACGATGCGAGTGATCGACCTCCCGTCACCACCGATCGGAGCGGCTCCAGACCAATGACGGCGAAGTTGTCGACGGCGTCGGAACGCGGCTCGGAGACCAGAACGGCGTCCGGGCGGGGACTGATGGATCCGAGCGTGCTCTGCGCGTCGATGGAACCAGCGAGAAAGTCGGAAAGGGCCGCCACGACCACGCGCGGCCCCGCGCCGCCAGCGTCTTCCAAGGGCCCGGAGCGTGCGAGCAGTTCGATGGCTCCGCCGAAATCGGCGGCTGCGTCAGTGGGCGCCAGTCGCTCGATCAGCCCTCGCACCGCCCCGACGTCGCTCGATGGTGGCAGAACGACAGGGGTCGCCGGCGTGGAAAGGGTGATGAGCGAGATGGTGTCTCCGGCCCCGGGGTCGAGCTGCGCGAGCAACTCGAGCGCCCGTGATTTGGATCGCTCCAGCCCGCCGTCGGCCCCGGACGTCAGCGAGTCGTCCAGCAGAAGCACGAGCGAGGTCGGACGCGATGCGATCGAAGGGGCGACGCCCTTCCCGAGAACAAGTCTCCCGATCGCCAGCGCGATGAGCGCAACCAGGAGGCAACGAGCCGCGAGGAGCAGCAGTTGCTCAAGAATCAGCCGGCGCCGGCGCTGCTTGTACGCCTGCATGAGGAACTTCATGGCGGCCCAGCGGACGGGCTTGACGCGGCGGCGGATGAGCAGATGGATGATGATGGGCAGCGAGATTGCCGCGAGACCGACGAGGGCCAGGGTTGGATGAAGGAAGCTCATGCGTGCTTGCTTCGCTTGATCTGGGCGTTGCGGCTTGCGACGAAGGAGGCGAGTGTCGGCCCGAGCCAGTCGTGGGTGCTGACGACCTGATGGTCGAAGCCAAAGGCGCGGGAGAGGCGCTCGACGCCCTCAAGGTGGGCGCGGAGGGCTTCGAGGTACGCGGGGCGGATGGCGCGGGGGTCGATCTTGATCTGGCCCTCGCCCTCGAGCCCGATGAAGGGCGCCTCGTCGTGGAGGTCGAAGACGAGCTCGGCGCGGTCGAGGACCTGGAAGAGGATGGCGTCGTGGCCGCGGTGGCGGACGCGGGCGAGCGTGGTCTTGAGCTGGTCGAGGTCGACGAAGAGGTCGGAGATGATGGCGATGAGGCAGCGGTTGGTGAGCTTGCTCATCGCCTGTTCAACGGCGCGGGGGAGGTTTGTCGGGCGGTCGACGGGGTGGGTCGAGAGGGCGCCGACGATCTGGCGCCACACACCTTGCGCGCTGGAGCGCTTGAGCTGGGCGCGGACCTCATCGGCGTAGACGAGGAGGCCGACACGGTCGCCCTGCTGGAGGGTGATGTACGCGATGGCCGCGGCGATCGCGGTGGCATGGTCGAACTTGCTCCAGTAGGGGCGGCCGTCGGGGCTGGTCTTTCGTCCGACGCCGGAGGCCTCTTCAAAGGAGCGGGAGCCGAAGTCCATGGAGCCGGAGGAGTCGACGAGGACCATGAGGTCGAGGTTGGTCTCCTGCTGGTACTGCTTGAGGTGGAGCTTGTCGGTTCTGCCGTAGACCTTCCAATCGAGGTGGCGGATGTCGTCTCCGGCGACGTAGGGGCGATGCTGGGCGAACTCGACGGAAAAGCCGTGGTAGGGGGAGCGGTGGGTGCCGCTCATGACGCCCTCGACGATCATCTTGGCGCGGAGCTCGAAGGTGCCCAGGCGTGCGAGGGTCTGGGGGTGGAGGTAGAGGGAGGCGTCACCCTCGGGGAGGACGCCCCGGCGGTTCTGCGGGGCGGCGGGCGCCGTTCCCGGACTCGCTGGCGCGCCCTTGGGCGCGGTCTCTGTGCTGTTGGCCTCCTTGCTCATGGAGGTGATGGTACCGGCGGGGCGCGGGATGGGTTCGGGATGGAGAGCCGGATGGTGATGGGGGCGAAGCGCGGGGGGCGGGATTCCGAACAACGGGACGGAACGGAGGGGCGCGGCACGGCACCGAGCGGCTTCCGCCATCGCACACGGATTGGAGGGCCACGGCCCATGCGTTCGACACCGGTTTCGTACATCCTCTGGCTGCTGTGCCTCGTCGGTCTGTGCGGGCTTCACCGCTTCTACCACGGGCGGTGGGTCACGGGGCTGATCTGGCTGTTCACGCTTGGGCTGCTGGGGGTGGGGCAGATCATCGATCTGTTCCTGATCCCGGGGATGGTGCGGGTGAGCAACCTCGAGGAGCGCGTGGACCGACTGGCGTTCAACGGGCGCCACGGGTACCGGACGGCGTGAGTTACACGCCCGACAGGGAGCTCAGCTCGGCGGGGCGATGCACACGGCGCATCAGGCGACGTCTCCGCTTGATCACCCACAACAGCGCGACCACATACAGCACCGCGCTCACGATCGCCGCGAGGATCATCGCGCCCGTTGAGCTCTTCGCGCCGAAGACCGCGAAGGGGAGCGAGGGCACGGCCGAGGTTGTTGACGAACCCTCTGTGAGCACGGTCGAACCCGAGAACGTGACGGCGGGGCGCAACGCGGCGGCGGCCATCGCGTTGTCGACCTCTGCGATCTCCGCGAGTTGGAGGCCCGCGGCATCCAGGGTCGCCTCATCAATCGACACACCCGCGAGTTCCAGCAGATGCGCCGCGTCCTCGCTCGCGAATGCGTCGCCCGCTCGCGTCGCTTCGCCCGAGTGATCAAGCACGGAGAACGCGCCCGTAGAGGTGTCGATGCGGGCGTGAGGGACTCCGCTCGTCGAGGGTTGGATTCCAGACGTGCCGCGGAAGGGGGAGTGCGGATTCACGACGATGAGGATCTGGCCGCGAGGGCTCTTGGCGGCGGCGCGACCGAGCGTCTCCCAGTGAACCAGAATGCCGGCAGACGCAACTGGGGACTGAGCGGCATCCGACTGTTCGAGCGTGTACTCGCTCTGGCGTGTCCACTGCATCCACCCCGCGGCCTGGCAGATGCCGAGGGTGATGCCGGTGAGCAGGAAGACGAGCGCGCCGGCGAGCATGGTGAGCGAGAAGAGGGCCGCGCGGAGACTGCCGCGGTGCTTGAGCATGAGGCGGGGTGTTGCGATGCCTTCTTCGGCGATGTCGCCACCGCATTCGGGGCAGCGTTGCCAGCCGGTGTAGGCGTAGCCGCAGTTGCCGCACGAGCCGCCGGGCTCGACACCTCTTGGCACGCGGCAGACGCGCAGGACGGCGGCGACACCCATCCATGCAGCAAGCCCGCAGAGAAGGAGGATCACGATGGGGCCGAAGGCGATCATGCAAGGCAGTCTACCGATTGGGACTCGGTGCGGACCGCTTGGCGGCGAACGCGAACGCCCGAACGCGACGACGGAGCGACCAGCGGATTCCTAGTCCTGCTATCGCGAGCACAAACAGTGTGATCGCCTCTTCATAGAACTGCCCATACTTGCCGAAAATCGAGAACGGCAAGGTTCGCGACGAGTGATGCGAACTATTGCTCCCCACCTTGAAAGGGATCGCCACGGTATTCCAGTCGATGCGGCCATCCCGCAATGCATCGCTGAGACTCATGGCGGTTGGCCAGATTGCTTCGACTGCACCACTCAGGCCGCCGGTCCTGTAGAGCAGCGTCACGGCTTCGGTCGTGAGTCCGTTGAAACGGCCTACCTCTCGTCGATCACCATCGAGAATCCGTGCCGTGCCTGACGCGACGTCAAGGCTCGCCGATGCCACTCGCGTCGTGTTCAATGGGTGCGAGTTGTCGCCTCCATCTTCGGTTCGGCTCACAGTGATACCGATCGTTCCGTCTTGCAGCACTCCATGTCTGGTAAGGCCCTCCGCAGCCAGAACGAGTTCGAATCTTGCGCCCTCGGCATCCGTACCCCATCCGGTCTGCTCCGCGCCCATGGCTCGATACCCGGCCTGTGCGGCCGCACTCTCGATAGAAGTTGTGACCGCGTTCGACACGACAAATCCGAGGAGAATCCAGCCAATCACGACCCCTGACGGGTCCGCCCTGAACTTCGTCCAGAGCGCAGGCGTTAGAACTCCCGCGTGACTGGCCGTCTTTCCACACTCCGGGCAAGTGGACCAACCGGAGAAGCCATACCCGCACTCGCCACAAGCCGCACCATTGTTGATCGCATGCGGCATCCTCGACGCGCGCACTACGCTGACTGCGATGACCACAACGACAACTAGCAACAAGGTAGATGGGATAATGGACATCAGATGCCACTGTAGGGTCCATCCTTTTACCATGGTGCCGTGCGAACCAACGCCATCTCCCGCATCGTCGTCCTCACCGGCGGGGGCGAGTGACGCGGCTGCGGCGTGAGCAACGAGGCACCTGTTGTTTGGTACGTGTTTATGTGTGTGCAGCCCTTCGCGCCTCGACTTTGCGGATCGTTTTCAGGGATCTCGGCACCCGGTATCCCCTTGACAGGGTGCATGAGCTGATTTAGTCTGAATGTAATGAACCGCATGTGAGTATGCACCTCACATCGCAGTTCTCACTCGGGAGGTGCTGCTTATGACTCGTGGAATGCGCGTGCAGGGCGTGCTTGCCGCTGCGGCGGTGGCGTTTTTGTCGGCCAGCGTGGCGCTCGCGTCGTCGGGCTCGAGTGGCGGCGGCGGCGCGGGCAACGCCGGTGAGATGAAGCCGTGGGATTGCGGCGGCACAAGCTGCGGCACGGCCGGCAACGGCTCGTGCGCCTCGAACAAGGCCATGTGCTGCTGCCCGAGCGGCAGCCCTCCGACGTGGACCGCGAGCTGCAAGAGCGCCGACTGCGACGGACAATCCAACTGCCAGCTCTGTTCGTGATTCGGGGGGCACCGACATGCGACGATCCTCGTCTCGTCGTTTCGTGCTTCGCCGGCTCGCGCCCGCGGCCTGTGGGGTGATCCTGGCGTCGCTCGTTGGCGTGGTCGGGTACCAGCGAGCGTCGGCGCGGCACACCGAATCCGAGCAGGGTCGCGTCGCCGCATTCGAGGCGGCGTGCGATGCGCTGGAGTCGATCGAGTTCGTGCCGCTGGCGGAGCGCGGTGTTGTCGCCGATCGGCTCGGGCGCTCGATCTCCCGGGCGATCGCTCGAGACCGATCGATCCACGCGGAAGCGATCTCGAAGGAGTGCGTGGACTTCCTCGTCAGCCGCTACGCGGAGACGCCGTCGGGATACGCGGCGTGGCGGCGGAGCGCCGCGTACGAACCGATCGATCTGGATGTGTTGAAGTCCAAGTGGTTCCTGGCGGAGGCGTACAAGGCGTACACGTCGGAAGACCTCCCGAGCGAGATCTCATGGGATGACCTGCATCTCTCGATGGTCGGGATCCAGCGGTCGTACCAGAAAGGTCGGCTCAGCATCCGCGCCGTGGCGGGCTCGGATGAGACGGTGGTCGCCTCGTTCGGGACGATCAGCCGGCGCGACAATCGGTTTCCTGCCGTGGGGGGCTTGCCCGGCGCGCTGCTGGACAACGGGGGATCGATCTCGACCGCGGCGCCGTGGTGGCAACCCTCCATTGATGTGGACAGCATGATCGAGAGCGACGCGGGTGCGGAGGTGTGCGTGGTCGGACTTGTGGCGGAGTTTGGCGACGGCAAGCGGAGACCGATCAGTCTCTCATTCGTCCGAGAGCCGGCCGGCTCCCGCTGGTGGCTCGTGAGCCCGTTGAGCGTGGGCGTGTGCGAGCACGGCAAGGTCGAGGGGATCCGCATCGAGTACTGAGTGACCCATGAGAGCCGCGGCGCAGCATCGGATGGTTCACGTGGCGGCGGGGGTGCTGCTCGGGGGCGTTCTGCTGTGGGCGGGCGTCGCCAAGGCGATGCATCCGGACGACCTGACGCCCGCGATCTCGGCGCTCGGGCCGGTCTTCGCGGAGCGTGCGGTCGGGCTGGCGTGCGTTCTCGCGGCGATCGAGATCCTGATCGGGCTGGGTGTGCTGGGCTTGAAGCAGCGCGCGATCTGGGGAACGGGCGCGGCGCTGCTGCTTGGCGCGTACACGCTGTATCTCGGGTGGCTTCTCACGCTGCCGGACGCGCCTCGCTGCGGGTGCCTGGGCATCCGGCTGGGGCGGACGCCGGTGCAGGAGCACTGGGCGGGGATCCTCCGGAACCTCGGGCTGATCGCGTGCGCGGCGATCGTGATCGGATCAGCGGCCGATGCGGAGCGGGTCGGCGCTCGGGCGGTGGCCGCGTGAGACGAGCGCCCCGCGAGTTCGGGTCCGCCCGCGCCTTCACGCTGGTGGAGACGCTGCTCTCGATCGCGATCATCGCCGTGGTACTCGCTCTGGCGATCCCTTCGCTGGCGCGATCGCGCTCCGCGGCGTCGCTCGCGCGCGTCCATGCTGTCTGCGCGGGACTCGGGGCCTCGACCCAGATCTACGTGAGCGACTATGCGGGTGTCCTGCCCTATCTCGGCGTGCCGGGCAAGCCGTGGGAGGGGGCGTGGATCGGAGGCGAACGACCGGAAGTCAGTTATCTGCTCAGCGACCCGCCAACGTATTTTTCCCAGTCTCGTCTCTACGCGAACCTGCTGACGGACGGCTACTTCGATGGTCGATCGATGCTGTACTTCCGGATGATGTCGGAACTCGCGGCGGCGGACAGGCACTTCATCACCCCGTATCAGATGACCTTCGGCGCGTTCGCGGCGCCGTCATACTGGATGGGAGAGAAGCCGCCCGACTCGCTTTCCCCGTTCCGGGCTGTCGGGCTTCACGAGGCGGAGTTTCCTTCGGACAAGGGGCTCATTCTCCATATGGAGTCGGGCGTGCACCACCCGAGCCCGGAACATCGGGCGCAGACACTCACGGTCTGCCTCATCGACGGCTCGGCCGGTTCCAAGCCCGCCGATCCCGCGATGTGGGATCGGGTGATGTCGCGCCCCTACGGGGCCGCGCCCATACCGGTGCTGAACACACCCGGAGGTCTGGCTGGGCGCGACTTCGGCTGGTGAGCGAGCGACGGGATCTCGCGGCGTCGATACCATCCCCGCATGTCCACTATCACCCGCATCGGCGTCCTCACCGGCGGGGGCGACTGCCCTGGTCTCAACGCGGTCATCCGTGCTGTTGTGAAGGATGCCGCGTCGCACGGCATCGAGACGATCGGGATCGAGGACGGCTTTCTCGGGCTGATCGAGGACCGTGTGCGTCCGCTGTCGCCGCGGGACGTCTCGGGCATTCTGCTCCAGGGCGGAACCATCCTCGGGTCGTCCAACAAGGCCAACCCGCGCAAGTTCGCGAGCGGCGTCGGGCCGGACGGGAAGCCGATCCTCGAGGATCGCACAGACCAGTGCATGGCGGTCATCGAGAAGCATCGGCTGCAGGCCCTGGTCGTCATCGGGGGCGATGGCACGATGTCCTGCGCGGAGACATTCGTCAACAGGGGCATTCGCTGCATCGGCGTGCCCAAGACGATCGACAACGACATCTACGGAACGGATCTGACGTTCGGATTCTCGACCGCGGTGCAGATCGCGACCGACGCGATCGATCGCGTGCGGACCACGGCGGCGAGCCATCATCGCGTGATGGTGGTCGAGGTCATGGGACGGAACGCGGGGTGGATCGCGCTGCACGCGGGCGTGGCCTCCGGGAGCGACGTCATCCTGATCCCCGAGATCCCTTTCTCGATCGAGCGAGTCTGCGAGCACATCCAGCGCCGAGCGAGGGAGGGAAAGAAGTTCAGCATCGTGTGTGCCGCGGAGGGCGCGAAGATCGCCGGCGGCAACGCGTTCATCGAGCGCGTGGTTGCGACGAGTCCGGATCCGATCCGGCTCGGGGGCATCGGCAAGGCCCTGTCGGGGATGATCGAAGAGAAGATCGGCGTCGAGTCGCGGTACGTCGTGCTCGGACACGTGCAGCGCGGCGGCACTCCCGTCGCACTCGACCGAACGCTTGCGACACTCTTCGGGGATCACGCGATGGAGATCCTCAAGGCGGGCGACAAGAAGGGGCTCACGCCGAGAGAGGCCTCTCGCTTGGTCGTGTGGAGGGGCGGCGGCCTGAGCGATATCCCGCTCACCGAAGCGTGCAACAAGCAGCGCACCGTGCCGATCGACCATCCGCTCGTCGCGGCGGCTCGCAGCGTCGCGACCTCATTCGGCGAGGCATGACCACGCCCAGTCGCTCTACTCCGGGATGACCCGCTCGACGACACGATACAGCGTCGCGTCGTACTTGTGCACGCGCACCGAAACGACCGGCTCGATCCGGGGCCAGCCGCGTTCCTGGACGACCTGGGCCTCGCGGCTCATGTCGTCGGTTCTCAGGAACAGCAGCGTGCCCGGCCGCGCGTCCGGGACGTCGTATGGCTCCCAGCGAATCACGACGCTCGGTCCGGAAGGATCGTTCGCGGCCACCGCTTGCGCGACGTACCAGAGCGTCTCGGGACGGGCCTCGACCAGGTCCTTTGCCAGAACCACGGAGCCGGCAGGAATGTGCGGCGCGATGGCGAGTGCCGCGTCGCGCCCGCTGGTGCCCGCGCGGCGCGGCTCGACGTACACGAAGTACACCGAGAAGAGAATGAGCATGAGTCCGGCGAGCACGGCGGGATGCCAGAGCGTCAGGAACCGCGCCCAGATCCTGCGGACGCGCGTCATCGGGCACGGGCCGACGGCGGACATGCCTCGCAGCAGATAGGCCCAGGCCATGTCCCAGGTGTCGAAGCCGTCGCGGGCATAGCCCGCCAGCGCCGCCGCCGCGCGGTCAGGGTCGGGGGCGCCGGCGCCGTCGCGCTCCTTGTCGGCAAGCTGCCAGAGGCCGGTGACGATCTGGCGCGGCGCAAGGCCCGAGGGCAGGGCGGTACGGGGGATGTCCGGCATCGCGGGCGCCATCGTCAGTGGCGCAGCATCTTGCCGAAGAACTCGCGCGCCCGCTCGGTCCGCGGCGCGTCGAGGATCGTGGCCGGCGGACCGGTCTCGATCACCTGGCCCTTGTCCATCATCACCACCCGGTCGGCAATCTCGCGCACGAAGGCCATTTCGTGGCTGACGAGGATCATCGAGCCGGCGCCGCGACTCGCAGCGGCAGCCGCCGCTGCCGACGTACGTGCACCGGCCGCCGTCGCGCTTCCAGACCGCGCGGCGGACGTCGTTGGGGATCACGCGCGGGTCGGTCGAGCGGCAGGCCTTCGCCGCGCGCGGCCGGTCGGTCGCACCGAACTTGCGCTTCTCGAGCTTCGCGATCAGCGCGTCGAGGGCGCGGTCGAAGATCTTCGCCAGGTTGCCGTCGGGCACGGCGTGCCCGAGCAGCTCGGTCGCGCGCACGAGCTTGTCGCGCGTGGCCTGCGAGACGACGAACTGGAGCCCGATGTGTTCCGGCGCGAGCACCGCGATGCGCGTGGGAGGCATCGCCGGCCGT
>JAPKGU010000042.1 GCA_026647565.1 Phycisphaerales bacterium | reverse complement strand
CCCATCACCCGCGCCCCCACGCGCCGAGCACCCGAACGTCGCGCCGCAACTCGTCGCGCCCCGACTCGTCGCGCCCCGACGCGGGGTGTCCCTCCGACCTGAGAGCCAACCGCTCCTCTCCACATCCCTCTTCTGCGCGTCCCTCTTCTCCGCGCACCTCAGCGCTCTCCGCGACCTCTGTGGTCTCTTATCCAACCCGCTCGCCCTTCAGCTCGCGGCTCATCAACTGCCCGATCGCGCTCAACGGATCCAGCCCCTCGAACAGCACCGCGTGCACCGCGCTCGTGATCGGCATCTCCACGCGATACTTCCGCGCCAGATCCACCACCGACCTCGTCGTCGGCACACCCTCAACGACATACGGGCTGTTCTTCAGGTACGCATCGAGCTTCTGACCCTTGCCCAGCGCCTCGCCGAGGGAGCGGTTGCGGCCCTCGGGACTGAAACACGACGTCGCAAGGTCGCCCACGCCCGCGATCCCGAAGAAAGTCTCCGGGCTTGCCCCCATCGCCGCGCCCAGCCGCGCGATCTCCGCCAGCCCGCGCGCCAGCAGCGCCGACTTGGCGTTGTACCCGCCCTGGAGCCCGTCGAGCACGCCCGCCGCGATCGCGATCACGTTCTTCACCGCGCCCGCGATCTCCGCGCCCAGCATGTCGCTGCTCGTGTACACGCGCAGCCACGACGAACTGAACATCCGCTGGATCCGCGCCGCGAATGCCGCGTCGTCGCTGGCCGCGATCATCGTCGCCGGAAGGCACCGCGCCAGCTCCGCAGCGATCGTCGGGCCGGTGAGCACCCCGATCGGCCGCGGCTTGCCGTCCAGGTCATCGCCCAGCACCTCCGCAAGAATCTGGCTCGGACGCAGCAGGGTCTCGTTCTCGATCCCCTTGGCGACCGACACGATGCCGACCCGGGTCTCGCGCGGGATGTACTGGCGCAGCCGCCTCCAGACGTCGCGAGAGAACTGCACCGGGATCGCCGACACAATCACATCCGCGCCCCCCAGCTCCTCGTCGCGGATCGAGACCCGCACCCCCTCAGGAAGCACGAATCCAGGCAGGCGGGCCGAACGCCGCGTCTGCGCTAGCTCGCCGACATCGTCCGCGTTGCGCCCCCAGATCACCACCTCAGGACGCTCGCCCGCACCGACCCCAACGCTCCCAGCCGTTAGCATCGACGCGCACACAAGCCCCATCTGCCCCACGCCGAGGACGACCACCCGGGGTCCGGCGGGGCGCGGCTGGTTTCGCTGCTGTCGCTTCGGCGTGGCCATGCAGAAGGGTACGGCGAAGGGCCGACCCTCGCGGAACTCTCAATGGCGGGCCTCTGTTCAGGTGCCGGGCACGCTCTCAACGAACTCGAAGACCTCTTCGAGACGCTTCCCGAGCACGCTCGCGATCCGAAAGGCCACCTCCAGCGATGGGGCGTATCTCCCCTGTTCGATCGCGTTCAAAGTCTGGCGGCTGACGCCGACGCGCTCGGCCAAATGCTGCTGGGTCATCTCGGATGCCGCGAAACGCAGCGTGCGGATGTGGTTCCGGATGGTGGTAGTGGGTGCTCCGCTGCCGCGTCCCATCTCAGACCCCCCCGCCCACGCCGCCCCCACTCACGCCTTCGTCCATGCCGCGCCGGTAGTAGACGATCTGGAGCGCGAGCTTCAGGATCTCGCTCGCGAACAAGCTGCCAAGGAGCACGTGGGCGATCCAGACGGTCTCGATGCCGAAGCACATCGCCGTGATCGCCGCGAAGACCCCCGCTCCCAGGAGCCATGAAGAGTTGCTCTCCGCGCGCCATCCGATTTGGCGGTCTCGTTCGTCGGCCTTCTCGGGCTTCCCGAAGAGGAGTGCCGCGGCGTGCCCGACGACCATCATGACGACCAGCAGGACGACGGCGGTCATGAAGACCGCGACGTATGGGGCCAGGTGAAGGACGCCCTTGGCCATCATCGAGATCGAGACTGCCATGTACCCGGCAAAGACGACGCACAGACTGACGAGCTGGACCCAGACACTTCGTTCTTCATATGAAGGGAGCATTCGTGGCTTCCTCTAAGAGTGCGGTGATTCATCGCGAATGACGCCCATACGCGACACAATGTCAAATATAGACGACATATCAATGGTGTCAATCATAGACGACACGAAATGTCTAGAAAGTCGTCGTGGTGGCGCTGGGCGGCATGAACTCTCGGACGCGCGCCCGCGTAGGTCGGCGGCACACTCAATCACAGCCGCCGGGCGCAGGAAGTACCTGTGTCCGGCTGTCGGTGTTTGTCAGGGTGCTACCATTTGCCCCTTCTGCGAAGGGCAATGAACCCGAATCGCGCGATGCGATTCGACCGGAGCATCGACGCGATGGCCCACAACCACGCCGACCACGACCACTCCCACGACCACTCGCATGACCACTCGCATGACCATGGCCGCCGCAAGGGCGGCGACCGCATCACGGCCGCCGGGACGAAGGTCTCCGAGAGCGGGATCGAGTGCTGCGCACACCATGAGATCGAGATCGAGCGGTACATCTTTCTTTACCTGATCGGCGGCGTGCTTCTGATCACGACGCGACTGGCGAAGATCTTCGGTGCGACGGACCCGGTGGTGGCCGAGATCCCGTCGGTGGTTGGCGCGGTGCTGCTGGCGATCCCGCTGCTGCGTGCGGCGTGGACGGAGATCACCCGTCGTCGCCCGTCCTCATCGACGCTGGCGGCGCTGGCGATCCTGGCGGCGCTCGCGGTGAACAAGTACGAGGTGGCCGGGTGGCTGGCCTTCATCCTGCTCGTGGCCGATCAGATCCTGCGCCGGACGGCGTGGGGCGCTCGGCGCGCCATCGAGGAACTGGTGCAGCTGACCCCGGACACCGCGCGTCTCGTTCTGGACGGGGGCGTGGAGCGGGAGGTCTCGATCTCCGAGGTGCGGGTGGGCCAGACTGTGCGTGTGCGTCCCGGCGAGAACCTTCCGGTCGACGGACGGATCATCTCGGGACGCTCGACGATCAACCAGGCGTCGCTGACCGGTGAGGCCGCGCCCGCGGAGGTGCAGGCGGGCGACCCGGTGTACGCCGGCACGACGAACCTGACGGGCGGCATCGACATCAGCGTGACGCAGGTCGGCGCCGAGACCACCATCGGCAAGGTCACGCAGCTGATCGCGGAGGCCGAGCGCTCAAAGAGCCCGCGTCAGCTGCTCATCGAGCAGGTCGCCGGATTCTTCGTGCCGGTCGCCCTGAGCGTCGCGGCAATCGTCTGGTTCCTCTACAGCCAGGACGAGAAGACCAAGGACACCGCCGCGCTGACGGCCGTCACCGTGCTGGTCGTGGCGTGCCCGTCGGCGTTGCTGCTGGCGAGTCCCTCGGCGATGGTGGCGGCGTTCGCCGCGGCGGCGCGACTGGGCGTGCTCATCAAGCAGACCCACTATCTCGAGGCCGCGAGCACGGTCGACGCGGTCGTGTTCGACAAGACGGGGACGATCACGACGGGCAAGTTCGCGGTCTCGCGCCTGGCCCCGGCAACGGGCGTGGAGGGCGCGGACCTGCTCCGCGCCGCGGCGAGCGGCGAGCAGAACTCGAACCATCCGCTGGCGTTGTCGATCCTCTCGACGGCGAAGGCGGCGCGGATCGAGGTCCAGCCGACGACGGACTATCACGAGACGCACGGTCGGGGCGCGCGGGCGCGGACCGGGCTGGGCGAGGTGCACGTCGGGCGTGCGTCATGGCTGGTCGAGCTGAATCCTTCCATCAAGCCCGAGGTCGAGCAGGTCGAGCAGAAGATCGAGGGGATGACGGGCGTTCACGTCATGCTGAACGGTCGGTACCTCGGGGCCGTCGGCCTGGAAGACAAGATCCGCACCAACGTGCGAGGCGTCATCACGCGCTTGCGCGAGCTGGGCGTGCGACAGGTGTCGATCTTCACAGGCGATCGCATGAGCGTGGCCAAGCGCGTCGGCGTCGCCGTCGGTGCGGACGCCATCGAGGCCGAGTGCCTCCCCGAGGAGAAGCACGAGCAGATCAAGCAGCTCGTCAGGGGCGGCTATCGCACCATGATGATCGGCGACGGCATCAACGACGGGCCGTCGCTGGCGGCGGCCGACGTCGGCGTCGCCATGGGCCTGGGCGGGTCGGACATCGCGGCGAACTCCGCGGGCGTTGCGCTCATGACCGACGAGCTCAATCGCATCCCCTTCACCATCGAGCTTGCGCGCAAGACCCGCGCCATCGTCGCCCAGAACATCGCCGCGTCGCTTGTCATCGTGCTGATCGGGCTGGGCCTCGCGGCGACCGGCAATCTCGCCGTGTGGGGCGCCGGCCTCTATCACTTTGCGGGCGACGTCTTCGTCATCGCCAACAGCTTCCGGCTCTTCCGCTTCGGCGAGAACATCGTCGCGGCGGAGCAGGCCGAGCCCCAGGCCAAGCGGCGCGAGGCGAGCATCCGGGGGCTCTCGGTCGCGCGGGCGGAGCCGGTGTGAGATTCGGCGCGGAGCGCGAGCGTCCGGCATGGGCTACCCCGCACGAGTGCTGTGGCTTTTCTCCCTGATCCGGAGCGGATCATCGGTGGCGGCCTACAGCGCCGCGGCCCCGTGGGGGCACGCCGTCGCGGACGAGGTCTTCGGTCCGTGGGACCGCACGGGCGAGCCGTACAACTATCCGCGCGAGCAGGACGAGCTGCAGCGCGAGTTCGGGCGGGCGTCGCACGAGCTGACGGAGCGCGTGGTCGGGCTGGCCGACTCGGTCTTCGAGGCCCTGGCATCGCCGGACCGGGGCGGTACGGGCACGGTGATCGTGAAGATCCCGCACCATGTGCCGACGCCGGCGCAGGTGACGCGGGCGTGGCCGCTCCATCGGGCCGCGTTCCTGATCCGCAACCCGCTGCACCGGCTGAACTCGCTGTACGTGCGGGGCTGGCTGGATCCGTCACCGATCGGGCCGAGGTTCGATCTCGAGCAGTTCCGCGCGTTCGCGCGGGCGTGGCTGGCCCAGCCCGCGCATCTGCGGGTCACGTACGACATGATCCGGCGCGACCCGGCGGAGATGTACCGGCGCCTGTTCATCGCGTGGGGGCTCTCGTTCACGGGCGAGCACGTCGATCGAGCGGTGGCGTACGCGAGGGAGCACTACCACCACGCCTCGAAGCAGGTGACGAGCGAGCACAACACGGCGAGGGTGGTGAGTGAGTCCCGGAGCGCTCTGCCTCCGGAGGCGGTCGAGACGTATCTGAGCGATCCGGAGATGCGGGAGGTGTTCCGCGTGGCCGGATGGTCGCTCGGGGCCGGAGACTACCTCGCGCGATGATCGGGCGGTGCGGGCGCTCAGGCGAGGTTCACGACGCCCGAGAGGGCGTGGAGCCCGATCGGCTCTTTCGTGAAGAACGGCTCGCCGGCGCCGACACCGATCCGCGAGCCGAAGTAGACGCCCGAGGCCCTGATCCAGTCGACGACCTTGCGGTTCTTCTCCGGCAGGACGAACTGCGTGTGATACGCCGTGATGGCGTCGATCTTGCGTTCGGCGAAGGGCGTGATGTCCATGATGAACGAGGGGTCGGCGACCCAGCGAAGGTGCGAGGCGTAGTAGTAGAAGAGCCAGGCGGGATAGATCGGGGGCCTGCCCTCGTCGCCGGGCATCTGGATCTTCGTGAGCTTGGCGTCGAAGCGGGCGTCCTCGACGATGCGCGTGACGGCGCGATGATCGGGGTGCGCGTCCTCGGGATAGGGGCAGAAGATCACCGTGGCCTGGTGAGCGCGGATGACGCCGGCGACCCGGTGTCTCGCCTCGATCGTGTGCTCGACGAAACGATTCTTCAGCCCGAGCAAGCGCCGGCGGACGGGCCTTGCGGCGCCGGTGCTGAGGATCTCCGCGGCACGGGCGGCCTCCGCGGCGCGGGTCTTGGGATCGCCGTGGGGGGTCGGCTCGCCGTCGGTCATATCGAGAAGAAGGACGTCGTGACCCTGGGACGCGAGGAGGGCGATGGTGCCGCCCATTCCGATCTCCTGATCGTCCGGGTGCGGCCCGACGACAAGCACGTTGGCCATCGCGTTCTCCCTTGTGACGGCGTTCGGATCACTTGAGGACCGGCTCGCCTCGCACGACGATGAGGCCGTAGAGGGTGCCGTCGTGCTCGAGCTGGGCGAGGACCATGCGCTCGGGCTTCTCGGTGGCGAAGAAGCCGCCGGAGCGGAACGACTCGCCGTGCTCGTTGCGAAGCTCGGAGAGCCCGAACTTGACGGACTGCCCGACGGCGAGGCCGTCGAGCGGGCGGGAGTAGTAGGCGTTGATCCAGAGCGTGCACGGTCCGAAGACGCGTGCGGTGGCGTTGGTGAGCGTGAGTGTGGTCTCGCCTCGGACGACCTGGATGTCGAGCGTCGGTCCTTTCTCGAGCGTCACGGGATAGACGCGTGCGTTGGCGGCGCTCGGCGCGGAGCTGCAACCGTTGAGGGAGGCCATGGCCAGTGCGGCCATGACCAGGGCGCCGAGGAGGGCGACGGGGAGCGGACGGGTACGGGCGTTCTCCATGGCCCGTATAGTCCCGTGCATGGGGTGCGAGAGCAACAACGCGACGCCCCCCGGACCTGCGATTGCGCCGGGGGGTGAATCGCTCGACTCGATGCGGATCGCGGAAGAGATCGCTTCCGGACGCTACCGGGGGTGGTCGCGGGGTGTTGATCCGAGGATTCCGGAGGCGGTTCCGGGGTTTGACGCGCCGTTCTTTCAGGCGGGGCTTGCGGGGTATTCGGATGCCGCGATGCGGATCATCGCGAGGCGGCACGGGTGTCCCTATTGCGTGACCGAGGCCCTGCTGGACCGGACGCTGCTGGCGGGCGGGCGGGGGTTTGGGAAGGCGGATCTTGGGGAGTTGCACGACAACGTGCCGGGGGGCGCGGAGGATCAGCCGCTGGCGGTGCAGATCATGGGCTCGGACCCGCGCGAGATGGCGGCGTCGGCGTTGAAGGCGATCGAGCAGGGGAAGCGTCCGGACCGGGCGTACCGGGCGATCGCGTATGCGCACCTGACGCACGATCCGAGCGGGGCCGTCGTGAGGCACACGCCGGAGGACTTCGGCCCTGCGGATGGCGAGTACGAGGAGGTCTCCTGCGGCGAGGAGGCGATGTGCGAGAGTGAGGCAACGGGCCATGGGCGATGGCCGATGTCGGAGGAGCAGCGGGAGGTCACGGAGACGCGGCGACACGAGGTCGCGCCGTCGGGTTCGTCCCCCGTTCTTTCTTCTCTGCGAGACGCGGCTTCCGCCGCGGGCTCCGGGTTCTCTTCGCTTTCGTTCTCCACGGTCGACGTGAACCTGGCGTGTCCTGTGAAGAAGATCAAGTCCAAGGCACGGGGGGGGCACTGGCTGGCGGAGCCGGCGGGGGCGATCGAGATCCTGGAGGCGGTGCGGGAGGCGGTGCCGGCGAGGATTCCGTGCACGGTGAAGCTGAGGCGCTCGTACGACGACTCGCCGGAGATGGTGGAGAGTTTCCAGAGGATTTTCGACGCGGCGTACGACATGGGGTACGCGTGGGCGACGGTGCACGCGCGGACGGTCGAGCAGAAGTACGTCGGGCCGTCGAGGTGGGACCTCTTGCGTGAGATCGTGGCGCGGCGTCCTGATCGCGTGGTGTTCGGATCGGGCGACATCTGGAGCGTGCACGATGTGTTCCGGATGATCGCGTACACGGGGGTTGCGGGCGTGTCGGTGGCGCGCGGGTGCATCGGCAATCCGTGGATTTTCCGGCAGGCGCGGATGATGCTCGCCGGGCAGAGGCCCACGCCCCCGACGATCGCGGAGCAGCGCGGGGTGCTGGAGGAGCACTACCGGCTGGCGCTGGCGGCGAACCGGCGGATGCGCCACCCGGACGACTACACGTCGCGGAACATGCGGAAGTTCGGGATCCGCTTCGCGGAGCACCACCCCGAGAGCGAGCGGGTGCGGCTTCGGTTCATCGCGGTGAAGGGGATCGAGGAGTGGCAGCGGGTGCTGGACGAGCACTATTCGCCGCGATGAGTCGGTGTCGCTGATGGTGCGCCGATTCCTATGATCGTGCATGAAGATCGTCATCATCGTGACGCTCGTGTTCTTCGTGCTGACGCTGGCCGGGACGTGGCTGGCGCGTCGGTCGGCGTATTCGTGGGCCGACAACGAGCGGGCGATGGATCCCGGCGCCGGGAGCCAGAGGCCGGAGGGCGCGAGCGGGGCTTCTGCGCCGGAGGCGCCGAGGGCGCGTGCGGGCGCGGCGGCCCGTCCGACGGCTTCGCGTTCGGAGCCGCAGCGGATCGTCGTGCGCGGGTTTGATGATCCGAAGGCCGAGTGATGCACGGCGATGGCGCGATACAAGTTGACCATCGCGTATGACGGGACGGACTTCTGCGGGTGGCAGAAGCAGGAGCCGCCGATCGCGCAGGCGGAGGCGACGGGATCGGGCGCGCACGTGGACCCGACGCTCGAGACGACCGAGCCGGGGCGGGTCGCGCTTCGGACGGTGCAGGCGGTGGTGGAGCGTGCGGCGCGGGAGGTGGTGCGGGAGCCGGTGCTGCTGTTCGGGGCGAGCCGCACGGACTCGGGGGTGCACGCGCGGGGGCAGGTGGCGGCGTTCACGACGACGGACGATCCGGCGATGCTCGCGCGGGGGAGCGGCTGGCCGATCGAGCGGGGCACGGAGGCGCTGCGGCGCGCGATGAACGGGAGGTTGCCGGAGGATGTGATCGTGACGGGCGTGGAGGCGGTCGGTCCGGCGTTTGATCCGATCGGGGATTGCGTGGCCAAGGGGTACTCGTACACGATCCACGCGTCGCGCGAGCGTCCGCTGTGGGATCGCCGGTTCGTGCACCAGGTGTGGGAGCCGCTGGACGCCGCGGCGATGCGGGCGGCGGCGGCGGTTCTGGTGGGTGAGCACGACTTCGCCGCGTTCGCGGCGGCGGGGCACGGGAGACAGACGACTGTTCGCACGGTTCACGCGCTTGAGGTGCGGGAGTTGCCGGGCGATCGCGTGCGCATCGAGATCAGCGGCAACGGCTTCCTCTGGAACATGGTGCGGATCATCGCGGGGACGCTGGCGGATGCGGGGCGCGGTCGGATCACACGGGAGGAGATCGGCGCGGCGCTGGCGACGGGCGACCGGCGGAAGGCGGGTCCGACGTTCCCGGCGTGCGGCCTGTGCCTGGAGTGGATCAGGTATCGGGTGTGATCGGGCGGCGTGTGGGAGTGGGTTGAGGCGGGAGCGTTACGCGCGGGGGAGCGGCTGGGGTCGGCTGGCGAGGTGGGAGCCGGCGGCGAGGGGGGGCAAGGGACGGGACGTGTTGGTGGTGGCGCGGGTTGAGCCGCGCGAGGGAAGGGTTGCGGTCTACAACCTGGAGGTCAGCAGGTACCACACGTACTTTGTGGGCGACGACGGATTGTGGGCGCATAATGAGTGCACGGTAACATACTCTCCGCGTATCGCACAACGTATGCGTGAAGATCCTGGGGGCATGCACAATTCCCCATTCAGCTTTGATAGACACGTCATCGATACGGGCACAAGAACCATTGGCAAAGACGGTTACAATCAATACACACTCATCGGTACCGCTACGTCAGGGAAGAGTGGGGCAAACCTCAATGGAGTATATGAAATAGGTGGTTTCTGGACGGATGATGTCTTCGAGATTACACACAGGTTCTTCCGACCAAAGAAGTAGTAGTACGTCATGATGGACAGTGATCACATCGAGTTCCTCAAGACTTCAGAGTATGCCGTGTGTTCGGCATCGCCTGGCATCGACTGTCGCACATTCAGCTTTGATCAGGGCGGGGTTGTGCCCAGCATCAAGGATGGAACGTATCTGATGTTTACAGCCGACGCCGCGATCGCATGGCTTGGGTGCTTTGGGGATGGCCTCACCACATCCTCGTGTGTCGTCGAGACATTCTCTCCGTTGCATTGCTGCGTGGTAGCCGGAGGTCAATGCTATCTGGTTGACGTGAAAGAGCCAACGGGAACTATCGCGATACCTGGCGGTGACGTCGTTGAGTGTGTCAGGTGCCCCGAGTATGAGTTGGTGCTTCTTGTATCTTTGATTGATATCACTGGCATGCAAAAGGATGGCACATGGTGGCGCAGCGAGCGGGTTGCGTCGGATGAGATACGAAACATTACAATTGGCGAGGGCGTCGTTCGCGGCGAGGGCTGGCGCGCTGACGCGGGAGAATGGACAGCGTTCATGATCGATGCCCGAACCGGACGAAGTGTTTGACTGTTCTGAATGCCGGTGCCAATGGTGGCATCAGAGACTCACGCCGGTATCCCCAGGCACCAGCAGAGCGAGGCCATGCGGACGGCAGGCGGAGTCGAAGGCGTCTCCCACGTGCCTGTTTGTCCTCGGGCTTGCGGACGGGACGATGGTCTGGTATACTGACATGCGTGGCTGCTGTACCACGTTCAGGTGCGAGACGAGTTGGTCCGCGACGTTTGCGCGCGGCGATCTCGATCGGTATGGCTGTCGTCGCGGTTAGCGGGCTGCTCGCCGCGGTTGCGGCCGGCGGATCTGGAACAAGGCAGCCGCGTTCGGTCGCTACGACGAATCGTGCGACTCCCCCAGTGCCGCCGAGCGTCGCGGTCGTGACCAGCCAGAGCGAACTCGCTCCCCTCCGGCCAACGTCCTTAGATGAGCTGCTCTTGCTCGCTCCGGATGAGTTGGCGAGGGTCGATCTCGCTTTGATGAATCTGCTCTGTGCCGAAGGGCTGCCGGGATCGGAGGGGATGAGCATCCCGTCGGTTCTCAAGACGCTCGACCAGTGGGCCGAGCGTGTGCGGCTGCAGACGTTGGCATATGAGCCCCGGTTCCGCCGCAATCCGGCGGAGAACTTCAACTCGGAGGCGGACTTCCGGATGCTCACGCTGGTCACGGTGCTGGAGCGCGACCTGGGCGTCCGCTACAACCCCAAGCGTGTGAGGGATCCCGACTTCGGTTCGTCGAAGGACCTCTTCATCCACGGGCTTGTGAACAGCGACAACGGCGGCACATGCGCGTCGATGCCGGTTCTGAATGCCGTCATCGCGAGGCGACTTGGATACCCAGTGCGGCTGGTACAAGCCAAGGAGCATCTATTCTCCCGCTGGGACGATCCGAAGGGCGAGCGGCTCAACATCGACAGCGCTGGCATGGGCATGAACACGATGGACGACGCCTTCTATCGGGAGTGGCCCAAGCCGGTCAGCGATGAAGAGGTTGCCAATGGTGACTATCTCAAATCGCTGAGTGTCGAAGAGGATCTTGCTGTGTTCCTGGCCGCCCGGGGGCACTGCCTGTTTGATCACGGGCGGTTTGAGCAAGCTCTCGACGCCTACCGCGAGGCGGCGAAGCGAATGCCGACGCCGGACTATTTGATGTTCGCGGAGCGGACCGAGGAGGCCGTCGCGGGGCGGCTTGTGCCGGTCAGGGGGGATGGCTCGCTAATCGCACGATCTGGGGCGAAATGACGTATGGTGGCGCGGTGGAATCGGGTAGACTGCGGATGCTGCACGAGGAGGACACTATGAAGTATTCAAGAGTGATCGCGGCCCTGTGTGCGTTGATCGCGTTGGCCGTTGGCGCTGCCATAGGCCCGGCTGTCGCCTGCGCGAACCCGATACCTCAACACGGGCGGTACCTGCAACGCGATCCCAACGCGAGTGGGCAGGTCGTTCTGAACGACGCCACGTGGTTCAACGGCGCGGCCCCCATGGTCGATCCGTCTTTCGTGGCCATGCGAGAGGTCTATGCCAATGGGCTGAACCTCTACACCATGCTCGGCAACAACCCAGTCATGCATCATGATCCGCTGGGCCTGTCGTGGGATCCCTTCGACATGGTCGAGGCGATCATCTTCGAGCATGAGGTGAGCAAGCGGGTCGCGCTTATGACGCTCAAGGCACGCACGAGCGATCCGGAGATGCTGCGAGCCATCCGCAGCTACGAGCACGGTGCCTTCAACTTCATGATGGACTTCGCTTGGGACAGGGATGTCGGCATCCTGTTCAGCATGGTTGGGGGGACGTTCTTCGCGCGGGCGTGCTTCGAGGAGGGCACGCTGGTCTGGACGGGCGAAGGCCCCGTGCCGATCGAGCAACTTGGGTTGGGCGACGAGGTTATGAGCCGCGTAGACCCAGAGCTGAAGCCCGGCGAGGCGTTCGAGGTGCCGATCGAGTCAGGGGCGCTCTCTCTCGTGCGGCTGCGATATGCCCACTCCGACGGGAGCACCACGACCATCGAGACGCTGCGGCCGACTTCCATGGTCGCGGCACAGGGATTGGCCGCGGGCCGCACGCTGCCGATCACGGTGCTGGAACTGGGCATCGCGGGAGAAGCGGAGGTGCTCGGGATTGAGGTGTACGCGGAGCAGGTGCGGGCGGATGTGCCGGTGGTGACAACGCGGTTCGTGACGGATGCCGCGGCGGTGGTGGATCTGTACCTGGAGGGCGAGGAGCAACCGATCGGGGTGACGCCGAGCCATCGGGTCTTTTCGCTGGATCGGGGAACGCGTGGGGCGTGGGTCGAGGCGGGAGCGCTGCGATCGGGGGAGCGGCTGGGGTCGGCCAAACAGGATGGAAACGCGGACGAGAGGGGGGACGGCCCGGGCGTTCTGGTGGTCGCGCGGGTGGAGCCGCGCGAGGGAAGGGTCGCGGTCTACAACCTTGAAGTCAGCAGGTACCACACGTACTTTGTCGGTGATAGTGGTATGTGGGTGCATAACTCGTGTTTCCCTCATTCCCCGAAGAAGGGCGAGCCCGCAGATATCGGCATGCAAAGGCGACGGATCAGGGCGACAGTAGAATCAATGAAACAAGACGGTGTTCTGAAACACCAGATTGAGCGGTACGTGAGATCCGTGGTACAAGGAGGATACGAGACCAAGAGTCGTTGTGATGACTTAATGTCGTATTTGGAAAGTCTATTGTGACAATATATGACATCTAATATGCTTATCGCTGTATTGCACGATAGTTGTGACGTTGCCACGAAGCAACATGCTATCAATTTGTACATAATGGCAGAGGGCGCTCAAGCGGTGTTGCGAAGTTGCTCCCTGTCTGGCACAGATCTGTCGGGGCTGCGATTCGCACCTATTAGATTTGAGAATGTAAATATGGTCGCGTGCTCAGCGGCACGCACGCACTTTGCGACGATGTCTGGGTGCGTCCTTGATGAAGTGCGACTAGATTTGTGCGAAGTGGTTTCGATTCGCGACTGCGCAATGAGGCGTGCCAGACTCATTCATACGAATATACAGCACGAGTTCCATCGGAACTTGTGCCAATCGGCAACATTCGAGCAGGTTGCGTTTGGCGCGGTGTGGGTTGCGGGTCGCAACGCCGCGATCGCAGGGTCACTTTTCGAGAGAGCAATGATTTCGGCATCGTGGCTCTCGGGCTTGCTGGTTGAAGAATGTGACTTTAGATCAACATGCATTAAAGATAGTATTGTCGCTCGGACGTCGTTGCGGGGATGCGATCTGCGCAGTGCATGCTTCACCCGTTGCAATCTAATTGATACGTCGCTTGATGGCAGCGATATGGAACGAGCGGTAACCGAGGCGTGTATTCTTGGTGGTCGTTACAATGCGAGTATCCAGGATCGACACGGCATTGGTCAGACGCGGATATGGAATGACGACAGTGCCGACCGGCTACAACAAGCGGCAGTGTCTATTGTGCGCGGCGGGGACTTCCGGCTTAGATGGATGATGCGCGAACAACACAATGACATTGTCAATGATATGATGCTTTGGGCGAGTAGTGGGACGAGTGGCGAAGGTGCCGTGGTGTGGACTAGGGAACGTCAGATTGTGCGGATGTACCCATTTACTGGAGAGGCGGAGTGTAGAAGTGCCCTCACAGATTGGCGGCGTGATTGTGCGAATTGGGTGTTTGTCGCAGACTCATTCGATGTGGATGATGCAGAAAGTGCTCCAGAGGAAACTGTAAGATGCGTTCTTGAAGTTTTGCGAATCCGGTGATGTTGGTGTACTATAGCAACTTCTCGTGCAACGCGCCTACGAGATGATGCGACGCACGCCTATTGTGGCGAGTGAGCGGCTGGGGTCGGCTGGTGAGGTGGGAGTTGGCGGCGAGCGGGGCAAGGGACTGGACGTGTTGGTGGTGGCGCGGGTTGAGCCACGCGACGGACGGGTCGCGGTCTACAACCTTGAGGTCAGCAGGTACCACACGTACTTTGTGGGCGACGACGGATTGTGGGTGCATAATGCGTGCTCGCCCAATCAGGCCAATAAGTTGGATCAACAGGGCAAGGCCCCCTCATCGGTCCTTCGGGTTGATGTCGGCAAGGTCGCGAACGAACTCACTCATGTTCACTTTGTTGGTGGTGCGGCGTTGAACAACAATGGAACATGGAAACACGGCTCAAAGGTGCTCTCGAAAGCGGAGGAACTGTTTGTCACAGAGATTCTTGGGTGGCCACTCCCGAGGTGATTATGCTGGAAGACAGCCGCTACGACGCATTGAGAGCGTGGCTACGTGACCAATGGAAAGCCCATGGCATGCGGTCGCTTCATGTGGACGACCATGCACGCGAGGGTGGAAACCCTGACACATGGATAGCGAATGGCTTCGCCTCTTTCGCGACTGCCCTAGCCGTGCAACAGAAGGTCGGCTCCGGCCCAGTCGTGTCACTCGTCTTCACGCTCGACCATGAGGGGGAACTCGACGCGTCTGGTCTCTCAGGTCTTCTAGAGGAGTGGAATCTACCCATAGGCATGACGCCACCAGAGATCGTTCTTCATGACCCCGACAGTTGGCGTGGGGTTGTGGAGGCGTTCCGGCACCACGGCACTGTCCTTCTGCGGTTGACTATCTGCGGCGTCCACTGCGGCGTGGTGCTCACGTCGCGTGTCGATCGCTATCCGAGCGGTGACGATGTAGTGAGACACTTGTGGATTGTCCCCATGAGAGACATCGAAGCAGCAGTTCGCGGTCTACAACCTTGAAGTCAGCAGATACCACACGTACTTTGTCGGCAACGACGGATTGTGGGTGCATAATGGGTGCAGCGCCGGAGGCGGCGCACGGATTGAGAATATCCAGCCGAGTCGTGCCGCTGGCCTACAGAGAGTTGCAAATAAGTTCGGAATGGAGGTATCGTTGGTTGGTAGTAGAGCGAACGGCACAGCAACCGCGATCTCTGATTGGGATTTAATAGTGCCACCTGGCACTACCAGTCGTGTCATTCATTCGTTGAAGTATGAACTCCGGCCTGTAATGGGTAAGAATATTGAGGTGTTTCGGGGTGTTGTGGATACGAGCCGTCCATACATTCGCTTCTTTCCTAGTGAATAGGGTGTCATGCAATGAACTCGCCGACAATCATCGATCGGGACGGCAACGTCGCCATTGTCCAGTTTCCAGATCGCAAGTATCCTGCGATCGCGCTGCAAGGAGACACGTTTCATGATCTTGTCGAGCGGGTGCGGCGCGCGATTCATGGTGAAGAAGAGGTCGATTTGCTATCCGACTTGGAGGGAATGCAGGCGATGTACTTAAAGGCGGTCGAGCATCTGCGGTTACACCCGCCGTGGTAGCGCCACTCGCATAAAGGCACCCCCGAGATGTACGTGGGTGGACTTATTTTTCTCGGATTCATGCCGCTTTCATCGGCAATCCTGTGGTGCTGGGCATGTGTGAGAGCTTGGTCCTTTAGGGGCGTGGCCCAAGGCAGATGACTCTTGTCGTGTTCACGCAGGTATCCCCAGGCACCAGCAGAGCGAGGCCATGCGGACGGCGACGCCGTGGGTGACTTGGCGGAGGACGGCGGAGCGTGGTCCGTCGGCGACATCCTGGTCCATCTCGAGGCCGCGGTTGATCGGGCCGGGGTGGAGGACGACGGCGTGGGGCTTGAGCATCGCCGCGCGGGCGCTGGTGAGGGCGTAGCCCTCTCTGTAGGCGCGAACGGAGATGATGCTGGAGGGCCTGGCGTCGGGAGAGCCGGGGGGGGCTTCGCCGTGGCGTTCGAACTGCACGCGGAGCATCATGACGGCGTCGACGCTCGGGAGCACCTCGTCAAGGTCGTGCTCGACCTTGCATCCGAGTGTGGTCATGGAGGTCGGGGCGAGCGTGGGGGGTCCGACGACGATGACCTGGGCGCCGAGGGCGGTGAGGGCGGCGATGTTGGAGCGTGCGACGCGCGACGAGAAGACGTCGCCGACGATGGCGATCGAAAGCCCGGAGAGGTCGAAGATGGCGCTGCGTCCGAGGGACTCGGCGATGGTGAGCGCGTCGAGGAGGCCCTGGGTGGGGTGCTCGTGGCGGCCGTCGCCGCCGTTGAGCACGGGGATCTTGGCCGGCTGGGCGATCTGGTGGGCGGCGCCGGACTGCTTGGCGCGGACGACGAGTGCCGCGGCACCGATGGCCTCGACGTTGAGTGCGGTGTCGATGAGTGTCTCGCCCTTGCTGACGGATGAGCCGCCGGCGCCGATGTCGAGGGTGGTGGCGCCGAGGCGTTGTGCGGCCATGGTGAAGCTGAGTCGCGTGCGGGTGGAGTCCTCGAAGAAGAGGAGACCGATCGAGCGGCCGCGCAGGAGGTGGGACATGTCGGTGCGTCCGAGCGCGGCGGGGATCATGGCGCGGGATCGCGCGAGGAGGTCCTTGAGTTCGGCGGCGCCCATGCCTCGGAGCGCGAGGAGATCGCGCGCGGGTCTTGGGATGCCTTGGGCGCCTGGCCCGACGCGTTCGGCCCCGTGGCCCTGTGCGGCGGCGTGTGCGGCGGGAACCGGCAGGTCTGTCGGGGGCGCCGAGGACTGGGTCTTGGATCGTGGGCTCACGCGGGCATCGTACCCGCGGGGGGCGGTCCGCCCCAGCCGGGTCGGTTTCGGATGTCGATGCGGTCGAGGGCCACCCTGGCGTGGTGGGCTGTGAGGGCGTCCGTCAGGGGATCGGCGAGGATCGAGGCGAGCAGCGGCCGGGCCTGCTCGTGGGCGTGCTTTCCGAGCAGGGACGCGGCGAGGCACCGGGCATCGGTGTCGGATTCACGCGCGAGCGACTCGACGACGGCGGCGAGCGCGCCCTGGTCGAGCGGTGTCGCGCGCGCGAGATCGCGAAGGGCGATTCGGCGGATGCGAGGGTCCTGGTGCGTCAACCGGGCGAGGGCGTCGGGCGTGGCACGCTCGTGGGGCGTGTTCATCTCCGGCCGGATGATTCGCCTGCGGGGGCCGGGGCGGTCGAGGCGGGAGCCGATTCGGTGGGAGTCGGGGCGGCCTCGACGGGGGCTGCGGGCGTTGCGTCTTCGGCGCGCATGATGTAGTAGGGCTCGGGCGTGGGGATGACGCCGGAGTTCCATTCCTGGACGCGTTGCACGGCCCAGGGCTGGAGGCCGCCTTCGAGCCAGACGGTTGTGGAGCGGTCGATGCCGTTGCCCGCGGGCCAGACGATGTCGACCCATGCCTTGCTGTTTCGGACGCGGACGCCCGCGATGTGGTAGGTGGGGAGGTTGGCGGTGGAGGGCGTGAGGGGCTGACCCCCGACGCGCTGGGCGACCATTGCGTATCGATCGGGCGAGATGGTCATGGGGAGGTTGACGGCGAAGTCGGCGCCGGTTGGCGGGGGGTGGAGGACGAGGACCCTCTCGAGGGCGCGGACCATGACGTCGACGGGGGCGCGTTCACCCATGCTCTCGCGGGCGCGCTGCTCGGGGGTGGGGGGGTAGGAGTGGTAACCGACGCATCCTGCGAGGGTGAGGGAGGCGAGGATCGAACCACCGATTGCCGCGCGACGGAGATTGATCATCCGAAGAACCGCCTTTCTCGAAGCCACTGGTGTCTTGAGCGTGTTGACGCTGACGGGAGGAGTTTAGTCCACACAAACATGGAAGCCCGTGATTGGGTGGGCGAGCGGGCGCGGATCGACGACTTGGGACTACAGTCCACCGTTCGTCCACAAGTGCTTGTGGGAAGGGTGGTTCGGGAGGGGCTTTCTGGTGCAGTCTTGCCGCAAGTTCGTGCTTGGAATCTCGGGCGCTTCGGGCGCGGCGTACGCGTTGCGTCTTCTTGAGGTGTTACTCGGTCAGGGTCACGAGGTTCACCTGGTGGTGAGTGAGTACGGGCAGCGGCTGCTGTTCGATGAGGCGGACATCCGGAAGCTGGAGTTCGGCCAGTTGTGTCCTGGGCTGAGGGAGCGTGCTGAGGCGGGGGCGATGGCTTCGCGTCTGGTGATCCATCCGAACAAGGATGTGGGGGCGGTGATCGCGTCGGGTTCGTTTCTGCATGACGGGATGGTGGTGGTGCCGTGCTCATCGACGTCGCTGGGGGCGATGGCGACGGGGGCTGGGAGCAACCTGCTGACGCGTGCGGCGATGGTGACGCTGAAGGAGCGGCGGCCGCTGGTGGTGTGCCATCGCGAGACGCCGTTGAACCTGATCGACATCGAAAACATGCGGGCGCTGACGCTTGCGGGGGCGATCGTGTGCCCGACGAATCCCGGGTTCTATCTGAACCCGAGGTCGATCGAGGAGATCGTGGACTTCATGGTGGGGAAGGTGCTGGACCTGTTGAAGGTGGAGCACGATCTGAAGACGAGGTGGGGGGTGGATGGGAAGGCGGCGGAGCACGAGCTCGCCCCTTGACCTCATCGGCCGCGCTCTTCGTGCGTGTTTTTCTCTTCGATGATCTGCAGGAGTTTCTTGAACAGCCACAGGCGGTTGTATGTGCCGCCCGTGACTTCTTCGATGATCCCGGCTTGGGCGAGTTTGTCGATGTGGCGCTGAGCGGCTTGGGGCTTGATTCCGAGAAGCTTGCTGGCGTGCGCCGCGTTGGTCCATGGCCGTGTGAAGAGCCCGTCGATGAGCTGGGGGACCACCGCACTCGCCTTCGGGACGCGCACGATCGCCATGAGTTCCGCATGGAGATCGAGCACTCTGTTGATTCGTTTGAGCGTGTCCGCAGCTTCTTCGGCTAGGGCATTCAGAAAGAACCGCACCCACCCCATCCAGTCGCCGTCCGTGCTCACGCGTAACAGGCGCTCGTAGTACTCGTCCTGATGCCGCTCGAAGTAAGCGCTGACGTACACGAACGGCTTCTCGAGCACGGGGCATGGCTCTTTGCAGAGAGAGAGGGCCGCGATCGCCCTTCCGATTCGCCCGTTGCCATCCTCGAATGGATGGATGCACTCGAACTGGTAGTGGGCGAGCGCGATTGCGACGATCTGAGGCAAGCCGTGCGTGGTGCTGTTCAAGAAGCGCTCGAACGCGTCCAAGCATGAGCGAAGGTGCTGCCCGGGAGGCGGCGGGACAAACCTGGCGCTCTCAAGTGTCTGACCCTTCTTCCCGATCATGACCTGGATGTTGCGGAACTCTCCGGGACGCTTCTCGTCGCCACGCACGCCGGACATCAACGCCTTGTGCATCTCACGGATGAGCCGATTGCACAAGGGCAAGTCCGACTTCAATCCGTGATTGAGCGATGCAACGTAGTTAGCGACCTCGCGAGCTTCATCTCGAAGGTTCTCACGGCCCGCTTCGGCGAGCACAACCTCCTCAGCTGTGGCGATGGTGTTCTCGATCTTGGACGAGAGCTGCGCGTCTCGCAGCATCAATGGGTACAACAGCAGATGAGGGTTCTTTAAACCGCGGGCCGCACCATCGAGACGAGCCAAACCCTCGGTTGCCGATCCAATCTCGTCGATCAGGGAACCGAGAAACTCGCGACGCTGCTGATCGCTGAGCTTGGGCGGAAGCGGGTCGGGGACAAAGGCCAAACCAACCTGCTCGAAGTGTTCGATCTTTGTTCCAACAACTCGGCTGCACTTCACCTCTGTCCTAACCACCTGTCCAGGGGATTGGTCCGAGAACGCAGCTCTGTGCATTGAACACCTTCGATGTATTCAGGGTGTGAAATGAACACTATCGCCACAAAGTGTTCAAAGCCATCGCTCAATACATCGAATCTGTTCAATTGGGCACACGAACTCAGACCTCCGCCCCTTCCCTCTGGCGCGACTTCCACCGGGGTTTTTCCTCGGTGGGGTCGATGGTCATGCCGCCGACGAGTCGGACGGAGCCCTCGCCGAGTGCGGAGGCGAGGTCACGGACAAGGCCGGGATCGAGCTTGACGATGGCGGGGCCTTTGGGTGCGAGGGTGACGTGGGCGTCGCCGGTGTCGACGATGACCTCGTAGGTGACGGAGGCGGGCGTGCCTTTCTCGGCGTGACGGGAGGCGAGTGCGATGGCGCAGCGTTCGGCGGCGCGTTCGCCTGAGCCGTTGAGGAGGGCGGCGCGGAGGGTGACGCGGAGTCTGCCCCTGTCGAGCGGGACGCCGTCGATGGGGGCGAGGCGATCGACGATGATCTGGGGGTCGCCTCTTGAGAGGTCGATGCGTCCGAGGATGAAGAGGGGAGCGTCGGTCGCGAGGAGGTGTCCGTACTTGAGGTAGGCGTCGGTGAAGACGACGGCCTCGACGGTTGCGCCGAGATCCTCGATGGTGACGATGGCCATTTTCTGGCCGGCGGAGCGGCCGCTCTTGACGATCAGGGTGCGCGTGGACTGTGCGATGGCGCCGACGACGACGCGGTCGTCCTGGCGTCGTGAGGCGAGATCTGTGAGTCTGGCGGTGGCGAAGGTGTCGATCCAGGTGGCCCACTGCTGGAGCGGGTGGCTGGAGACATAGAAGCCGAGCTTCTCCTTCTCCTGCTTGAGCGTCTCGGCCTCTGTCCAGGGCGCGACGCGTGCGAGGGGCGGATCCTTGACGGTCTCGGCGGCGGGCGCGGCGCTGGTTCCTGCGCCGAAGCCGAACAGCTGGGCCTGTCCCGCGGCCTTGTCTGCGGCGGCGCGCTGCCCGGCGTTGACGGCCTGCTCGATCGTGGCGAGCATGGCGGCGCGGTTGGGGCGTCCGTGCACCGAGTCGAAGGCGCCCGCGGCGATCAGCGACTCGATGGTGGCCTTGTTGACCGCGCCCTGGGGGACGCGCTCGCAGAAGTCGAAGAGCGAGCGGTACGGCCTTCTGGCGGGCTTGCCCTTCGGCGCATCGGCGCCGTCGCGTTCCTTGATGATCGCCTCGATCGCCTTGTCGCCGGCGCCCTTGATGGCGCGCATGCCGAAGCGGATGTGGCCGCGCGAGGCGGAGCGTGGCTCGTTGTCGTCGAAGGCGACGGCGAAGTCCGACAGCGAGATGTTCACGTCCGGGGGCTTCACTTCCAGACCGTCGCGGATGACATCGCCGGTGAGCGGGTCGATGGTGCGGGTCTTGCGGCAGTCGTCGAGGTAGGGGGTCCAGTCGGCGATTTTCTGTGCCTGGCTCTCGAAGGTGAGGAACGCGGCCATGTACTGGGCGGGGAAGTAGGTCTTGAGGTACGCGGTCTGGTACGCGACGATGGCGTAGCCGGTGGAGTGGCTCTTGTTGAAGCCGTAGCCGGCGAACTTCAGGATGAGTTCGAAGAGTTCTTCGGCGGCCTGCTTTGTCATGCCCTTCTGTGCCGCGCCATCGACGAAGATGGGGCGGTTCTTGCCGATCTCCTTCTCTTTCTTCTTGGAGATCGCCTTGATGAGCGAGTACGCGGAGCGGAGCGGGATGCCGCCGAGTTCATGCACGATTTGCATGACCTGCTCCTGGTAGACCATGACGCCGTAGGTCTCGCTGGTGAAGCGATCGACGATCTCGTGGATCTGCGGGACCTCTTCCGTGCCGTGCTTGCGCCGGTTGTAGTCGGGGATGAGGTCCATGGGGCCGGGGCGGAAGAGGGCGTTGGCGGCGATGAGGTCCTCGAGGCGGTCGGGCTTCATGTCGACGAGCAGGCGTCGCATGCCGCCGGACTCGAACTGGAAGACGCCGGAGGTGTCGCCCCTGCGGAACAACTGGAAGACCTTCTGGTCGTCGTATGTGAGTCGCTCGAGGTCGAGCGGGTGAGGGCCGCGTCTGGCGGCCTTGTCGTCGGCTTCGCGTCCGACGGCGCGCCAGATCTCCGGCTCGTCGAGGGTCGAAGTGATGAGCTTTCGGGCGCGTTCGATCACGCTGAGCGTGCGCAGCCCGAGGAAGTCCATCTTGAGGAGGCCCATCTTCTCGCAGGTGGGTCCGTCCCACTGGGTGACGACCTCGTTCTCTTCCGAGCCGGACTGGCGGTAGAGGGGGACGATCTCGTGGAGGGGGCGGGTGGCGACGATGACGCCAGCGGCGTGGACGCTGGCGTGGCGGGCCTGGCCCTCGATGGTGCGTGCGTTGTCGATGACGCGCTGCACGAGTTCGTCGCGTTCGTACCAGGCCTTGAGGTCCGGCTCCTGCTCGAGCGCGGCGTCGAGGGTCATGCCGAGCTGCTCGGGGATGAGCTTCGCGAGCTTGTCGGCATCGGCGAGGGGCATGTCCATGACGCGGGCGACGTCGCGCACGGCGGCACGGGCTTTGAGCGTTCCGAAGGTGATGATCTGCGCGACGTGGCCGTACTTGGCGCGGACGTAGTTGATGACGTCGGCGCGGCCGTCCTGGCAGAGGTCGATATCGATGTCGGGGTATTCGCTGCGATCGGGGTCGGTGAAGCGTTCGAAGAGCAGGCCGTAGCGGACGGGGCAGGCGTTGGAGAGGCCGAGCACGAAGCCGACCATGGTGCCGACGCCGGAGCCGCGGGCGTTGGCGGGGATGCCGCGCTGTCGGCCCCACGAAACGAAGTCCCAGACGATGAGGAAGTAGGCGGAGATGTTTTTGTCGGCGAGGATCTTGAGCTCGCGTTCGAGGCGAGCGGTGTTCGGGTCGTCGGCGCCGCCTCCTCCCGCGCTGCCGGGCTTGACGCCGTAGCGCCAGACGAAGCCGGCCTCGGAGAGCAGGCGCAGGGCGCGATCGCACTCTTCCTTGGCCTGGGCAAGCTCGTGGGCGGTGGGTGCGCGATCGAAGGGGACGACCTCGAACCTGGAGCAGTAGTCGTTGTACCAGGCGGTGAGGTCGTTGGCGTACCTCGGGTCGTCGTGGCGGGGGAGGTCCTTCAGGTGCGGGACGCGGACGCGGACCATCGGCGCGTTGTTCTTGCCGAGGGGAAGCTCGACGTTGCACGCCTCGGCGATGCGGACGGTGTTGTCGCACGCCTCGCGTCCGATGTCGTGGTACTCGCGCTCGAAGATCTCGCGCATCTCGGAGGGGCTTTTGACATAAAGCTCGGCGGGGTAGTGCATCCGGTTCGGCTCGCTCTTGAGCTTGCCGGTGGAGATGCAGATGAGGGTGTCGTGGGCGTCGTGGTCTTCGGCCTTGAGGAAGTGCGAGTCGTTGTCGCAGACGAGCGGCAGGTCGAGCTCGCGCGCGAGCGTGACGAGGTGCGGGTTGATCGAGTTCTGCTCCCGGATGTGGTGCTGCAGCTCGACATAGAAGCGGGGGATCGGGGCATCGCCCTGCGCGAAGACGCGCTTGTGCCACGCGGCGCTCTCTCGCGCGGCCTCGAGGTGCTTGCGGTCCTTGCTCTGCTCGTAGGCAAGGAGGTGATCGCCGATCTCGCTGCCCAGGTGTCCGTTGATCGCGATGAGGCCGGACGAGTGCTTCTCGAGGAGTTCGCGATCGATGCGGGGCTTGTAGTAGAAGCCGGTGAGGAACGCTTCGCTGCAGAGAACCAGCAGGTTCTCCCATCCCTGGTTGTTCATCGCGAGGAGCACGAGGTGGTAGCCGCCCTCGCCGCCACCGGTGTAGGTGCGGTCGGTGCGCGGTTTCTCGGGCGGCGTGACGTACGCCTCGACGCCGAGGATGGGCTTGATGCCGGCGGCCTTTGCCTGGGAGTAGAAGCTGACGGCGCCGAACATGTTGCCGTGGTCGGTGACGGCGACGGCGGGCATGCCGAGTTCTTTGACCCGGGCGATGAGCTTGTCGACGCGGTTGCCGCCGTCGAGCAGCGAGTACTCGGTGTGGAGGTGGAGGTGGACGAACTGCTTCTCGGGCGGGATCTGGACCCCTGCGCCGCCCCCGCCGGCCTCCTTGCCCTTCGACTCGGCCATCTCTTTCTCCGCGTGTGACTGGGCGTCCCGGCTGTCGGGCCGGGGCACGGGCTCATTCTATCGGACCCGGTGTTGGCCCCGCCCGTTCGCTGCGCAGTTGACAGCCCCTCCACGGGGGCGGAGCGCGTGATGGGGCGTTGGGGGGTCTCCCATCTTGACCATCCGGTACGGGAGTCCCTCGGAGGGGGGACGGCTGCCCACGCGGGTGGATTTTTGCGCGAGTGCATGGCATGTCATGGGTGCGAGCGGCGGCTGCTCGCGGCACATCACCAAAGCACGAAGGAGAGAGCACATGTCCAAGATCACCATCGCTTCCATGGTTGCGGCTTCGATCGGTGTCGTGGCTTCTGCGGACGTTGTCACGATGAAGTTCGTCGGCACGGGCGCCGGCCAGAACGTGAAGTGGAGGTACAACGGCGGGAGCGAGCAGAGCACGTTCGCGGGCCAGCTGCGTCACAGCATCACGAGCGGCACGGGCGTCGGGGCCGACTGGGTCGGTGAGCACAATCTCTACTGCACCGACATCTTCCAGTACGTTACGACCTCATTCAAGACGTTTGACATCGTGAGCGCGGACCTTGCTCCGACGAGCAGCCCGATGGGCGCGGCCCGGGCGCAGGCGCTGTACGACGTGTTCAGCGTCTTCACGGATTCGGCGCTGATCACGGGGATCGGCAACGAGTTTGCCGCGGCGTTCCAGATCGCGGTGTGGGAGATCGTGACGGACTTCGACGGCGGGATCGGTCGTTCTTCGCTCAACGTGGACTCGGGCAAGTTCAAGGTGACGAGGGTGAACGGTTCTTCCTCACGCACGTCGACGTTCAACGCGCATCTCAACGACATCTTCGACGCGATCGGCGCGAACGCGAAGCCGAACGTGGTGGCGCTCACCAACGGCGGCGCGCAGGATCAGTTGTTCTACGTGCCCGCCCCCGGCCCGATCGCTCTTGCCGGCGCCGGCATGCTCATGCTCGCCCGTCGGCGTCGGGCCTGAGCCGGCCACCTGAATCCTCCCAGCTTCTCACAAGTTCCGCAACGCGGCCCACGTGGGCCGCGTTGTGTTTGTTCACTTTGTCTCCCAAAGAGCCCAGACTCACAAGCGAGGCGGTCGGCTGCTGCGTCAGATACCGAACATGCTGAGAATCCGCAGGTTTGCAAGCACTATGTGCTTGTATCCTCGAAAGAAGGAGTTAGAGTGCGACGTGCCTGTTCGAGTCGTTCGGAACTTCTGTTTGCGGGGCCATCGTGCGGCTCTGGGTTCCATTGAGTCGATCGGGCGCGACGAGAGAGAGAAAGAGAGACACCCATGATTCGTAGCCTGGCCTTTGTCGCCTGCGGCATCGCCGCGCCCGTCGTGTGCGCGGACACCATCGATGCCGCGTTCCTCGGGACGCAAGCGGGGCAGAACGTCCGTACGGTCCTTTCGGGGAACACCCGTGACGTGTTCTCGGGCCAGATCGTGTACTCGCTGACGAACGGGACCGGCGCGGCTTCGGTGCTGAGCGGCAACTACATCACGTACTGCTCCGAGCTGACGCAGGTCGTCAATGCGTCCACGCTTGGCTACGAGGTCTTCGAGATTCCCGCCTCGTCCTTCCCGAACGCCTCGCCTCTCAACGCGGATCGCACGCAGGCCGTTGCGAACCTCTTCGCGGCGTATGGCGACATGGCGATCTCGACGGGCGATTCGGCGTTCGCATCTGCGTTCCAGATCACGATCTGGGAGATCATCTACGACTTTGACCCCGGCATGGGCATGGGTTCGATCGATGTCGGCGCCGGCTCGCTCACCGTGACCAACACCGACACGTCGTCTCTGGCGCCATCGATCTCGGCGTACATCTCCGCGTTCGCGGCGGCGGCGACGACCCCCGGCACACAGAACGCGCTCTTCTCCATTCGAAACGGCAGCGCCCAGGACCAGATCGTCCTGGTGCCGGCACCGGGCTCGGTCGCGCTGCTGGGCTTCTCTGGTCTGGTTGCGGCTCGTCGTCGTCGATGAACCGGTCGTCATTGCACATGGTCTCCTGCCGGACGTGACTTGTGTCACGTCCGGTTTTTCTTGATATGTCTTATGAGACCTGGGTTCGGCGCGATCTTCTGCTACCGCGGACGGCGATTGATTTGTAGATCTGGAGGATCGCAGGGGCCGATGTTCGATCGCTCCGACGTGTCGACTGGAGCGGCGAAGCGTTGGCCGGAGCCAGGAAGGTGTGAGTGAGCGAGTCCCGCTCACCTCGTGTGCGCCGACGGGAGCGAAGGCACCGTCGGCGACTTTGATTGGGAGAGGGAGCGGCCGCTGTTTCGCCTTGGCCCCATGGCGCGGCGTGAG
>JAPKGU010000041.1 GCA_026647565.1 Phycisphaerales bacterium | reverse complement strand
CCCAGCTCACGCTCAACACACGCGCGAACATACGCAAAGCAATCGGCCGCCGCGCCGATCACCTGCGCCATGCACCGGAGCGAGTAGGGGTCCTGCACGCGAGGGTCGTTCTCGGCATGCGAGGGCAGGATCTCGCTGCCTTGCAGCAGCGCGAGCACGCGAGCCGCCACGTCCCGCTGTCCCGGCTGGCAACGCGCCTCATGCACGCGCGGATCAAGAAACGAATCCGTGCCGCGGCTTGCGTCGATCGACATCGCCGCCGCCGCGATCGCCGCGTCAACGAGCAACTCCAACTCTCCGCAAAGCAGCACTCCCTGTGCGGCCATCAGGTGCGTGCCGTTGATCAGCGCGAGACCTTCCTTCGCCTCCAGCACGAGGGGCTGGATGCCGGACGATCGCATCGCCGCTGCCGCCGTCATCCGGTTGCCACCGAGCGTGACCTCTCCCTCGCCGATCAGCGCGCACGCGACGTGTGCCAGCGGCGCGAGGTCGCCCGACGCGCCCACCGAGCCAAGCGACGGCACGATCGGCGTGACGCCCGTGTTCAGCATCGACGCGATCGTCTCCACGACGACGGGACGGACGCCCGACAGCCCCCTCGCGAGCGACCCAGCGAGGATCGCCATCATCGCTCGCACAACCTCTGTGGGCAACGGCTCCGCAACCCCGGCGGCGTGCGACCGCACCAGGTTCCGCTGCAGGTCTCGCAGGTCCTCCGGCGACACTCGCTTGCGAGAGAGAGAGCCAAACCCGGTGTTGATGCCGTAGTGGGGCTCCACCGAGTCGCGGATCCCCTCGATCACCGCTCGTGACTCGTGCATTGCCCGGAGCGAACCGCTTCCAACGCGAACCTTCGTCTGTCCCCGCGCAACGCCAAGCACCGCTTCAAGAGCCAGCGGGACCGCATCGAGCACCACGTCGCCGGAGCCGTTCGCCATGGCCCAATCGTCCACGACCGACCGCCGGATAGCAAGGCGCACATCCCTGTTTCCTTGCGATCACAGCCCCGGAACCACGCTCTTCTCGTCCAGCGACTCGCCCTCCCCGCTCCGGCCCGTGGTCCTGTCGATCCCCATGGCGTCGAAGATGCGGTCCCGAACGCGGAGATAGTCGGGCGAATCGATGTCACGGGGGCGAGGGAGGTCGATCTTGACCTCTTCCTTGATCGTCGCCGGCCGCCTCGTCATCACCAGCACCCGATCGGCGAGCTGCACCGCTTCTTCGATGTCGTGCGTCACGAAGAGGATCGTCTTTCTCTCTTCCTGCCAGATCCGGATGAGATCGGCCCGCATCTTCAAGCGGGTCAGGTAGTCGAGCGCGCCGAACGGCTCGTCCATGTAGATGATGGAGGGTTGGGCCGCCAACGCGCGGGCGATCTCGACGCGCTGGCGCATGCCCCCAGAGAGTTCGCGTGGAAAGGCACGCTCGAACCCCGTGAGCCCGACCATCTCGATGTAGTGCTGAACGATGCTGTCGCGCTCCGTCGGCTCGCGGCGCTGCAGTCCAAACCCGACATTCTGCGCCACGGTGAGCCATGGGAAGACGCCGTTCTCCTGGAAGACGAAGATCCGTCTGGCGTCGGGACGCGTCACCTGCTTGCCCTCGACCGTGACCTGACCCGCGGTGGGGGGCAGGAAGCCCGCGACGATGTTCAGGAGCGTCGACTTGCCACACCCCGACGGACCCACGATGCACACAAACTCGCCATTGCGGACCTCGGCGTGCACGCCCTCGAGCACGTGCACGTCTTTGTCTCGCGTCTTTCCGGGGAATGTCATCCACACGTCGCGGATGCGGACAACCGCGTCGGCGTCCTTTCCCGCGGGGGACGCGCCGCCCGTTCGGCTCCCCGGATCAGACTCAGCGCGTGTCATTGGTTGTGGTACCCCCAGCGCACCACATCCATGCGCTCCATCCGCCTCACCAACAGATCGAGTCCAAGTCCGATCAGCCCGATCATCACCATGCCCGCCACGACCAGGTCGTATCGCTTGCCGGCGTTGCGCGCATCGATGATCAGGAACCCAAGACCGGAGCTCACGGCGATCATCTCCGCCGCGACGACCACGAGCCATGCGATGCCGAGCGCGATCCGCAGGCCGGTGATGATCTGGGGCAGCGTGGCCGGCACGATCACCCGGCGGAAGAGGTCGAACCGTGACAACTCGAAGTTCCGCGCCGCCCGCACGTACACCGGTTGGATGTTCGCGACAGCCGCCGCGGCGGAGACCGCGATCGGGAACACGCTGGCGAGAAAGATCAGAAAGATCGGCGCCGCGTCCGAGACGCCGAACCACAGGATCGCTACGGGGATCCAGGCGATGGGGGAGATCGGCCTCAGAACCTGGATCATCGGGTTCAGGGCCTGGAACGCCCACTTGAACCACCCCATGAACAGCCCCACCGGGATGCCCACCGCCATCGCCAGCGTGAAACCCCACGTCACGCGGAACAGCGACGCGACGATGTACTTGTGGAGCAGTCCCTTCTCCGCCAGCTCGCCGATGCCCCTGGCCACCTCGATCGGCTTTGGAAACAGATCGCTCCCCGAGATCCGTACCGAGGCGTCCCAGACGCAAAGGAACAGCACGCCCACCAGCGACGGCAGCGCGTACCGCTCGAGTCGACGCTGCGACTTCCCGCGCGCAAGCGGACCTGCGACGCTCACTTCGGGTTCTCCCACGGATACGGCTTCACCACGCTGTCATCGGGCACGAAAGACGGGTCGCAGTAATCATCGAACCCCGCCTTTCCCTCCAGGATGCCGCCCTCTCGCCCCAGCGACTCGATCTCCTCAAAGTCCTTGCGGCGCAGCGCCAGGTTCGTGTATTTCACACGGTCGGGCGGCTTGCTCAACACATGCTGAAGAAGGCGAGGATCCTGGTTGTAGTAGTTCTGGCTGACGAAGTCCGCCGCCTGCATCCGATGGTCCATCGACTCGTCGATCCACTTTCCGCTGCTTGCGATGCCGTCGACGAGTCGCTGCACGGTCTCGCGATCGTTCTTGATCGCGTCTTCGTGCACAGCGAGCACGCACGAGATGAAGTCGGGCCACACGTCCTTCGTGAGGTACAGAATCCTGCCGTACCCATCCAGTTCCGTCTGTCCCATGAACGGCTCGCCCGACGTGATCGCATCGACCGCCTTGGCATACAGCGCCGCGGGCATATCCGGCGGGGGCATCTCAACAAGCTTGATGTCCTCGATCGACATGCCCCGCTCGCGAAGAGCTTTGAACAGAAGCAGCCGCTGATTGGAGAATCGATTGGGCACCGCGACCGTCTTCCCCTTCAGGTCCTCAATCCGGTAGATGGAAGACTCCTTGTGCACCATCATCGCCGTGCCGTCGCGATGCCCGAGGTACACGATCTTCAGGGGCACGCCCTCCTCACGGAGGCGCATCGCCATCGGCGCCAGGATAAACGTCGCCTGCGTGTAACCCGACAGGTACGCCTCCTTCAGCTCCGGCCAACCGTTGAACCGGATCGGGTCGAACATCTCCTCGCCGGTCATGCTCTTGTTGATGAAGTGCGTCACCGGGCAGGTCAGGTGACACGTCACGGGCAGGAAGCCGATCTTGAACGTCTTTGCGTTGTCACCGGGTCGCCGCGGCTTGAACACATCCAAGTTGACCGCGCCATGGGCGAGTGTGATGAGCACTACCCAGAGCGCAATCAGAGCCGCGACCCTCATGAGACTCCGCATGCCCGCATCCTAACGGCTGAATCACCCAATCGCCTCAACCAGCACTGCCAAGCCGGCCATCTACGCGACGTCCGATAATACCTGTTATGTAAAATAGAGCGGTTTGGGCACCCGCTCATCCGAGCTCACGAGCCATCCATAGCGTGCACGGCATCGGATCGTCGTTGTACCTCGGGATACGCACGAACCCCAGCGACTCGTACAACCCCACCGCCGCCTTCAACTGCTCATCGGTGTCCAGCTTCATCCGGGCGTAGCTCGCTCGCCTGGCTTCCTCGAGCAGGCGCTGGCAGAGCGCACGCCCGATCCCCATCCCCCGCGCCGACGCTCGGGTGTACAACCGCTTCATCTCACAGCTTCGCCCGATCTCGCCGGGCATGGGGGCCAACTCGCGCATTGCTACGCATCCAACCGCCACCTCGCCGACGTAAGCGAGGAGGATGCACCCATCGGGCCGAGCGTACTTCCCCGGGAGCGTCGCAAGCTCCTCCTCGAATCCCTGGTACTCAAGCCCGTGCGGAAGAACGCCCGCATACTCCCTGAACAGAGCGGCGGCTACCCGCATCGCCTCGTCGCCGGATGCCTCGACAATCCGGAATCGCTCGCCCGTCACGCCCGCTCCTCCTCACCCATTCAGCGCGTCGACGCATCTGCTCACGACCTGGGCCAGGGGCACAACCTCTCCCTTCCCCTGGGTGTCCTTCCGCATCTTGAACTCAACGCCCCCCTGCTCCAGCGCCTTGTCGCCGATCGTCAGCCGCACGGGGATTCCCACAATGTCCGCGTCCTTGAACTTGACGCCCGGCCGCTCGTCACGATCGTCGATCAGGACGTCGGCGCCCGCATCATTGAGTTGCCTTGCGAGGTCCTTTGCGATCTCCCGCTGCTTCGCGTCCTCCGGCTTCATCAGTGTGATCAGGACGTGGTACGGCGCGATCGCCGCGGGCCAGATGATCCCGTTGGCATCGTGGCTCATCTCCACACACGCAGCCATCGTGCGGCTCACACCGATCCCGTAACACCCCATGATCACCGATCGCTTCTGCTGCTTGTCATCGAGCACGCCAAGCCCCATGGCGTCGGAGTACTTCGTGCCGAGCTTGAAGATGTGTCCAACCTCGATGCCGCGTGCCGCGACCAGCGCCGCGCCCGCCGCCCGCGGGCTGGGGTCCCCCGCCATCGCGTTCCGGATGTCTGCGACCTTTACATAACTCAAGTCATCCAGTTTCTGCCCCACATCGCGCCGCCAGTTGAAGTGCTTGACGTGATGGTCCGGCTTGTCCGCCCCTGTCGCCCAGAAGCCGCCCATGCTCGCGTCGTTGTCCACGAGCAGCAGCGTCCCCGGCACCGTGTTCACCGAGCGAGGCGAGACATACCCGATCGCGAACCCGGCTGCCTTCGCGGCCTTCTCCTCCGCGAGCGCAACCTGCCATCCGCTCGCCGCCTTGACCTTCCCCTCATTGACCTCGTGATCACCCTTCACCGTCGCGATGATCCACGCCGGCCGCTTCCCTCCCACCATCATCTGCGTCGCCCCCGGCGCCGCGCCAATCACCTGAAAGACGATCGTCTTCAGCATCCGATCGGGCTTCACCTTCATGAACTTCCCGACCTCGTCGATTCCCGGCAGGTTCGGCGTGTGAACCTCCGTCAGATCACCCGTCGCCGGCTCCTGGAACGTGTCGCGCGGACGCTCGCCGATCTCGCACTTCTCCACGTTCGCGGCGTACCCCGACACGGGACACTTGAGGATCGTGTCCTCGCCGCTCTCGCAGTTCACCATGAACTCGTGGCTCGCCGAGCCGCCGATCGGCCCGCTCTCCGCCTCCACCGCCGAGTAATCCAGCCCGCACCGCCGGAACGTGTTCGAGTACGCGCGGTACATCGCGTCGTACGCCTCGTTCAGCCCCCCCACTCCTTCCACCTCGAGATGGAACGAGTACGCATCCTTCATGATGAACTCGCGGCAGCGCAGCAGCCCCGCGCGCGGCCGGGCCTCATCGCGGAACTTCGTCTGGATCTGGTAGAGACTCAGCGGCAACTGCTTGTAGCTCGTGATCGAGCCGCGCACCATCTCGGTGATCGTCTCTTCGTGCGTCGGGCCGAGCGCGGCGATGTTCCCCTTGCGATCCTTGACCGTGAACAGCAAGTCGCCGTACGCCTCGTGCCGCTTGGTCTCGTTGTAGAACTCCATCGGTACGAAGACGGGCATGAACAGCTCGCGTGATCCGGCCCCGTCCATCTCCTCACGCACGATCGCGCTGATCTTCTGGAGCACGCGCCACGCCAGGGGGAGGTAGTCGTACACACCCGCCGCGACCTTGCGGATGTACCCGCCCCGCACCAGCCAGATGTGGCTCGGCGTCTCCGCGTCGGCGGGCGCCTCGCGCGCCGTCGGAATCAGCGTCTCCGCCCAGCGATGGGCGACGCCCCGTCCATCGTTGCGCGCTCCGACATTCAACTTCACGCCATCGCTCGCGGCCATGTGTCATCTCCGGGTGCCGAACAGGGGGCAAGTGTATGGGTGCCCCTGTCGGCGACGCGGCGTCAGACCGTCATCCCGGCCTCCCGGAGCGCGATCTGCCAGCGGCGACGATGCGCGAGCGCATCTGCGGTCCGCTCGCCGGCATCGTCTGCTTCATCGGATCGCACGTCGGCCTCGGCCCACCAGCACGCGCCCGGATCAAGCCCCATGTCGAGCACGAGGTCCGCGATCTGCCGATCGCTGAAGTCGACGAACGGCGTGCTTACCTCGATCTCGTTGCGGCCGTCCAAGGACGCCAATCGCCCGATGAGCGTCGCCCGGTCGATGGCTTCCGCGATGATGTCCAAGTCCAATGCGTCGGGAGACTCCGCCCCGCCCGCGTGAACCGGCCACAGGAGGCGTTCGCACCCCATGCGAGCGGCGCCGGTTGCACCTGCAAGCACGACGATGCTCGGCACGGGCTCGCCGATGCGATCAGAGACACCGTCGGAGCGAGCGACCACCGCCAGGCCGAATGCGTCGGCGATCCGCTCTGCGGCTCTTTGCATGCGAGCCGTGCCCAGAAGCCAGGCCATGCCCGAGTCGGAGTTCGAATCGCCGGCCAGGAGACGTCCCTCGTGCCACATCGCCGCAGCGAGCAGCGCCGGCAAGGAACCGTCAAGCAGAATCATGGTCCTTCGAGTCGAACTCACCGACCCCATGGTACCTGAACGGAACCTCGGTCGCCGATTTTGAGGCCGGCGACTACGCAACGATGCTAACTACTGTTACTGCAAATATTTATGGAACACACGGGCCGATTGGGGCATATTCCTCAATAGGGTGAGTGTGGATCGACGCGACGGCGCGTCCTCGTGGGGCCAGGAGTGGGCCCATGAAACCGAGAGTGGCGATTGTTCACGTGTGTTGTGCCGTGGCCGGGTTGTGGCTCGGACCCATCCAGTCCTGCGGGGCGGAGATCATCGAGTGGCGGCGGCAGGCAGAGTTCACGCCCGGCGGCACCAATCCTGCGGGCGACTCCCAGGGTTCCCCGGTCTGGCGGTACGAATGGACGACCGGAACGGGCCTCGCCGGCGCCGACCCCTGGTGGGACAATCCGTCAACGCTCATGGTCTGGGATCCAGACTGGTGGGGCCGGGGTTTCGGTGCATGGTCGCGAGGAGACAATCTTTCGCCGATGATCGACCGGAACCTGCTGACCCACAATCTCTACACCATCTCGTTTCCCTACATCCCCATTGCCAAGTGGATCAACCCCAAGCCGGGTGAGACCGAGTTCTCCGTGACCGGGGCTTTGAAGGTCGTCTGGAACGGTCCGGGCTTCGTTGGCTCGCCGACGCAGGTTGATGTTGTCTACGGCGTCGTGGACGGCCAGACGGGCATCCCGTCGATCCTGTCGTCATGGACGGTGTCGAAGCCGATTCCCACGGACTCGGTGCTGGATCACCTCTTCCTACCGATCTCACACTCGATCACGCTCTCGGAGGGCGACGCCCTTTTCTGGACGGTGCGTGGGCGCAAGATCTTCTCCCCACACGGCCGCTGGATCGAGATGTGGGACCTTGTTCGGATCCAGACGGAAGTCGTCCCGAGTCCGGGCGCGACCACGCTCCTGATTCTCGCTGCAGCCCTTTCAAACTCCGTACGCAGAAGGGAAACTCACAACGTTCGACATGATCGAGTGCGCGCCTGACTCATCTCTGGGTACCTTACTTGGGCAGGGAGGATCACTCGCGTGTGCCGCTTGGCATAGGGAGTCGCGCATGTTCCGAACACCTGTCGTCGCTTCCTTCCTAGTCGCGGCACTCGGGGCGGTCTCGGCCCGAGGGCAGTACGTCGTGAACGTCGGTTACGACGCACCCGACGCGGATCTGACCGACGGCGTCGCCGACGCCGATCTCCTGACGCCCGGACTTCAGACGACCCTTCGGGCGGCGATCCAGGAAGCCAACATCCAGCCCGTCGGGCCGACGTACACAATCCAGTTCGGCCACAACGGGCTTCTGCTCTCTGTGATCGGCGGCGGAGAGGGGCTTGCGGCGACTGGCGACCTTGACCTTCGGAACAACATCGCGATCCGCGGCAACGGCATGGGCGTCACCACGATTGACGCGTCGGTGCTGGGTGATCGCGCGTTCCACGTCGTCGTGCCCGGGATCCGGGTGGACATCATGGACCTCGAAGTTTTCGGTGGGGTGAGCGTGTCTTTCGGGCCCGCGAGTCCGGCGGGCGGCGGGGCCATCCGCCACGATGCGGGAACCCTGGTGTGCAACCGAGTTTCGTTCCGCAACAACGCGACAACCGGCGGCGCTTCGAGCCACGGCGGCGCGATCCATGCGGGCGATCGCTTGGAGACGGTGGACTGCTACTTCGAGGGCAACACCGCCACCGGCCACGGCGGCGCGGTTCATTCTGCCGCTTATCACGGCTCGACCAACGACCAGTTCTGGGTGAATCACGCGACTCGGCGGGGCGGGGGTGTCCACTCTGACGGTTTCTACGACGCCATCGGCGCGATCTTTAACCGCAACCGCACGGACTTGATCGGAGGCGGTGTGTACATCTCATCGCTCGCGACCGGTTCTCTGCTGTACTGCCGCTTCGAGCGGAACGACTCGCTCGGCTCCGGCGGGGGCCTTGGCGCCGGGGGGGCCTGCAACGTCTTCCAGGCGCGATTCACCGTGAACCATGCGGTCGGCTCCGGCGGAGGCATGCTCGCCAGCGCAGACTGCACGATCACCCAGTCCACCTTCGACGGCAATCTCGCGGACTCCTTCGGAGGCGCGCTGGCAACGGCGGTGAGCACCTCGACCATCGCGAGAGAGATCGACTGCTTCCTCAACATTGCGGCGGTGTCGGGCGGCGCGATCTCCAACGGCGGAACGCTGACGCTCACCCACTCGACCATCCGGGACAACTTTGCGCAGGGCTCGATCGGCTCCGACGCGGGAGGGGGCGGGATCTCCAATCTTGGCACTCTCTCCGTCACGAACTGCACCATCGCCCAGAACCACGCGCCGCTTGGCGTCGGGGGAGGCATTCTCAACAATGGGCTCAACAGCATCGTCGAGTCCACGTCGAACACGATCGCGTTCAATGACGCGGTGAGCGGCAACTCCGTGCACAACGGCGGCATCTTCGGGCCTTCCTTCTTCATCCTCACCCACACAGTTCTCGCTTCGCCCTTCCCGGCGCCGAACGTCTCGGGCCTCTCGCCTCTGGCCTCGTTCGATCACAACTTCGACAGCGACGGCACGGGAATGCTCGCCGGACCGAACGACATCAACGGCGTGCCCGGCTCGTTCCTCGACCCGTACCTCGCGTCGCTCGCGCCAATACCCGGCTCGTACGGTCCGATGATGCGGCCGCACGCCATCAGCCCTCTGCGTCAGGCCGGTGTCGTGGGACCGCTCACATCGCCAAGCGGCATGGTCGTCATCGATGATCAGGCGTTCCGTCTTCGACCGCCGATCCGTCCCGATATCGGTGCCGCCCAGGAGCTCTGTCGCGCCGACTACAACTTCGATGGCTCAGTGGACATCCTCGATTTCCTAGACTTTTTCAACGATTTCGGCAACCTCGATCCGCGCGCGGACGTCAACCTCGACGGGTCGGTCGATGTCCTCGACTTCCTCGAATGGTTCAACTGGTTCGGGAGCGGCTGTCCCTGACGAGATCCACCGGGCTCGCCCTACATCACACGCGAAAGCGGGAACGGGGTCGGTGCGCCGCCGAGCATCTCCTCGACCGTCATAGTTGCGGTCTTGTGGGCGAGCGACATGCCGTGGCCCGTGAAGCCGCCACAGAACCAGACCCGTCCGTCCCATCCCTCGGTGTCGCCGAGACTCCCAACGAGGGGCAAGCCGTCCGGCGAGAAGCCCATGACCCCCGACCATCTCGCGACGACGTCGAGCCGGTCGGCGCCAAGGACGCTCCGCGCGAACGCCTCGATCGCGAGCTGCACTTCAGGAGTGACTCGATCCTCGTAACCGACCTCCGTCTCGGCAAATCGCTTGCGGCACCCACCAAAGACGAGCGTGCCGCCGTATCCCTCCCGAAAGTACTCCGACCCGTGATTCGCGTAGTAGTTCATCGAGAGCGATCGCCCCTCGGCGCGGAGAGCCAGCATCTGTCCCCGGCGCGGCAGGACGATCGACGAAAGGGACTGGACGAGCAGGCCCGCATAGGCATTCGTGGCGAGCAGCACCCGATCCGCGCGGAGCACCCCGTCCGTCAGCTGGACATCAATGCTCCCGTTCGAGCGTCGGAGGGACACCACCTCCTGCCCCTCGAGAACGGGGCACTGGCAACGTGATCGAAGAAGGCCGATCAACTCAACCGGGTTGCAGCAAGCGTCGCCCGGATTCACCAACCCCATCGCGCCCCGCTCTTTGGCCAGCGGCCCCTGCCAGAGCGAGTCTTGGGGCGTGTCTGCCGTTGAGCACCCCACTTGCCCCACGTCAAAGCCGTCCTCGATCAGCAGCTTCGCGGACTGGCGCAACTGCTCCCGCTCTTCCTCCGTGAAGGCGACGAGGCACGATGGCCTCCATGAGAAGGAGGGAAGACGTTCGACACCCGCCGCACGGAGCATCGCGAGGTTCTGTTCGCTCACCCGCCAGAGGGTGCCCGCAAGCGCCCGGCCATACTGCTCGCAAGCCGCCCTGTAGTTGTCCGCGGCGCCCCGCATGAGAAACCCTGCATTCCGGCCGCTGGCCCCGGAGCCGGGTGAGTCCCGATCGACGACCACAGCTCGCAGGCCTCTCCTGCCGAACTCGGCCGCGGCGGACAGCCCGCAGATGCCGGCACCGACGATCGCGACCTCGCAGGACTGCACCCCAAGTCGCATGGTTTTCCGCCAGATGCTCGTCGTCATGCGGGCTTCTCTCCGTGTGTCTCTGCTTCTGCGAACCGGATCGCGATCATCACGTCTCCGGCATTGGTGCCGGTCGGACCGGTACGGATGAGCGAGTCCGCGGCGCCGAGCGCTCGGTGGCTGTCGTGCCCGTTGATCGCTCTCACGGGGTCGACGCCCGCTCGCCGGATCCGATCGAATGTATCGCCCGTCGCAAAGCCGCCTGCGGCGTCGGTCGGTCCGTCCACGCCATCCGTGCCGAACGCGAGCACGAGGGTGCTCTGCCCCGCGGGGATCTCCATCGCTGCAGCAAGTGCGAACTCCTGATTCCGACCTCCGATGCCGGATGCCCCGCCTGCGTCCGTGACGTTCACGGTCGTCTCCCCGCCCCACACGATCGCACGAGATGTGTCGTCCGAAGAGCCCGAGACCAACCGATCGACAAGCTCCTTCGCGCAGGTTCGGGACTCGCCGGACACGCCAAGTCGCGTCGCGTCGACCCGAACTCCCAGTCTCTTGAGCGAGTCGCACGCTCCGTCGACGGCGTCACGATTGGTCCCGATCAGGGTGTGGTGCACGCGATCGAAGCATCGGTCGCCTGGCTTGGGTGTCTCGGGAATGTCGCCGGCAACTCCACTTGCCAGGTGAGACCAGACCTTCGGCACATCCGCTGGCGTCAGGCCGTGTCGCGTGAGCACGTCGATCGCATCGGCGTAGGTCGTCGGATCCGGTGAGCACGGACCCGATGCGATCACGGACAGGTCGTCACCGATCACGTCGGAGACGACCAGCACCAGGACCGCGTCGTAGCGTTCATCCGCAAGCTGCGCGAGGCGGCCGCCCTTGAGCCGCTCTGTGTGCTTTCGGACCGTGTTCAGGCCGGCGATCGGGGCGCCGGCGAGCATGAGACGCGTGGAGACGTCGGCGATCGACTCGAGCGTGAGCGGTTCCATCGGCAGCGTGAGATGTGCCGATCCGCCACCGGACAGAAGGACCAGAAGGGTTCGCCCGGGCGCGGCCGGGGCGCCTCTGATGAGCCGCTCGACCTCACTCGCCGCATCAACATTTCGTTGCGTGGGCGCCGGGTGCTCGACGGGACGCAGACGGACACGACCGCCGGGATCGATTCCCTTTTCAAGCGTTCGACCGGCCTCACCTCGCGTCGCGTTCGAGGGTGCGAGCACAAGGCCGCGTTCGATCTTTGTTTGCAGCCGATCCAGGATCGCTCGCGTCAGCCCGAGCGATCCCTTGCCCGCAGCGATGAGGTCAATCCTGCCCGCAGGCAAACTCTCAAGGCGCGGCGCCACGACCGGCCACGCGCGATCCACCATCCTCTCCGGACGCACGCGTTCCAGGACATCCCTCACGATCGAGAGGCACATCGCCGCCGCTTGCTCGTTGGAGAGCCGTTCCACTTCACAGAATGTACAGCATCGCGCCGATCCACACACCCCCCACCGCCATCACGCATGCCGTGTACCCCACAATCTCCCGTGCCCTGACCCGCGTGATCGCCAGGAGAGGCAACGCCCAGAACGGCTGGAGCATATTGGTCAACTGGTCGCCGTAGGCGACCGCCATGACGGCCTCGCCGAGCGGCGTCCCCATTGCCGAGGCCGACTCGATCGCGATAGGCCCTTGAACAGCCCACTGCCCGCCCCCCGACGGCACGAACAGGTTCACCACAGATGCCGCGAGAAAGCTCAGGACAGGCAGGGATCGGGTGTCCGCGATAGTCACCATCCCCTCGGCGATCAGACGCACGAGACCCGACTGCTGCATCATCGACATGATCCCCGCATACAGCGGAAACTGGATGATGACGCCGACACACCCCCGAGCGCCCTCTTCCGCCGCGCGTGCGTATCCGCGGAGCGAGCGATGGAAGAACAGTCCAAGCCCGAGCATCGCGAGGTTGATCTCGTTCAGTCCGACCGTCCGCCACCCGCGAGCTGCCACGTACATCGTCAGCATCCCGGCGGCGAGAGCGCCCAGGGTCCACGCCGGAAGCCAGGAGTTCTCGAGCCATGCCGGAATCCTCCCCGAATCCTCACACTCCGAAATGGTCGGCGCGTCGGCTCTGGAATCCCGTTGAAGCGACGGCGGCAGGCCTCCCCCGCCCTCACGCGGACACAGCAGCCACATGGCGATGGGGACGATCACGAGCAACCCACCCGTCACGCACAGGTTCAGCATGGAGCCCAGTGTCTGATCGAGCCCGATCCATGGGCCGCTCGCCGGTGCGTGCGCCGCAAGCACATCCTTCGGCAGCGTCGCGGCCGCCTTCTCCACGGTCACCACACTCAGCGGAGCACTCCCTGAAAGACCGCCGTGCCAGACCATCATCGTCGTGTACCCCGCCGCCGCGAGCACCGGGTAGCTGAACGGGACGCCTCGCCGAGCCAGGGACCGCCCCACTTCTCTGGCCAGAATAGCGCCGACAACAAGCCCCAGGCCCCAGTTCACGATCCCTGCCGCGCACGCGACCAACGCAACCATGGCGGCAGCCGACCGTCCGTCGCGTGGCGCGCCGGCAAGTGCGGTGATCGCGCTGGCCACGGGTCGGCTCTCCGCCAGCGCATGCCCCGTGACCATCACGAGGCACATCTGCATCGAGAACGCGAGCAACGACCACATTCCCGGCCCCTCCAGCCCGCCCCAGGCACGCATCGTGGCGGCGGCCCGCGCACCAAGCCCCATGTCTTGCCCGGAGTAGCCGAATGCCATCGCCAAGGCGCCGGTCAGCAGCGTCAACAGGAGTGCGAGCACGAAGGGATCCGGCGCACACCGTCGGAACACGCCGCTGACCCATGCTCCGATTGACGCGATGACATCCGAGGATCCCGTGCTCACGCCGACCTCCCGAGAAGATCCGCCCGCCACGCTCGCAAGCGAGTGATAGCGTCCTCAAGAGTCCGACGGCGCTTGCAGAACGCGAATCGCACGAACGCCGCGCCATCCTCGGATCGCTCATAGAACGCGCTCGGCGGGATCGCCGCGACGCCGCCCCTCACCACAAGATCGCGGCACAGCGCCACGTCGCTCTCGAATCCGAGCATCCGATGGTCCGCCATGATGAAGTACGACCCCTCCACCGGCATCACACCAAAGCCCATGTCCGCCAGCGCTCCGCCGAGCAGCGCGAGTCCCGACCGATACTCCTCCACCAGCGACGCGACGTACGTATCCCCCGGCCCGCCGGGCCTGATCGCCTCGGCCGCAGCGACCTGCATCGGCGTCGACACCGCGAACGTCAGGAACTGATGGGCCGCCCGTACCCCCGCGATCAAACTCGCCGGTCCCGTCGCCCAACCGATTTTCCAGCCCGTGACGCTGAAAGACTTTCCCAGACTCGAAAGCGTGAGCGTCCGCTCCTCCATACCCGGCAACGTCGCCAAGCGGATGTGCGGCCGATCCGCGAGATACACGAGCCGTTCGTACACCTCATCCGTGATCGCGATCGCGTTCCACGTCTGGCACAGCCGGGCGATCAGCGCGAGCTCGTCACGCGTGAAGACCTTCCCCGTCGGATTGTGCGGCGTGTTCACCAGGATCGCCCGCGTCCTCGCCCCGAACGCTGACTCCAGTTCCTTCGGATCAAACTCCCATCCCCGGACGCCCGCTCGCAGACGCACAGGCCTCACATTCGCTCCCGCCATGGACGCGCAGGCGCGATATGAGTCGTAGAACGGCTCGAACATCACCACCTCGTCCCCCGGCTCGATGAGCCCGAGGAACGTCGCCGCGAGCGCCTCGGTGCACCCGCTGGTCACCTGCACCTGCCGATCAGGATCAATCTCCAGCCCCGTGTCCGACTTCCATCGCGCCGCGATCGCCTGGTTCAGCGGCGGATGTCCCAGCATCCGCGCGTACTGGTTCTGCCCGGCGTCGATCGCGCCCTTCGCGGCTTCTTTCAGGAACTCCGGGCCGTCGAAGTCCGGGAAGCCCTGGGACAGGTTCGTTGCCCTGTGCTCCGTCGCCAGGCGGGTCATCTCCGCGAAGATACTGGTGCCGAACGATGACACACGTGAGGCCATGTCCCCCGACTGACGCGATGTCCGCTGACTCTCCATACCGCCACAGTACCATGACCCGGCGGATGCACGCGAGCCGCTGTCCACCCCGGAAACGCTTCCTATCATCGGGAACGGCCGCGGCCATGCCGAGCCCGCGGCGCCCATCGACTCATCGGCCCAGGAATCACCCATGACCGCTACCGCTCCCGCCCCGACTCTCGCCAAGGGACTCGAGGGCGTCATCGCAGGCGAAACCGCCATCTGCAACGTCGGCCAGGGACAGCTCATCTACCGGGGCTACGAGATCCACGATCTCGCGGCCAACGCCACCTTCGAGGAAGTCGCCTTTCTTCTCCTTGAGGGCCACAAGCCCTCAGCCTCGGAGCTCTCGCGATTCACTCAGGAGGTCATCGCCGAGCGTGCCCTGCCCGAGGCCGTGATCAACTTCATCCGCACGACCGGCCCGATGCTCAAGAGCGGCACCGCCGTCCCGATGGACATCGTCCGGACCTGCGTCTCCATCCTCGGCAACCTCGACAAGGAGTCGCAGGAGATCACGCCCGACGCGAACCTCCGCAAGGCCAAGCGGATCCTCGCCAAGGTCCCCACGATCATCGGCCACATGCAGAACGTGATCGATGGGCGGGACCTCGTCGAGCCCAAGACCGGCGGCGACCCGAAGCTCTCCCACGCCGCCAACCTGATGTACCTCATGTCCGGCCAGAAGCCCTCACCCGACTACGCCAAGGTCGTCGACGTCTCCCTGATCCTGTACGCTGAGCACGACTACAACGCCAGCACGTTCACCAGCCGCGTCATCGCGGGCACGCTCTCAGATATGCACGGCGCGATGGCCGGCGGCATCGCTGCGCTCAAGGGCCCGCTCCACGGAGGGGCCAACGAAGCCGCGATGGAGATGCTCAAGGAGATCATGCATGACGTCGGCGAGAAGGGCATCGGCACCGATGCCGTCGACAAGTGGATGCAGAACGCTTTCGACACCAAACGGAAGCTCATGGGCTTCGGGCACCGCGTCTACAAGAACGGCGACCACCGCGCCCCGATCCTCCACAAGATGGGCCGCGCGATCGCGGAGAAGGACACCAAGAATCCCGGTGGCCACGCCGCCCTCAAGTGGTTCCTCCTCGGTGAGCAGGTTCAGAAGATCATGCTCGCGAAGAAGAACATCCACCCGAACGTGGACTTCCCCTGCGGTCTGACGTACTTCACGATGGGCATTCCCGTGCCCCAGTACACGCCGATCTTCGTCGCGTCCCGCGTGACCGGCTGGGCCGCCCACATCATGGAGCAGCACGCCAACAACCGGCTCATCCGCCCGATCGCGCAGTACACCGGGCCGGACCTGATGTGCTGGAAGGGCTGATCAAGCTCGCGGGACGCTCGAAAGCACAGGCCTTTCACGTCGGGCGGCCACTTGGTCGCCCGTCTCATTTCCCGGAGCGTGAAGTCTCCCGAGCACCTCTTCGTACACGCTCGACACCTCACGAACGTGATCCGGATACGACCGAAGGATGCTCGCCTCGTGGACCTCGCGCGGGCTGGGGATCGCAACCTCACCCTTGACGAGTCGCTCGATGCACGCCGCGAGCGCCTCCGGGCACCCCGCCGGAAAGAGCATGCCGTTCCTGGGCTCGTCGATCCATTCCGGCGGACCGCCGAGCCGCGACGCGATCACGAACTTGCCCGCGTGCAGATGCTCGAGCAGCACCAGCGGAGAGTTCTCGAACCAGACGTGGGGCAGGATTCCGACGTCGAATTCACCCACCGATGCCAGCAGCTGGAGCATGTCATACCCGCCGCAGAACTGCACTTCCGGATAGGCGCTGAGCCGCTTGCGGAACGTCCAGTCCCACCCCGCGGCACGGATCTGGAAGTGGCATCGCTGGCGGATCTCCTTCGGCAACAGCGGAATCGCGGAGACCAGGATCTCCAGCCCCTTGTTGTTCCGCACGGTGCCGTGGAACGCGAATCGCAGCGGCCCCGTCGCGGTGCTCGCGTCCCACGGACGCATTCCGTAGTAGGGCGACCGACGCGCAACACGATTCAACTGATCGAAGTGGACCTGCCCGAGCCGCAGGTGGCGCCCCTTCGCCGGATCAAGCCCCATCTTGAGATAGGTGTTCAGGACGAACCGGCTCGGCGGAATCACAAGGTTTGCCTGATTCAGCGCGTCGATCCCGGCCGTCCTGCGCCGCCCGTACTCGTTCAGCACCTTCAGGTGATGCGTCGCGCCGAGGAACCGCTCGTTCTGGTCCACGTCAGACCGGCCGAGCGTGACGATCTTGTCATGCTCGTCGATCTTCAGGTTATGCTCGACCGTGCCGCTGTGCCCCGACGCGTCGCGCACCTCGAACCCAAGCCCGATCTCGGGATCGAGAGGCGGCGGGCTCCATTTGATCGGACGCTTCTGCCGCCGCGGCGATGTGGCGCGGCTCTTCACGAAGAGCCACAAATGGCGTGCCGACTGGTAGGGCGCGTGTCCGAACACCCGGGTCATCGTCTGCTCGCGCCTGCGTCTGGCGAGAACCCGCTGTCCCGATTCCGGCGTGAGGCAGCCGACGCACTTCTGCCCACCCTCGTAGTCCATGCAGACCTCTCGCTCCTTGTGGAGCAGATCCACCTGCGGGCAGCAGTACCAGTAGTTGTGTGGCGTCACGACGACGGCGCGGCCGGAGCGTCGGATCTCGGCGACCAGGTCCAGGGAGTAACCCTCCAGCGAATGGATGTGCACGACCTCCGCGCCGACCCCGTCGAGCCACCCGAGCACCATGCTCGTCTGGTTCGGGCACGCGGCCTCATGTGCCATTCGCTGAAAGTTCGCAGCGGCCGGGGCGAGATTCGGAGAGTTGAAGAAGTCGTAGCAATCGACTCCGCGCCAGGTCTCGTGCTTCCGCACGAACATGCCCGGCCTCATCGAGTAGTCCATTCCCGACCGGAGGTAACTGACACGGTGCCCCATGAGCGCCAGCCCCGCCGCGAGCTCCGAGGCGGAGAGGTTGTAGCCGGACCCCTCTCTCGCCTGCATGGAGAGTCGTGCCCAGCCGAGGAACGCGACCTTGAAGGGACGTGGTGCGGACGGCCAACCCGGAGGAGGCGTGGTCGACGCGTCGACCGAATCGATCGTTCCGTTCGACGAACTCATGCGTGCGCTGGCTCCATGTCGGCCACAGGTCGGGAATCGTGAATCGGCGGCATAGCTCGACGGCACCAAGCCCTTGCCCGGAACCTGGTTGTCACCCACTTTGTGAGGAAATCGAGGCGTGGCCCCAGCCCATCCTCTTCAACCTGCACACGTGTCGGTGTCTTGCGGTCAACATGCAGATTGTGACCGCCGGTCAGCAGAGGAAAGTCGTTTGATTGATCGAAGACCACGACGGCTTCGGGTGGGTTTACAACAATCGCGACCTGCCTTCGAAGCTTTGATCGACGACGTCCCGAGTACACGATCCTCTCGACACCCTCCGGCGCGGGCGAGTCGTGCCCCGGGACGTCGTTGCGAACGATCTCGATCCAACGCGGCTGGACCTCCCCGGCCGATGCCACGGCCGAGCGAAGCGAGGCGGACAACGAGAGGGAATCCGAGGCCGAGCAGAGCACGGCGACCCTGGCGTCAGCGCGAAACAGCGAGAGCCGAGCGAACGCGTCGCCGATCGATTCCGTCTGCGGTCCCTGGTCGTCCAGTTTGCCCCAACGCCCCGTCGTCGCATCGTCAACGCTGCGTCGGATGATCTCGGCATGGAAGAGCCGCCGATGTGTCGCGGCATACCACGCATCGCGCATGAGCCCTCGCACACGATCCGCCAGCACTCGCCGCGAGTGCTCCGGGCCAAGCACCTTCTGGATCACCCAGAGGATGTTTCGCTGTGCGTAGTAGAGGCGTGCCGGCGTCAGCTTGTGGTGCCACGGCGTGTGAAAGATCACCGCGTCCAGATCGCACACGATCCGGTAGCCCGCCCGCGCGAATCGCAGACACCAGTCCGCATCGTCGCAGTAGATGAAGTACCGATAGTCCCAGAAGCCGATCTCGCGCACGGCCGACCACCGGGCGAGCATCGAGCACGCGGACACGATGTCCACGTCACGCACGCCGCTGAACGCGTGCCTTCCCTTCGGCCCGCCGACTCTGGAGACCCACGCGGCGTGCGACGCGAACAGCCGATGACCGGGTGCGGGATGGTCCGCCATGAAGCCGGTCCTCGGATCAAAGTAGATCGTCGTCTCGATCGTCTCCTCGCGATTGTTGTAGTCCATCGTCCGCGAGCCGACCAAGCCGATCCGATCATCCGATCGCATCGTCGCGACGAGCCGCTCCAGCGTATCGGGGGCGACGTCGATGTCGTCGTCCACCAGCCACACATAATCCGGCGCGGTGCCCGTCCGTCGATGTCTCTCTGTGTCGAGCGCGTGCGATATGTACTCAAAGCCCGTGTTGAATCCGCCGCACCCGCCCAGATTCTCGGCGTTCCGCACGATCGTCAGGGAGCGGAAGCCGCCCAGATTCGTTCCCGTCCGATTCTGGCCCCGCTCGAAAGCGGGAACGTGCGCGAGCCGCGTCCGATTCTGAACGACCGCATCCGGGTTCCACAGTGAGACCAGGTGCTCGAGCGTGCCATCGGTCGAGTCGTTGTCGACGACAACCAGATCAAGCACGCCTGCGCCAATCGACTGGCGCGTCAGAGCATCGACGACCGCGGACACGAGCGCCTTTCGGTTCCAGGTCACGATGATCGCCGCCACCCGAGGCGAGTGGGGCGTTCGTTCGGCGCGCGGCGTCGCAAGAGGACGATCGATCACGGCGGTCAACGCGGGTCTCCAGACGAAACAGAAGGCGGCTGAGGACGCAGAACCGGTCCTTTGGCCGACCCGGCACGAGCGTGCCGACACTCAGCGTACACGCCCAGAAGCTCCCGTGCATGCTCAGCGATGTCCTTGGGCGGCCGCACGCCCCGTCGCAGCGCGTTGAGCATGCCCGGCTCAGCCGCGAGCCGCTTCAGGCATGCCGCGAGGTCGTCCCTGTCGTTGGCGCGAAAGAGCATGCCATTCTCGCCATGCCGAACAAAGTCGGGGATCCCGCCGACATTCGAGGCGAGCACCGGGACCCCGCACGCAAAGAACTCGAACACGGTTTGCGGGGCATTGTCCCACCAGACGCTCGGAACCAGCCCGATGTCCTGCCCTCCCAGGATCCACGGGATGTCTGCCTGGTCGTACCCCCCGTGCATCCGCACGCCAGCAAGACGCGGCTCGAGGCGTCTGACCATCCACTCCGTCTGGTCCGCGCCTTGGGCAAAAATCGAGAGATGAAACATGCCGAGCACCTCCGGCTCCAGCGTGTCCAGCGTCTCCAGGAAAAATGGCAGTCCCTTGTACCAGTGGTTCACCCCCATGAAGGTCATGCGGATTGGTCTCGGCCGAGCCGGATCGTGGGGCGGCGGGACGAACGCCAGATTCGACCTCCTGCTCACGATGCGGTTCAGCGTGGTCCCGATGTGCTGCGTGACCAGTCGTGTGCCCTCGACGCCCATGCTCTCGAACTTGCGACGCACAAACTCCGAGACCGCGAGCACCCGGTCACACTCGTTCAGTGCCTCGACCATCGCGCGCCGCCGCACGCCGTACTCGTTTGACGGCGTGTCAAGCGAAGGGTCTCTTGTGGCCTCATTCAGGATCGGAAGAGGTGCACCCGCGGTCCGAGCCGGAGCTCGTTCCGCCAGAATCCTTGCGGTCCTGCCGCGGTTGTCCGGGTCCGCGGCTCGCATTTCCGCCGCGACATCGTCCAACGTCCGAATCTCGGTCCCCGGCATGGGAGGGGCAGGGACGCCGGGCTTGAGCAGAGTCGTCAGTTCCGCACCCACGGCCTTGATCGTGGGGGCGTGCTTCGGGGCCGCGGCCCACTCCGCGGCGCGTTCGGACCTCGTCGCTATCGGATCCGGAGACGGGATGCACGTCTTGCACGCCACGCCGCCCCTCGCGTCGTGGCATGGGTGCCGGTGTCCCTGAAGGAGATACACCTGCGGACAGATCGTGTGGTAGTTGTGCAGACTGAACAGGACCGCGGGGCGACAGGGGTGCCTTGCGGCCGTCCCGACGCACCCGGCACTCAGTCCTTCGATGTTGTGAAAGTGCACCACCTCAGGCCTGATCCAGTCCAGAATCTGCCCGAACAGGTCTTCCAGCGCGGGCGCCCGCGTCTCCGATGTCGGGTCTTTGAACTGGACGATCGAGGGGGCAAGCACGGGCGAGTTGACGATCTCGTATGCCCGCACTCCGAGCCAATCGGGGTGCCTGCGGACGTGCAGGCCCTTGTCGTCAGCGTACATCATCCCTGAGGAAACCCAGTGCACCTCGTGACCGAGATCCACCAGCTCCAGCGCCAGGGCCTGGGCATAGCCGTTCACGCCGCCGCCCACACCGGCGCCGTCCCATACCCTTGCCCAGTTGACCAGCATGATCCGCATCGATCGAGTATAGAGCCGAACCCCCCACTTCCATTCCTCGCCGACGCCGCGTCGATACCCAGCCGGAGGCCACAGTCATGATCACGATCCGCTGCGACAAGTGTGAGAAACCGCTCTCCGTTGAGGACTCTCTGGCCGGCTCCAAGATCGCATGTCCCCATTGCGGCGACATCAATGTCGTTCCCAGCCAGGCCAGCCCCGGCTCGGCCTCGACGCCGGACCGGGCAGCCGCAGCTGGATTTCCGCCTGATTCAGGGCCGGAGCAACGCGTGCGTCTGATCCGGCCCGCGGTCGTGCGGGCACACCCCTTCACGATGCTGGGGCTCTGGTCGCTGATACTGCTCTCACTGATTGGACTGGTCTATCTCGGCCTGGTCAAGAACTCGACCGCGTGGGGCGTTGCCAGCGCCGTCGTGCTGGTGATTGTCCTGATCGTCATGGCCGTGTGGAAGCTCGTCTCCCTCGCGGAGACGCTCGAGATCACGAACAAGCGATCGATCCTCCGCCGAGGGATCTTCAGCAGGTCGACCACCGAGGTTGTCCACAACGACATCCGGAACTTCCAGATCAGCCAGACGTTCATCCAGCGGATCCTCCGAGTAGGCACGATCGGCATCTCGAGCGCGGGCCAGGACGCCGTCGAGATCGTGATGCACGATGCCGCGAGGCCGGACGAGGTGCGCCGCATCATCGACCTTTACCGGCCCATCTGACGATCGAGGGCGGCCGCCCATCGCGTGTGCATCGGCCTACCCTGCTCCTCCGGGAGCGGGTCGGCCGTTCCGCTCCAAGGAGGGCGTGGCGTGACGTGGATCCATCGATTGCGGTTGAGGGTGCTCGCGTGGATGCTCGGCATCGGGCTTGCGGGCATAGCCCTCGTGTCATGGCTCGCCGTTCCGGCCTGGCCCGTCGTCGGATTCGCCGTCGCCGTCGTGGTCGCCACAGTCTCGTCCATGACGTCAAGACTCGCCTCGCCGACATGCTTGTCCTGCGGCAACAACCTCTCCGACGCGCTCGCCGGCGAGCACGGGCTCGTCTGCCCGGATTGCGGCGCGATCACCAGAACGCTCGCGCTTCGCTCCGCGCCCGAATCGTCGATCGACTGGGTCGATCAGGAATCGGAGCAGGCTTGACCGAGCATCGAACCGTCTTGAGTCGATAGGTTCCAGATCCATAGGCGCTGGCGCAAGCAAAGGCCTCCGCGAATCGCTTCGCGGAGGCCTTGGTGTTCGCTTCCTGCCGCTTGCTGATCAGATCAGAGCGAGCCGCTCTTGACGAGCGCGTTGTATTCCTCGGGAGTCATCTCGGTCACGGTGCACTTCGACACGATCGCATCGAGCGTCTTGTGCTCTCGGATCGTCTGGACAATCCCCGAGATCTGGTTGTTCTGGATCATCTGCTGACGCAGTTCCTCCGGACGGGCACCCTGCGACGCGGCCATCTGGGCGATGTACGCGTTGACCTCACCCTCGTTCACGCCGACCTTGAGTGCCTCGGCGGCCTTATTGAGGATGAACGTCATCCGCAGCTCTCGCTGGGCGATCGTGTTGGACGCCTCGCGCAGCTCCGCCATGTGGTTCTCGATGTCCTGCGGGCTGACACCGCGATACATCAGTTCCATCCGGCGTCGCTCGAGCGTCCGCGCCGCCTGCTGGGCCGTCAGCCGCTCGGGCAGATCCAGCTTTGTGCTCTCGACAAGGTGCTTGGCAACCTGCGTGCGCATGACGGTCTGCTGACGCACGCGCACCTGATCCTGCGCACGGGCCTTGACGTCCTGGCGCAGCTTGTCCGCGCTCTCGATGCCGAACATCGAGAGGAGGTGCTCGGTTGTCGCGGGGATGATGCGATCGCACCGGTCAACGCGGAACGTGATCGTCACCGCCGTGCCGCGAAGGGCCTCGATCTCGTGATTCTCAGGCCCCTTGGTCCGGATCGTCGCGGTCTCGCCCGGCGTGGGCAGCCCGAGCTGCTTCGCAAAGTCCTCGACGATGATGCCGAGGATCATGCCCTTCCCGTTCTTGTCCGGCGTCGGAACCTGCACGACCGCGCCATTGAGGTCGTAGAACGCGGTGCCGTCGGCATCGGACTTCATCATCGCGTGACCAGTCAGGTAGTCACCCGGCTCCGGCTTCTCGCGGGACTCGAGCTCGCCCTCGTTGATCCGAAGGGTCTCGATCTCCTTGTCAACCACATCGTCTCCCACCTCGAGCACCGGCTTCTTGATGGCGATCCCCTCCAGCGAGGGAAGGTCGAACACCGGCATGACCTCGACCTCGATCTCGAAAGCGAGGGGCTTGCCCGACACGACCTGCACGTCGCCAATCGACTGGCTCGTCGGCTCGCCGATGACCTGCAACTTGTGGTCCTCGACCGCCTGGCTGTACGCCGCCGCGACCAGTTGCTGCTTCGTCTCGCTGCGCACGCGATCTCCGAACCGCTTCTCCAGAAGCGGACGGGGCGCTCGCCCGCGACGGAAGCCGGGAAGCTCGGCGTCCTGCATCAGCATCGCGAACGACTGCTCGAGCCGCTCAGTCACCACCGCCGCGGGGACCTCGAAGGTCAACTTCTTGCGGCTCGGACCCGCGTCCGAAATCTTGACGGCGTACTTCTCATCGACTGCGCTCGGCATGGCGTTCCTCGTGCGATCAGGGGGAAAGGGGCGGATCGACGCCCCGGCGTTCTCGGACGACGGCACAACCGCTCGGCCGTCAGAGCCGGGCGGTACGTAGCCCGTAAGTGTATTCATCGGCTCTTGCGATTCCATTCCCAAGCCGGGCCGAGCTCGTGCCCACCAAGTCGCGTTTCCAGGGTGACGGCTCATCCGCAAGTTGCTGCAAAGACTGGGTTTGATCGGGTCACTTTCGTCCCCGATGCCGTATAGTGACCCTCTGGGGTCAAAATGGCCCCACACCAACGATCTCGGAGAGAGTGCCCATGTCCCAGCGAGTGAGTCGCCTGTTCCTGACCTGCCTTCTGTCAACGGTCGCGTTCGAATCGTCCGCACAGCTGCGGATCGCTACGTGGAACATCTCGAACTACGTCGGCGGACGCACCGCCGACATCCAGACCGCCGTGTACGGCACCTTTGAGGGTCGCTCACTCGCGCCGGACGTGCTCATCGGACAGGAGTTCCTGTCCGCCACCGCCGTCACCGCTTTCCTCTCCGCGCTCAACACAGCGCCCGGTTCTCCGGGCGATTGGGCGGCCGCCACGTTTGTTGATGGTCCCGACACCGATTCGGCGTTCTTCTATCGCACCGGAAAGGTCACGCTTGTCGCGTCCCAGGTCATCGCATTCGGATCGAGCTCGGCGTCCAATCAGCCCCGTCACACCATGCGGTACGACTTCCGGCCGATCGGGTACACGGCCCCTGCCGCAACCATCGGGGCGTACAGCGTCCACATGAAGGCCGGCTCCGCGTCCAGCGACCAGAGCCGCCGTCTCATCGAAGCCCAGCGCATCCGCGACAACGCCGAGGGCGATTTCACCGGCGGCCCCGGACTCCCATCCGGCTACGCGTTCCTCGTGGCGGGTGACTTCAACATCCAGTCCGCGTCCCAGGCCGCGTATCAGGAACTCGTCGGGAGCCAGGCAGAGAACGCGGGGCGCTTCTTCGATCCGATCGCCACACCCGGCTCATGGAACAACAACGGGGACTATCGGATTGTCCACACGCAGGACCCTGTCGGCGCCGGCGGCATGGACGATCGCCACGACCAGATCCTGGTCTCTGCCACCCTGACGAACGGGACGGGGCTGTCATACGTCGGCAATCACCTCATTCCCTACAGCACCACCACGTGGAACGACCCGAATCACTCGTATCGCTCGTGGGGCAACGACGGCACCACGTTCGACCTCGCCATGAAGATCGCGGGGAACACGATGGTCGGACCCGCGATCGCCCAGGCGCTTGCAAACTGCGCGAACGGTGCGGGCCACCTCCCGGTCGTCATGGACGTGCGGGTGCCCGCGACCGCGGCCGCGACCACGACGATTGACTTCGGCACGCTCAACGTCGGTGATTCCGCCGCCGAATCGCTTCTCGTCTGGAACAGCGCGAACGCCACTCTCTGGAGCGTCTCGGGCATCGATGGACTCGATTACTCGATGGTCGCCACACCGGGTTTCGCCGTGCCCGCAGGCCCTTTCAGCGACGCGGCCGGTGGCGCCTCCAACTCTCACGTGGTCACGATGGACACTTCAACCCCCGGAATGAAGTCGGGAACCATCACGATCACAACGGATGGGCCCGACCAGCCCACGCTCATCGTGACGCTCCTCGGCGAGGTGGTCGACGATGCCGAGTGCCCGTCGGATGTGAACGGCGACGGCGAGTCCAATGTGCTCGATTTCCTCGACTTCTTCGATGCCTTCGGACAGTGCGAGAACATGCCCGGACCGTGCATCATCGCGGGCGTTGATGCCGACTTCAACGGCGACACCAGCGTCGACGTGCTCGACTTTCTCGACTTCTTCGACGCCTTCGGAACCGGCTGCGAGTGATCCAGGTCGCCCGATCGAGTGAAACGAGCCGCGGGCGATCAACGCGCCAATGATCCGTCCTCCCCGCTCGCGCCGGAGTGGCGGAACTGGCAGACGCGATGGATTCAAAATCCATTGGGGCTCACACCCCGTGCAGGTTCGATTCCTGTCTCCGGCACTTGCATCGCCAACGAGAAAGGGGCACGCCTCGCGGCGTGCCCCTTCGACATGTTTCCTCTCACATCCCAGCCGGTCCGGACCGGATCTCGGTTGCGATCAGGATCCCAAGATCACGATCTCGACCCTTCGGCTGTCCTCCTCGCCACGCCCGCTCTCGACCTTCAGCTTGACCTTGCGGTCGAAGCCGCCCTGGGACTCGCTGGACTCGCACGACTCGAGCGGAAACGGCGAGCGGGCGCTGAAGCGGCGGCGCTCCTTGAGGTGGAAGTCGCTGGAGACGC
>JAPKGU010000040.1 GCA_026647565.1 Phycisphaerales bacterium | reverse complement strand
GTGGACGGCGGCCTCAATCAAAGCGGCACGCTCGTTGAGGCGACCCGGATATGGGATACTCCTTCGTATTCATCGAGTACAGGGGAACTAACGCCGGCCTCCATTGGCCAAATCGGCGACGACGGTGAGATCGACATCCGCGCCATCCCCGACGGCGGCTCCGGGTATGTCGGCTACGCCACATCCGACCTGACCATGTTCGGCTACATGCAGATCCAGCGCCTCTCGCTCACACAGTGGCGACTCGTCGGCTACCGCTACGACGACGACGGCGCGCCCGTCCTCGTCGAGAACCTCATCCCAGCGCCCGCCACCCTCGCGGCACTCGGACTCGTCGCCCTCGCGCCGCGCCGGCACCGCTCAAACCACCGAATCGCCGCGAGGACCACGCAATGAGACCCGCCCACTCGATCCTCGCCGCGCTGGTCGCTCTCTCGCCCGTCGCCCTCCCCGCCCGCGCCGACCTCATCACCGTTGTGCTCGATCACGAACTGATCGTCACGAACAACGACATCGTCATCGCGTGCTTCGAGCCGGCGTTGACGACGCAGCCGTATCCGTCAGGGTTGTTGCTGACGAACTCGCTGAAGCTCGGTTTCGTGCTGACACCCTTTAGCGGTACTGTCGAAGCAACGGTCTCGGGCAATGGTTTGCCTCCACTGCCACCCGAACCCTTTCAAACTCCCTCGCTGTTGGTGGATGGCGGCCTCAATCAACTCGGCACGCTCGTGAAGCGCACACGCATCTGGGATATGCCGTCCTACTCATCGAGCACGGGAGAACTTTCTCCTGCATCCATCGGCCAGACCGGCGACGATGGCGAGATCGACATCCGCGCCATCCCCGACGGCGGCTCCGGCTACGTCGGCTACGCAACCTCCGACCTCACCATGTTCGGCTACATGCAGATCCAGCGCCTCTCGCTCACACAGTGGCGACTCGTCGGCTACCGCTACGACGACGCCGGCGCGCCCGTCCTCGTCGAGAACCTCATCCCCGCGCCATCCACCCTCGCCGCCCTCACCCTCGCGGCACTCGCGACCCGCAGGCGCCCCATCGGAGGCGCACGATGAGCCATGGAAGAGCATTCATCATCGTCTCACTCGCCGCGGCACTGGTCGCCGCCGCCTCCCCCGCCCGCGCCGACCTCATCACCGTCCTCGCCGCTGACACGCTCATCGTCAACCACAACGACATCTACATCGCAGGGTTCTTGCCGACATTGACCACCAAGCCGACGACGGCGGGCACGATCCTTTACAACTCAGTGCGGTTTGCTTTCGAGCCGTCAGGCGGAGAAGTGTCAGCGATAGCCTCAGGCAATGCCTTGCCGCTCTATCCACCAGAACCATTCCAGACCCCCGCCCTCTGTGTCGATGGTGGCTTGAATCAGGAAGACTCAGTGATCGGCGTCTCGCGTTCTTGGCTACTTCCCGACTTTGAACTCGACAGCGGCGTTGTCAGTCCAGCTGCAATGAGCACATCCATCCTGAACATCGCTTCCATCCCCGACGGCGGCTCCGGCTACGTCGGCTACGCAACCTCCGACCTCACCATGTTCGGCTACATGCAGATCCAGCGCCTCTCGCTCTACGAGTGGCGCCTCGTCGGCTATCGCTACGACGACTCCGGCGCGTCCGTCCTCGTCGAGAACCTCATCCCCGCGCCCGCCACCCTCGCGGCATTCTCTCTCCTCGCATTCCCCCGCAAGCGCCGGCACTGATTCCCCGCTCCGGCCCCCAACACCCGAGCTCGCGCTCGGGGCTCCCCTTTGCGTGCGTCGATCGGCGACGGACTTGGTGGCGGCGGATGGTCTGGGGGCGAGCGCGGGCTTCGGCGCGAGAACGCGGGACTCGTGGGCGATGCTGCGAGGCAAGGAGGACCGCACCTGGCATCATGCTTGGGCGGGTCGTGTGGCGACGTGTGGACGCAATCGCTCCCTGCCGCACTCAGGGCAGGGACCGCCAAGGACAGCGGGTTCGTCAAGCAAGCGACCCCGGCACTGGGGCCGGGGTCGATGTACAGAGTGTGACGACGGTTCGGAGTCGAACCCCCGAGCTCGCGCTCGGGGCTCCCTTACTTCGCGCCGACCTTCTTGGTCTTGCTCTTGTCCGTGCCCGTCTTCGCGCTCTTGTCGCCCTTGAAGGTCGGGATGGCGAGGTTCTTGCCGTAAAGGTCGGCGAACTTGAAGCCCTTGCGACCCTTGAACATGCCGCGGTGGTAGGCGTCGGAGGCGAGGATGGGGAAGAGCGCCGACAACTCGCCGAAGACCATCTGCTCGTGGACGACGTCGACCTTGCCCCAGGAGCAGGCCTCGCGGAGGGTCGAGCCGGAGAGCGCGCCGTCGCGGCTGTCGGCGACGGTCATCTGGATCGCGTACTTATGCATGCCGATGTCGCCTCGGGCCTTGCCGCCCTTGCGCTCGTTCAGAAGTTCGGCGGCGACGACGATGTCCTGGGCGAAGTTCTTGGGAACGCCGCCACCGAGCATGAGAAGGCCGGTGTCCTTGCACGCCAGCTTGATGTCGGTCAGTTCGCGGAAGTCCTTGCCGGAGTCGAAGGCGACCTGGCCGCGGCCCTCCTCGATCGCCTCGGTCTGCTGGAGGACGATGCCGAAGCCGGCGGAGCAGTCGCTGAAGGCGGGGACGAAGATGGGGACGCGCTTCAGGTAGCAGGTCTTGACGATCGACTCGTTCTTGGCGAGCCTGGGGTTGTTGGCCAGGTACGCGCCCATGGCTTCGATGAACTCGCGGCTGGAGTACGCGCCGGGCTCGAAGGCGTTGAAGATCTCGTACGTGCGTGCGTCGCAGTCGCGGAGGTCGTCCTCGTTGATGTAGGTGTCGTAGATGCGATCGATCATGAGGTTGCGGAGGGTCATGTCATCGACGGGCGGCGCCTCGGGGGAGCCGGGGGCGATGTAGTGCTTGAAGCCCAGGCCCTCGAAGAAGTCCTGGTCGACGATGTTCGCGCCGGTGGAGACGATGGCGTCGATCATGTTGTTCTCGATCAGCGTGATGATGGCCTTCTTGAGGCCCGCGCTGATGAGGGAGCCGGCGAGCGTCAGGATGACGGCGCACTCCTTGTCCTTGAGCATCATCGAGTAGATGTCCGCCGCGTTGGCGAGCGTGCGGCTGGAATACGCCATCTTCCGGTAGCCGTTGATGACAGGCCGCGCGTCGAAGCCCGTGATGTCGATGTGCTGGATGGGCTTGGAAAGGAGGTCCTTCTTGGTCCAGGTCATGGGGCAGACTCCAAATGGCCAAAGCGCCAAACGGCCAAACTTCCAAATCGAGACACCGCGTCCCGAAGCAACGGACCTGCATTTGGCCCTTTGGCAGTTTGGCGCTTTGGCCACTTCTCACCCGGCGGGCCCCCCTGCCGGTTGCTTGCGATGTGGTGGGACGCCCGGGGGTGGCGGACGTCAATGGACGATTATTGCAGGGTCGGAGCGGCGAGTGGTTGCTCACGCCGGAGAATCTCGCGACACTGGGGCGATGGCGAAGAAAGCAGCGAAGAAGAGGAAGGCGAAGAAGCGGCCCATCAAGAAAGCGACAAAGAAGCCGGCGACCCGCAAGGCGGCCGGGAAGAAGCCGGTTCGCAAGATGTCCAAGCGGCCCGCGAAGCCCGGCGGCGTGTCGGACGAGGCGGTGGTGAAGAAGACGGGGCACGCGTGGGACCACTGGCTGAAGGTGCTTGATGCGTTCGACGTGAAGCGGCACGGACACAAGGCCGCGGCGGAGCACCTGCTCGCAGAGCACGGCGTGGATGAGTGGTGGTCGCAGATGGTGACGGTCGGGTATGAGCAGAAACGCGGGCTGAGGGAGCTGCGTCAGAAGGCGGATGGATTCTCGGCGAGCGCTTCGCGGACGATCGCCGCGGGGATCTCGCGGGTGCTGGATGCGTTCGAGGACAAGGGAATAGCGGAGCGGTGGATGCCCGAGGGCGTGGTGGCGCACAGGGTGACGCGCCCGCCGATGAGGAAAGGGAGGCCGACGAAGCCCGGGAGTGCGCGAATGACCTGGACGGACGGTACGAAGACGCTGTCGGTGTGGATCTCCGACAAGAGCGGGGAGGATGGCACGGTCAAGACGGCGGTGCAGGTGCAGCATGACAAGCTGCCGGATGCCCGGACGTGCGACCGGATGCGGGCGCTTTGGGGGGAGCGCATGGACGTGTTGCGGGCGCTGCTGGAGGGCAAGGAGGCGGCGAAGGGGGGCGGGGGCGGCTGATATGCTGTCCGGCATGGGACCGACGACTCGAGCGAGGGCGGAAGCGATCGCGAGGGAGGCGATGCGTCTGGCATCCGACGCCCGATCGGACTTCGTCGCGCGGGCGTGCGGGCAGGACGGGGAGCTGGCGGGGATGGTCAGCGGGATCCTCCGGGGTGAGGGTCGGACGCTGGAGACGCTGGCCGGTGGGACCACGATCTCTGCCGAGGCGTTGAGGGTCCCTTCGGGTGTTGTGCCGGGCGCGCAGATCGGGCCGTACACCATCATCCGGATGCTCGGCGAGGGCGGGTTCGGCGAGGTGTGGCTGGGCGAGCGGCGCCTTCCGTTTGTCCAGCGCGTGGCGATCAAGGTCATCAAGCCCGGCATGGACTCCAGGGGCGTGCTGGCCCGCTTCGAACAGGAGAGGCGTGCTCTTTCGGTCCTTCATCACCCGCACATCGCCACCGTCATCGACGGGGGCGTGATCGACTCAACGCCGGGCGCCATCGGGCGGCCGTACTTCGTGATGGAGCACGTCTCGGGACCGCCGATCCACGTGTACTGCCGCAACAAGCGGCTCGGGACGTCCGAGCGGCTGGCGCTGCTGCTGCCGGTGTGCGAGGCGGTGCACCACGCGCACACGAAGGGGATCATCCACAGGGATCTGAAGCCGTCGAACATCCTCGTGGAGGAGGTGGACGGAAGACCGATTCCGAAGGTGATCGACTTTGGAATCGCGAAGGCGGTGTCGGAAGAGCGCGACGGGCGGACGGTGCTCACCGAGCACGGCCTGATGATCGGAACGCCGGAGTACATGAGCCCGGAACAGGCGTCGGGCGAGATCGATATCGACACGCGCACGGACGTGTACTCCCTGGGCGTCGTCTTGTATGAGTTGCTGGCGGGTTCGCCGCCCTTCGCGCCCGAGGACCTCAGGCGAAAGTCGATCCAGGAGGTGATGCGGATCATCCGTGAAGTCGATCCCCCCCGGCCGAGCGCGCGGTTGTCGGTGCTCGGCCCCGCGGCCGAGCTGGACGATGCACGCACCGCGGCGCGGGAGCTGAAGCGTGAGCTTGAGTGGATTCCACTCAAGGCGATGCGAAAGGACCGGGAGCGGCGGTACGGGAGCGCCGAATCTCTCGCACGGGACATTCGGCGGTACTTGTCGGGCGAGGCGCTCGAGGCAGGCCCGGAGTCTCGCCTCTACCGGGCGAGGAAGTTCGTGGTGAAGCACCGCGCGGGCGTCGGAGCGGTGCTGGCCTCCGTGCTGGCGCTCGGCGTGGGGCTGGGGGTTGCGGTCTGGCAGCGGAACCAGGCGCGACTGGCCACCATCGAGGCGGTGGAGCAGCGGGACGTTGCGACGTCGGCGATCAAGTTCCTGCGCCAGGCGTTCACCTCCGTGAAGCCGGAGATGGCCCGAGGGCGCGAGGTCACGCTGCAGGAGGTTCTCGACAGGACCGCGTCGAACAACGCGCGGATCAGCGCCGTGTCGCCTGCGGCGAGGGCGCAGATCCACTCGATCATCGGCGACGCGTACTTCGCGCAGTCGAATCTGGAGAAGTCCCGCGAGCAGTTCATCCTGGCCTCGCGTGCGGCGCGGGAGGCCCACGGGCCGGGGCACTTCGAGGTGCTCCAGGGAGAACTGGCGGCCGCCCTGATCGATGTCGTCACGGGCCGCGATCCCGCGGCGCTCCAGCCCCTTGTTTCACGCGCGGTCGAGGCGGAGGTGCCGGCGAACGAGGAGGCCCGCGGGTACTGGCAGACGCTCACGTCGGTTGCGTCCCTGGTTGGGAGCGCGGACCTTGCGGGGCGTGTGCTGGACCGAGCGGCCTTTCTGATGGATGCCGCGGGCGAGCCGCCCCGATCGCTGGATCGCGCGACGCTGGCCTTTGTGCGGACGTTTGTGTTCCCGGACGAGAGTGAGATGGCGAGTCTGAGGGCGACGCTGGAGATGGCCGAAGAGGCGGACCCGACGAACCCGACGACGCTCGACATGCGGGGCGTGGTGCGGATGCGGATGCAGAGCCGAGGCGACCCTGAGGCCGCGGCGTTCGCAGAGGAGACGATCCGGCGTCACCGGGCGATCAACCCCGGTGCTTCGCTGGGTCTGGCCAACGAGCTCAAGGAGCTTGGGGCGATCCTCCGGGGCCGGGGCGAGATCGACAACGCCGTGGCGATTCTGAGGGAGGCCATCGCGACGTACCACGAGATCGGGGCGACGTGCGAGGCCGCGGCGATCCTGTCGGCGTATGACCACCTCGGGGGGTGCTACCACGTGACGGAGCGGCACGAGGAGGCGCTCGCGGTGTACTCCGAGGCGGTGGAAGTCCATGGCGCGTGTCCAAGCCCGGACGCGTACGCGGGATCGTTCCTTTGGTTCAACCGGGGCGTGGCCCACGCGAGACTCGGGGACTTCCGCGGCGCGCTCGGCGACATGGAGCAGTCTCTCGGATGGGCGGAGCGGATCGGCGACGCGCGGCGCGACCAGAGGGTCGAGGCGGCGCGGCGCGAGATCGAGGGGCTCCGGGCCAAGATCGAGGCCGAGGGCGGGTGATTGGCGACGGGGTGGTTGGCGCCCACCGGGGGTTAGTAGTTCGGCGTCGGGGCGCGATAGTCCTCGAGGCGGATCGATCTGAAGTAGGCGATGGTGCGGGCGAGCCCCTCCCGGAGGGGGACTTTCGGCTCCCAGGCGAGGCGCGTGCGGGCGAGGGTGATGTCGGGCTGGCGCTGGCGCGGGTCGTCGGCGGGCAGGGGCTTGAAGGCGAGCTTCGAGCGCGAGCCGGTCAGTTCGATGACCATCTCGGCGAGCTGCTTCATGGTGAACTCGTGCGGGTTGCCGATGTTGACGGGGCCGACGAAGTCGTCGGGGCCGTCCATCATGCGGATCATGCCTTCGATCAGGTCATCGACGAAGCAGAAGGATCGCGACTGGTTGCCGTCGCCGAAGAGGGTGATGTCCTCGCCAGCGATGGCCTGGCGGATGAAGTTGGAGACGACGCGTCCGTCGAAGGGGTGCATGCGGGGGCCGTAGGTGTTGAAGATGCGGACGACGCGGATGTTGACACGGTTGGAGCGGTGGTAGTCGAAGAAGAGGGTTTCGGCGGCGCGTTTGCCCTCGTCGTAGCAGGCGCGGGGTCCGATGGGGTTGACGTTGCCCCTGTAGGACTCGGGCTGCGGGTGGACGTCGGGGTCGCCGTAGACCTCGCTGGTGGAGGCCTGGAGGACCTTGGCGCGGCAGCGCTTGGCCATGCCGAGGACATTGATCGCGCCCATGACGGAGGTCTTCATGGTCTTGATCGGGTTGTACTGGTAGTGGCCGGGCGCTGCGGGGCAGGCGAGGTTGTAGATCTCGTCAACTTCGAGCCACAGCGGGTGGGTGACATCGTGGCGGATCAGCTCGAAGTTCTTGTTCGCGAGGAGGTGCTCGACGTTGGATTTCTGGCTGGTGAAGAAGTTGTCGATGCAGATGACGTCGTGGCCCCTGGCGACGAGGCGCTCGCAGAGGTGGGAGCCGAGGAAGCCGGCGCCGCCGGTGACGAGGATGCGCTTCAGACTCACGTGAACTGCCTCCGGTGTCGGATCAGGCGCGGCGGGCGCGCCGGGTGGTGGCCAGGTGCCTTGCGTAAGACTCGATGCCCTCGATGGGATCCACGCGCGGGGTGAACCCGAGGCCGATGGACGTCTGGCTCATGTCGGCCTGCGTGAAGTCCTGGTAGAACGCGCGGATGTCGGGAGGCATGGGGAAGTACTCGACGGGGAGCGTGTCGGCGCTCAGACCAAAGCCGCGACGAACGGCCGCGGCGAGATCGGCGAACGAGGTTGCGCGACCGGAGCCGAGGTTGTAGACGCCGGGGGTGGGGCGCTTTTTCTGGCCGAGTCCCGCGGCGGCCATGGTGCACGCGACGACGTCGTCGACGTGGACCTGGTCGCGTGCCTGGGAACCGTCGGCGAAGAGGCGCGGGCGGTTGTCGGCGATGATCTGCGAGGAGAGCTGGAAGGCCATCGACGCCATCTTGCCCTTTCGCGATTCGCCGGGGCCGAAGACGTTGAAGTATCGCAGACCGACGACCCACGGGGCCTGCCCGGTCTCTTCCCGGTACTGCGCGGCGGCGGTGCGATGGTCGCACTCCATGAGCCACTTGCTGAAGCCGTAGACATTGTTGGGGCGGCCGGCGTCGTCGAGCGCCAGAGGGCGGCGCTCCGGGCCCGCCCCGGCGGCGCCATAGGTGGCGGCGGAGGACGCGTAGACGAGGCGCGTCGCGGTCTGCATGCAGGCGTCGAGGATGGGGCGGAAGCACTCTGCGTTGGACTCGATCATCCGGCGCTCGTCGGTGACGGTCGTGTCGGTGATGGCGGCGAGATGGAAGATGGCGAGCGGCGCCATCTCCTCGATGAGGGATTCCCAGTCGCACTCGTCGCACGCGGAAGCGATGACCTCGCCTCGGAAGATTCCGGCGCGGCGACGGTCCATGGCGTCGATGATGTTTGCGAAGGAACCGGACGAGAAATCGTCGACGACAACCACGCGCGACTCGGCGTCGCGTGCCGCGAGTTCGGCGACAAGGTTGGAGCCGATGAAGCCGGCCCCACCCGTGACGACATAGGTGTTTGGATCAGCCATGACGCCCGATCCTATCGGGGGCCTGGGGCGGAGTCGCCCTGGCTGGGCTCTCGGGGCGGAATAAGCAGGCGCTGGCCGGCCCGGAGCGACTTCTCGTCTTTCAGGACGCCCCTGTTGGCGTCGAGGATGTCGCGCCAGTGCGCGGAGGATCCGTAGACGGCGCGGGAGATGTCTCCGAGCGTGTCTCCGGCCTTGACGGTGTATTCCTGGACAGCGCCTCGGACGCCCGTCGCGGGCACCCCTGAGACCTGTCGCCCCTGGATGTTGGAGGGATCGACGGGGATCCGGATTTCCTGGCCGCGGCGGAGGCGGGTTGGATCGAGGAGCGGGTTCGAGCGTGCGATGGCGGCGGCGTGGGATGAGGATCCGAGTTCGCGGCGGGCGATGATCTCGAACGTGTCGCCTGCCCGGATCGTGTAGGAGCGGAAGACGGGTGCCTCGACGCCTCGAACGAGAGGCGCGGGCGCGGAATCCGTGGGCGGCGGACTGGTCTTGGTCTCCGGGGGAGGGTTCACCGGCAGGGGCGGTGGTGGCTCGGGCTGCTTCGGTCGTGCCGACTCGGCGGGGACGGGCACCGTCGGAGACGAGGGGTCCGAGGCGGCAGGTGTGGAGCGATCAAAGGCGACCGCTCTGGGCTTGGGCTCCCACCACCAGTACACGACGATCCAGACGATGACGAGGATGGCGAAGCCGAGCGAGGACCTTCGGATCGCGTCCATGTTCGTCTCCGTGGCTCAAGGGGCCGGCAGCGACTTTGCGGCGCGAGACTCGGACCGCTTCGACCAGACGATCGGGGCGCCGACGGCGATGGACGAGTAGCTGCCGACGACGACGCCGACGAGCATGGTGAAGGCGAACGCCCGCACGCCGGGTCCGCCGAAGGCGTAAAGGATGACGATGGAGATGAGGGTCGTGCCCGAGGTGATGACGGTTCGGCTGATGGTCTGATTGATGGCGTTGTTGATCGCGGCGCGGCTGGCGGCGTGCACCTTGCCCCGGTTCTCGCGGATTCGATCCATGATGATGATGGTGTCGTTGAGGGAGTACCCGATGATGGTGAGGAGTGCCGCGATGAGGTTCAGGTCGATCTTGAAGGGCATGATGCCGATGGACGCGAGCGCGGGCTGAAGCGAGGGGATGTCCCAGAGGACTTCGGCGAGCGCGACGAAGCCGACGCAGGTGAGCACGTCGTGGAAGAGGCAGGCGATCGCGGCAGCCGAGTAGAGTGCCGATCCAAACCTGACCCAGATGTAGATGCCGATGAGCAGGATGCTGAGAACGACGGACGTGACGGCCTTGGCCTTGAAGGTCTCGGCGACTGCGGGGCTGAAGGATCGGACCTCTGCGAGCGTGGTCGGGGTGGTCAGGGCCTCGACGGTGAGACGCCATTCGCGTTCCGCGACGGCGGTTCTCCACTGATCGGGATTGTCGATGTAGCTCGTGTTCGGGTCGTTGACGAGGATGACGACCGACCTGCAGGACTCGGGGGTGCCCTCGAGCACGCGGATGTCGCGCTCGCGCGGCGCGGTGTCGGAGAAGTCGGGCTGGCTTCGGAGCGATTCGAGGCGGGCGCGGATCTCCGCGAGCGGCTGCGGCGGGTTGATGTCGCGGAGCACGACGGCGACGCCGCCGAGGAACCTGGAGGCATCGTCGGCGACGGTGGGGTCGTCGATGTTGTCACCGAGCTTGGCGATGTAGACGGGGTAGACCGGCGCGTCGCGGAACTGCTCTGTTTCGGCGCGTTCGAAGGCGAGCGCGGGCTTGACATCGAGCACGTCTGCGAACGAGGTCGCGAGGGCCTCGACGAGGGAGGCCTGGTCCGTGACGGTGGTGCGGACGATGAAGGTGTCCGAGGTGACGCCGTCGTCCGCGGCGTTGAGCGGCAGGACCTCGGCGGATCGGGCCTGCGAGAGCGAGGACTGGGCGCCGGCGCTCTCGGCGAATGCGCGGATCCGCTCTTCGACCTCGGCCCTCGTCATGGTGTGCTGGGCGCCGGACTCGTCCTCTCCGAGTCGGAGCGTGACCTGTGTGCCGCCCCGGAACTCGGTGTCGAGCATCTTGCCGCCGCGGAGGCCGATCATCGCCAGGCCGAGGCCGACGTAGGCGACCGAGATCATGACGAAGACGCCGCGGAGGCGGATCCAGTCGATGTTTGGGGAGAAGAGGCGTCCGATGGGCTTCACGGCCATCGGGAGCATGGAGGTGGTTCGCCAGTTGAGGTGGGTGACGGCGAAGTCGAAGATCGTGCGCGTGATGATGAGGGCCGAGATGAGCGTTGCCACGACGCCGATGCCGAGGGTGATGGCGAAGCCCTTGATCTCCGGCGTGCCGGTGTTTGCGAGCACGAAGCAGACGATGAGGTTGGTGATGTTGCCGTCGAAAATGGAGGAGAACGCCTTGGCGTGTCCGAGCTTGACGGCGGCCTTCATGTCTTCGCCGCGCTGGAGCTCCTCGCGGATGCGCTCGAAGATGAGGACGTTCGCATCGACGGCCATGCCGAAGGTGAGGATGACGCCTGCGATGCCGGGGAGCGTGAATGCGGCGCGTTGGAGGGCCATGGCGCCGATGACCAGGATTCCCGTGCAGAGGAGGCCGATGACGGCGATTCCGCCGCACATGAAGTAGTAGACGATCATGAAGAGGCCGATGGCGATCAGCGCGATCTTTCCGGCGTCGACGCCCTGGCGGAGGTTGTCGGCGCCGAGCTCGGGTCCGAGGGTGCTCTCGCTGAGGGGCTCCGGTGAGAGGCGGGCGGAGAGCGAGCCGGCGGTCAGGACCCTGACGACGTAGTTGATCTCCTGCTCGGAGAACTCGCCCTGGATGATGCCCCGCCTCGAGATCGCGTCGTTGAGGACCGGCGCGGTGTAGATCTCGTCGTCGAGGAGAATGGCCATGTGGTCGCCGACGTGTCCGCGCGTGAGCTCGCCGAGGCGAGAGGCGCCGCGTGCGTCCATCTCGAAGGAGATGGCGCGACGTCCGACGTCGTCGGTGGATTGGAACGCGGCGGCGATGCCCCAGGCGCCGTCGTCCTGGGTCAGTCTAGTTGCGCGCGTGTTCCAGCACAGGATGTAGTACTCGCCGTCGTACTCTTCCCCGACGTAGCCCTGCTGAGCGAAGAAGCCGACGGGATCGGCCTCCATCCGGCGCATGGCGGCGACGCTGCTGTACCAGTTCTCGATCTGGTTGATCTTGAACCATGCTGCGTCGGGGGCCTTTGCGTTCCGCGGGCCGACCTTGCGGAGCTCTTCGCGCAGGGTTTGCTCCGAGGGGTGCTCTCCGTAGTCGCAGGTGATGCGGAACGAGAGGACGCCGGCGCCGCGCAGGAGGCGTTTGAGGTCGCTGGAGTCTTCGAGAGATGTCCGCTCGGCCTCGAACGTACGGAACGCGGCGAGGACCTCGTCGAGCTGGGCCTGGGCCTCGGGGTGGGTCTTGCGGATTCGCTCTATCGCGCGCTCGCGTGCGCTCGGGAGGGTGATGGTGTTGCCGGTCTCGTCCACGATCTGTCGCGCCCGACTCGAGAGCGACAGCGCGACGCGGATGTCATCGGCGGAGAGGGTTGCGGCGGCGGCGGCGGCACGCGCGGCTTCGTACGCCGCTTCCGCCGAGGCGACGGTTGCGGCCATGGCGTCGAGTTCGGCCTCGGGCTTTCCGGCGGCCTCGGCCTCGCGGAGCGCTGCGCGAGCGCTCGCGGCGGCGTCGAAGGAGGCGACCGCCGATTCGATTCGGGCGATCTGCGCCGGATCGTCGGCGGCGGCGCTTCGGATCTGAGCCGGCCTCTCGGCGGGCGAGGCGCGGCAGATGCGATCGATGTCCGAGGGTTCGAGCGAGCGTGCGCCGACGGCGGCGAGTTTGTCCTCGAAGGCCTTCTTCAGGACCTTAACGCGGTCGCCGGGAAGGGGCATGGTGACCTCGATCCGGTCACGCCCTTGCGCGACGAGCGAGATCTCCATCATGCCGTTGGGGTCGACGCGGTTCTTGAGAACCTCGATGGTGCGGTTGATCACTTCGCGGGCGTTGTCGCCGGGGCGGATCTGGACGCCGTAGACGAGGCTGACGCCGCCTCGCAGGTCCTTGCCGAGCCGGATCTGCTTGTCAACGGGGAAGATCGCCGCGACCGCGATGATGAGAAGGGCGATCGAGAAGATTGCATTTCGGAGGATGTGACGCATGGAGACGCTCGGGGGGCCTCTCCGATCGGGGATCTCCCGCCTCGGAGTCGATTGAGAAGGAGGGGTGAAAGGATAGCCGTCCGGCGTCTGAAGGCCGGGTGGGGGCGATCGGATTTCGGTCGGTCAGACGGAGGCCGCGACGGGCTCGGGCTCACGCTTGGCGGCCTTGTCCTCGATGGCCCTGTCCGGGGTGCCGGGTGCCTGTGTGAGGACGCCGCTGATCGCCGACTTGGCGAACCTGATGCGGACGTTTGACGACTCATCGACGCGGAGCACGACCTCGTCGGTCCGGATCTCGGCGACGCTTCCGATGATGCCGCCGATGGTCTGGACGCGGTCGTTCTTCTTGAGGGCGGAGAGCATGGCGGCCCGCTTTTTCTTTTCCTTGCGTGCGCCGGTCATGCTCATGACGACCATGAGCAGGAGCATGGCGAACATGATGGGGAGCAGCATCCCCATGGGGCTGCCGGCGGCGGGGCCGGTGCCCGCTGGACCGATCGGACGCTGCTCGGTCGCGGCGCCGGGGGCGCCGGGGGCGGCGACAAAGCCGGCATCCTGCTGGGCGAGTGCGAGCATGTCGGGCATGTACGAGTCGAAGACGGTGGTCATTCGTTGGGCCTTTCCGGAGACGGAGGATCCGTCTGCCGTGGGATGTTAGGAGGGTCCTGGGCGGGTGCGCTCGGGGGTGCGGCGACGGGCCAACGCACGAGCAGGTCATCCCATGCGCCCGTGGGCGCGACGGCGCGAATGTCGGCCATGAATCGTTGGAAGTGGCGGAGGTTGTGGATGCTGACAAGGGTCGGGCCGAGCATCTCGCCGGCCATGAAGAGGTGGCGGATGTAGGCACGGGTGAAGCAGCCGCCCGTCGTCGAGCCGGGGAGCGGCCAGCCGTGGAGCGCCGGGGCGCAGGCGTAGCAATCGCACCCCGGCTCAATGGGTGAATCATCCTCGGCGAAGCGCTGATTGCGGAGCCGGACCTGCCCTGTGCGGGTGAAGGCGTTGGCGTTGCGGCCATTGCGAGTCGGCAGGACGCAGTCGAACATGTCGATGCCGGCGCGGACGGCGGCGAGGATGTCGCGCTCGTAGCCGACGCCCATGAGGTACCGGGGCTTTGGGTCCGGAAGGAGGGGGGCGGTGTGGGCGACGACGCGTGCGATCTGGTCGCCGGACTCCCCGACTGCGACACCGCCGATCGCGTAGCCGGGGAGGTCGATGGCACAGATGCGCTCGGCGGACCACGACCGGCGGGCGAGATCGGTGCCGCCCTGCACGATGCCGAAGAGGGCCTGGTCTGAGCGGGCGTGGGCGCGTTTGCAGCGCTCGAGCCAGCGGACGGTGCGTTCGTTGGCGATGTCAAGGCGTGCGCCGTGGTCGTATGTGCGTGAGCGTTTGCCGGTGGGCGAGGCGCGATCGCGCGCGGCGGCCCGCGCGAGGCGCTCCTGTTCGGGCGGTTGGACGCCGGGATCGATCGACGGCGGGCAGTCGTCGAAGGCCATGATGATGTCGGCGCCGAGCGCATTCTGCACCTGGATGGCGCGTTCCGGGGTCAATCGGACGTCGGACCCGTCCACGATGGATTTGAAGGTGACGCCGTCATCGTCCACCTGATTCGTGTCGGCGAGCGAGTAGGCCTGGTAGCCGCCGGAGTCGGTGAGGATCGGGCGGGGCCAGCCCATGAAGGTGTGGACGCCGCCGCGGCGCGCGACGAGGTCGGGGCCGGGGCGGAGCAGGAGGTGGTATGTGTTGTTGAGGAGGATCTGCGCGCCGGAGTCGGCGACGTGCTGCGGGAGGACGCCCTTGACCGAGGCACGGGTGCCCACGGGCATGAACGCGGGGGTGTCGAAGGCGCCGTGGGGCGTGGTGACGCGTCCGACGCGGGCGCGAGAACCAGCGTCGCGGTGGAATATCTCGAACGAGATGGGGCCTGACGTCACGAGCCCGGCTCCGCGTTCGAGCGGGGTGCGTCGGACCGGACGTGCGACGAGAGCGTGCGACGTTCGCTCGCGGTCAGACTGTCGGCGCCCTGTCGCGAGACTTTCTGGAGGATGCGATCGACCTCGGCAGCGCGTGCGCCGGGGCTGGATCGCCCGCCTCCCGGGCGACGCGAATCGCCGAAGACGTCGAAGAAGTCGCGGAGGAGGTGGGAGTGTCGGATGAAGTAGTACCCGGCGATAGCGCCGCCGACGTGAGCGGCTTCGCCACCTGCGTTGGCGGAGCCGGAGAAGAGATTGAAGATCGAGAGGGCGACGTAGCCGTAAGCGAACCAGGGGAGAGGGATCCCGATCGGGATGAAGAGGATCTGGACGTTCTCTTTCGGCTCGAGGTACGCGCAGGCGACGATGACGCCGAAGACCCCGGCGGATGCGCCGACGAGCGGGGACGTGGTCTCGTGGACGAGCAGGCCGGGGATCTTGTGGATCCACTCGGCGCCGCTCGGGATGATGTTTCCGAAGAGATTCAGGACCATGTACAGCAGGCCGCCGAAGATGCCGCAGACGAGGTAGAACGCGGCGTACTTGCGGAAACCGAGCTTGCGTTCGACGGTGCCTCCGAAGAGCCAGAGGCCGAGCATGTTGAGGATGAGGTGGGTCGGGCCGGCGTGGAGAAACTGAAAGGTGACAAGGCGCCAGACCTCGACGCGCTGGAAGCCCTGATAGGTCGAGAAGTGCCCGATCGCCGTGATGGGGTCCATCACGCGGAAGTTGGCCCACCCGACGTGCTGCCGGGTCGACTCAAGGACAATGGGTCGGCGGACGGCGGCACCGGCTTCGAGGCGGACGTTCTGCGGGGCGGGGGAGCTGTTGGTGCCTGTGGAGAACAGCTGGTCCTGCACGATGAGCTTGCCGGCTGGGCGATCGCTAAGGACTTCGGAGTTGACGTAGACAGGGACGCCGTGTCCTCGGAGCGCAGTGCAGAGGATGAACACCGCGACGTTGATGACGATGATCCAGGACGTGAACGACATGAGGCGGAGGGAGTCCACGCCGAGGCGTGCCGCGGGTCGGGGGCCGCTTCCGGCGTTCACTCGTGCATAATCCCTGTCGCTGATGCCCATTCGTGGAGTCGCCCTTGGCCCGACTTGGTGATCCGGTTCGGTGATTGGGGGCAATCGTATCGGCGTTTCTCCGGTCGGAGGATTGGCGACGCGGGTCAGCCGGACTTCGAGGCCCGCTCAAGGGTCTGGCGTTCCTTCTTGGTGAGACTCCCCATTCCCTCGCGAGAGATTTTCTCGAGGATGCGGTCCACCTCACGCTGGGCGTCGGCGCGTTCGGCGCGCTCCTGGGCCTGCTTCTTGGCGGCGCGATCGAAGGCGGACTGCTCGCGGCGATTGGCTTCGGCCATGACCCCGGACATGGCGTAGCCGCCAGCGTCTCGGGCGAAGGCGAGGCGTTTGCGCTCGAACCAGCATGTGAGGCCGCCGAAGATGGCGACGGCCATGAGCGTGGTGTTGCCTCCGACCATACCGAGGACGAAGAGGGCGACGGCGGCGACCAGCCCGACGCGGGTGGAGATGTCCATGGAGCGGTCGTGTCCGACGCGCGACCACAGGAGGCACTGGACGATGCGGCCGCCGTCCATCGGGTACATGGGCGTGAGCACGTTGAAGGCGAGCAGGATCAGGTTGGTGTAGTAAGCCCACCAGAGCGTGACCATGCCCCAGGACGACAGGACCGAGAGGGGTTGCGTGGGCCGGAACGGGTTGAAAGCGACGCTCTCCCAGCCGCCACCGAGAGCGAGCAGGGCGGCGCCGAGAACGGGGAGGAGGATGACGTTGACCATCGGTCCGCCGACGGCGGTGACGAGGTTTGCCTGCCATGTGTGGGGCGGGCGGCAGTAGGCGAGGCCGCCCAGGGGCCACATGAGGATCTCGTCGGCCTCTCCGCGCACCATGCGGCAGGCGATGCAGTGGCCGAACTCATGGAGCAGCACGATCGCAAAGAGGATCGCCATGCCGATCGCCATGTGCCCGATCCCGATGGAGTCTCGGGAGGACGACCAGATCAACTGCGAGATGATCAGGATGACGAAGACGACGTGGACCTTGACGCGGATGCCGGCGGCGGTGAAGAGCGGGAAGGCCCATGAGAACGGGTTCTCGCCGTCGCCGAAGACGCGGCGGAGGATGGCCCCCCCACCTCCGCGTCCACCGCTCCGGTATTGGCGGTCCTGCCAGCCCATGCGTCTCCCTTCAGAGCATTCCCCGACGATGAGCGGTGAGGATCGCGACGATGGACTTTGCATCGGCCAGATCGCCGGCGTCGATCATGGCCAGCGCACGCGACACGGGCACTTGCTCAACGGTGATGAACTCGTCCGGCTCGGGCTTTGCGCCGACGTGGGTGAGGCCGTAGGCGGCGTAGGCCCACATCACCTCGTCGGTCATGCCGGGGGTGGTGTAGAAACGACCGAGCGGGGCGAGGTGTGAGGCGCGGTAACCGGTTTCTTCGACAAGCTCGCGATGGGCGGTGACCTCCACCGGCTCGCCTGGCTCGATGGTGCCGGCGGGGAGTTCCCAGATGACCTTGCCGTGGTCGCCCAGGAGCGGCCGGAAGTTTCGGATGAGGACGACACAGCGTCCCTCCTGCGTGTCGAGGATGGGGAGCAGGACGACGGCGCCGGGGTGGCGGATGCCGCAGATCTCTCGCTCGCCGTCGGTTGTGCGGAGGGAGAGCGCGTCAAAGCGGAACTTGCGTCCGGTATGGATCGTGCGGCGTGCGAGCACGCGCGCCGGAAGCCCGTCCGTGGGATGCGATCGTTCCATCGGTCGATTGTACCGGCGGGAGCGGCCGGGGTGCCTGGGCCGTTCAGCCCCGGCGCCAGGTGGTCGCACCGTAGACCGCCTGATCACCCAGGAGCTCGGCGATGCGGATGAGCTGGTTGTACTTGGCGTTGCGGTCGGAGCGGCAGGGCGCACCCGTCTTGATCTGTCCGCAGTTGGTCGCGACGGCGATGTCGGCGATGGTGGCGTCCTCGGTCTCGCCGGAGCGGTGGGAGAGGACGGCGGAGTAGCCGTTTCGCGTGGCGAGGTTGACGGCGGCGAAGGTCTCGCTCAGGGTGCCGATCTGGTTGACCTTGACGAGGATGGAGTTGGCGCAGTGTTCTTTGAGGCCGCGCTGGAGGAAGGCGGGGTTGGTGACGAAGAGGTCGTCGCCGACGAGCTGCGTGCTCTTGCCCAGGCGTTCGGTCAGCTTCTTCCATCCCTCCCAGTCGTTCTCGGCCAGGCCGTCCTCGATCGAGCGGATGGGGTACTTTTTCCGCCAGTCGGCCCAGAGGTCGATCATCTGGTCGGTGGTGAGCACGTCCTGGGTGCTCTTGAACATCTTGTAGCCCTTCTTGCCCTCCTTGGCGGCCTCGTTCCAGCACTCGCTGGTGGCGGGGTCGAGGGCGACGAAGATCTGCTCGCCCCACTTGTATCCGGCCTTGGCGGTGGCCTCCTCGATGATCTTGAGAGCGTCCTCGTTGCTCTTGAGGTTGGGGGCGAAGCCGCCCTCGTCGCCGACGGCGGTGGAGAGGCCGCGGGTGTGCAGGACCTTCTTGAGGGCGTGATAGATTTCAACGCCGGCGCGAAGGGCGTCGTCGAAGCATTCGAAGCCCCAGGGCTGGATCATGAACTCCTGGAAGTCGACGGTGTTGTCGGCGTGCTTGCCACCGTTGAGGATGTTGAGCATGGGCACCGGAAGGGTTCGGGCGGCGGTTCCGCCGAGATAGCGGAAGAGGGGGAGGCCGGAGCCCTCGGCGGCGGCGTGTGCGCAGGCCATGGAGACGCCGAGGATGGCGTTCGCTCCGAGGTTCGCCTTGTTGGGCGAGCCATCGGACTCGATCATCAGGGCGTCGATGGCCTCCTGGTCGCGTGCGTCCATGCCCTCGACGAGGGGCGCGATGCGCTCGTTGACGTTCTCGACGGCGTTCAGGACGCTCTTGCCGAGATAGAGCTTTGCGTCGCCGTCTCGGAGCTCGACGGCCTCGTTCTCGCCCGTGGACGCGCCGGAGGGCACCGCGGCGCGACCGATCACGCCGGAGGAGAGGCCGATCTCGACCTCGACGGTCGGATTGCCGCGGGAGTCGAGGATCTGTCGTGCGTGGGCGAGTTCGATGTCGAAAGCCATGACGGTGCTCCTTGGCGCTGCCGGTGGACGATGCGTGTGTCGCGGGAGGAAAGACTAGGGCGATCGGTCGCGGACGGGCGCGACGCGGGTTGGGCCATCGGGGTAAGATCGGAAGGACACGATCGGGGAGCCCATGCCCACGTCACCTGAAGGATTTGAGCGTCGGATCGACGGCCTGAAGCGGGAGCTGGTCGCGCAGGGTGGGCGCGTGCTGGCCCTGCTGGAGACCGCGTTCGACGCGTTCCTGACGAGGGACGGGCTGAAGGCGTCGGGCGTCGAGGGCGCGGACAGTGAGATCGATGCGGCGGACGTGGACATCGAGCGGGCGGCGGTGGCGCTGCTGACGGACGCGACGCGTGAGGGCGCGCACCTGGAGGCCCGCCAGCTCAGGCACATCCTGACGATCGTGAAGGTGAACAACGAGCTGGAGCGTGTTGCGGACGTCGGCGTCGCGATCGCGGCGTGCGTGCCCCGGCTTCCTGCGGCGCCGGGCGTGTTCCCGCCGACGCTTCGGGTCATGACGAACAGCGTCCTGGGTATCGTGCGTGACTCGAACCTTGCGGTGGATCACACCGATGCGCGGATGGCGCGCGTCGTGCTCCAGAGCGAGGATGCGGTCGCGGCCTTCAAGGCGGCGCTGCTCCGGAACGCCGAAGAGCAGATCGCGGCGGGGAAGATGGCCGTGGAGTTCGCGTTCAACGTGCACGAGCTGGCGACGCGCTGCGAGGACATCGCGGACCATTGCACCAACATCGCGGAGCAGATTCTTTACCTCGCGACCGGGACGATCATGCGCCACATGGAAGGGCATTGGGTCGAGATCCCGCCGGCTGGGACGTAGCGCACGATCGCGGGTGCGATTGCATCGATGGATAAAGGAGTCCCGCTTGCTCACGCTGGCGGTTTGTGGACACGCATGGGCTGGTCGTCGCCGGTCTGCCTTAGGCCTTCGGCGCTTTGTAGAAGGGCATGGGGACGATTCGGCCGTCGAGCAGGCCGCGGCCGGTGTCGATCTGCACAACGCCTCCTGCGGAAGCGGTCGCGCTGTCGACGAAGGCCATCGCGATGGGTTTGCCGAGCGTCGGGCTGAGGCATGCGCTCGTGACGGTTCCGACGGGCTTGGCGCCGGACATGACGGCGTTTGATTGCCTGGCGGTGCGTTTGCCCTCGATCTCGATGCCGACGAGTCGTTGGGGGGTGCCTCCGGCGTCGCGGGCGCGACGGAGGGCGTCCTGTCCGATGAAGGGGAGGCCGCCCTCTTCCTTGTCCTTGTCGAGAGCGATGGCGAAGTCGACGCCGCAGGAGAGCGCGTTGATCTCCTCGCCAAGCTCGTGCCCGTAGAGGGGCATGGCGGCTTCGAGGCGGAGAGTGTCTCGGGCGCCGAGGCCGGCGGGCTTGACCCTGGCCTCGGCCTCCTTCATGTTGACGTCCTTGAGCAGGAGCTTCATCGCGAGGCCGACCATGCCGGCGGGGAGGATGACTTCCACGCCGTCTTCCCCGGTGTATCCGGTGCGGCTGACGATGAGCTTGGCGATGAGCAGATTCTTGACGGCGAAGCGGTAGCGCTTGAGCGTCGGCACCTCGGTGCTGACGCGAGCGATCAGGTCCATGACCTTCGGACCCTGCACCGCGACCATGGCGGTCGAGAGCGTGTCGTCGGCGACCTTGGCCGTGAGGTTCTCGGCGGCCCGAATCCGATCGACGTGGGCGACGATCTTCTCGCGATTCGCGCCGTTCACGACGACAAGGAAATCGTCCTCCTCGACCCGCATGACGATGACATCGTCGCGGACGCCGCCCTGCTCGTTGCACATCAGGGAGTAGCGGCACTGTCCGGCCGTCATGTCGCCGATGCGGCGCGTGCAGAGGCGCTCGAGGAGGCGGCGAGCGTGGCGTCCCGTGAAGCGGAGGCGACCCATGTGGGAGACGTCGAAGATGCCGCCGGACTTGCGGACCTGGTGGTGCTCTTCGTGGATGCCCGCGTAGTACATGGGCATCTCCCATCCGGCAAAGTCGACCATCTTGGCGCCGTGCTCGATGTGGAAGTCGTACAGGGGTGTGCGTTGCAACGGCGTCTCCTGGGGAAGTGGCGTTTGGGCGCGGATTGTTGGGCGGATCGGGTCTGGACGCAAGAGGGCGGCTGGAGTTCAGCCGCCGCCCGGTTCACCTGACCAGTCGGCGTTGTCGATGAGGCGGACGCCCCCGACGCGTGCTGCGATGAGCGCCCGCCTGGGAGCGGCCGACCGGCGTGGCTCATCGGCGGGAACCGGCCGGAGGGTCGCGGCGTCTCGGATCACGGCGTAATCGACGTCGAGGCCTGCTTCGAGGAGAATCCGTCGCATGACGTCCTCGGCGGCGCCGGCGGTGCGCGCGTTGTTCGAGGCCTGGAGGGCTCGAAAGAGCGACGCGGCGCGTGCGCGGGCGTCGGCGTCGAGGAATCGGTTTCGGCTGCTCATGGCCAGCCCGTCCGGCTCGCGCACGGTGGGGACGGGCTGGATCCGCGTGTCGATTCCGCGTTGGGCGACCATGGCTCGGATGACGGCGAGCTGTTGCCAGTCCTTCTCGCCGAACATCGCGACGGACGGGCGCATCATGCTGAAGAAACGGTTGACAACCTGGCAGACGCCCGCGAAGTGGCCGGGCCGATGCGCGTCCTCGAGTCGGGGAGACGTGGCCACGTCGGGCAGCGGGGGAACCTCGATCGTCACGCCCGGGGGATACACGTCGACGAGGGTGGGCGCGAACACGGCGGCGGCGCGGCAGCGTGCGCAGAGGTCGAGATCGGCTTCGAGCGTGCGCGGGTACCTACTCAGATCTGAGGGGTCGGTGAACTGCGTCGGGTTCACGAAGATCCAGACGACGCATCCCCTGGGACTGCCCTCCGCATGAGCGCAGGCGACGCCCTGTTGGATCAGGTGGCCATGGCCATCGTGCAGGGCGCCCATGGTGGGGACGATGACCGGGCCCTTGGCGCGGCGCCAGGCGCTGTTTCCGAGGTAGGCGTCGAGTTCGGAGGCGTTGCGGAGCACGCGCATGGCGCGTAACACTGGGTCGCTGAAGGCGCTGAGTCAAGGGGATCAGGCCCGATTGCCGCGCCGGCGAGAGATGGCGTCGAGCCAGTCGCGGAGGGGCTTCTCGTCGGGGACCTCGATGAGGTCGAGTTCCACGCGGCACAGGCCCTCGCCCTCGTATTCGCAGGCGTGGACCTTGCCGAAGAGTGGCACGGGCGCGGAGTCGATGAGGTGGACGGCGACGATGACCTGTCGGCCGGGATAGCACATCCGACGGGACATGAACGCGAGTCGGGATCGATCCAGTTCCCTTCCTCGAGCGGTCCATGTCGAGACCGGACGCCCGCGATCGTCCAGCTCCGCGACATCGATCTCGGCCTCAAAGCGATGTCCCCGCTTTGACTTCGCGGCCCCCGTCTTGGCGCTTGCGGCGCCGAAGGCCGTGGGAGGAGGCGGAGACGATTGGCCCCCTCCCGGAGGAGGCGCAACCCAGGACGACTGCTCCGGGGGGAGCGGTTCGTCGTCGAGGAAGCTCACGGATGGCTCGGACTTGGGATTCGACATCGGCGTTCACTCCCGCGCTGGTCGTCCATCGACTGAAGTGTGCCGCGCCCCCACTGTTCGTGGCATTCGGCGTGCTCAGGGGCGATTCCTACACTGCGCATCCATGCCGACACGCACGGACGGCACCTCGGTTCTCGGACCCAGCCGCGACCATCGCCCGATGGCGGCGGTCCATGTGCTGATCCCGACGCACACGACACGGCACCTGGAGGCGTGTCTGGCGGCAATGGCCTGCCAGGAATCGGCTCCGGACTCGGTGGTCGTGACGTGCGATGTGGAGGATGGCGGTATACCCGGCCTGGTGGATCGCGTGTGGCCCCAGGTTCGGGGCGCTATCGCGAGACGAAGCGGCAAGACGCCGCCGACGCTCCGCCTGGTCATGCGGCAGCACGCGGGTGAGGCGCGTCTGAACCAGGTGAGAAACAACGGACTGAGGGCGCTGATCGAATCCGGCGCAGCGGCGCGGGACCTGGTGGTTGTGATCGACGGGGACATGGTCCTGGCGCCGGGCGCCATCGCGAGCCATCGCGCGCTCGCGTCGGCGGGTGCCGACGTGATCGTGCCATTCCGGGTCAACCTGAGCGAGGAGCAGACGGCGCGCGTGAGCGCCGGAGCGTTTCTCGTCGAGCCGCCGTCATGGCCGGCGGAGCTGACGCTGTCGGCGGAGAGCCGCGGCGTCCTGGCGAGGCGTGACCGGCGCTATCGGCGGCAGCTCATGACCCGTCGGTTTGCGCCGATCCTGACCAAGCCCCACAAGCCGAAGCTGCTGGGCGGGCATCACGCGGTGAGACTCGGGCTGCTCTCTGAGATCAACGGGTACGACGAGCAATACGTCGGATACGGGTACGACGACGACGACCTGGCGCGGCGGCTCCACGGCGTGAAGGGGAGTCGTTGGCGGGTGGCGGTGCTCGACATCCCGGCGTTCCATCTCTGGCATCCGTCGCGTGCGCCGGTGCGCCCGACGGAGGCGCCGGGGTTCGCGAGATTCTCTGCGCCGGGAGCACCGATCAGGTGCGAGCGCGGGCTGGTCGCTCCGACGGAGCAGGCGACCCCGAGGATTCGTGTCGTTGGATCGTGACGGCAGGCCGTGCGCCCATCGGATGGAAGCGAGAGCGAACGAGGGCGACGTAGTGCCGGAAGAGGCCGCGCACGAGCATCGGTCGATCAAGCCCTTCCATGGCAGCGAGCGAGCGTGGCGGGCGGGCGTACAGATCGCCGAGGCAGCACGGGCAGAGGTATGTGCGGCGCCAGCGGTCTTTCTGGAGACCACGGCTCTGACTGCCGCACATGACGCACGTTGCGCGCGTGTGCACCCGCCACCAGTCTCTGTCTCGCTCCACGGCTCGGCAGTCTACCAAGAGTCGAGTTCGTGCAACAGTGGTTCGGGCGGAATGTGAGCCGGCGGGGTACGCTCACCGCGTGAACGCCCCGAGAACTTGGGCAGACCAGCTCGCCCGGTTGTCTTCGCCGGTTCTTTCCGACCTTCCGGGGTCGGGTGACGCGGGCGCGGCTCGCGCTTTTGCGGAGGGGTTCAAGGACAGCGCGGGGATCCGACGACCCAGCGACTGGCCGATGCTCGCAAGACTTCTGCGGTTTGATCCCGGGCCTGCGCCGGGAAGCATCCGCGAGAGGGATCGCGTCTGGTGGGCGATGTTCGATGGGTGTTCGCAGGGAAGGGCGGGGGCGTGGCCTGGAGAGGGCCCTCTGGTGCCGGAGGCGCGCGAGGAGGGAATCGAGGCGTGGACGGAAGCGGAACTCTCGGCGCTGCACGCGCTGACGCACATCGCGATTCGGAATCGTTCGGAGGTGATCGCGGCGCGCTGCGCCAGCGCGATCCGCTGGCACCTCTCGGAGATCCAGCCCGATAACGGGACGAATCGCCCGTGGGCTGTGCACGCGTTCGTGCTGGCCGGCCAGCGACTGCCGGAGGCGCTGATGCACGCACGGACGCTGGTCCACAACGCGATCGTTGAGCGGGGACGACCGGAGCGATTCGGAGCGTTGCTGCTGCTTGATGCCTCGGATGCGCTCGCGGACGCGGGCGCCCTTGAGGTGGCTCACGCCTTCTGAAAGTCGGCGGAGGAGAGTCTGCACCAGCGCTGGAGCTCGGGCGTGCCGAGGAGCCGGCGTCGGGTTTCGAGGTCGGAGCCGTACTTGCGGAGAACGGCCGCGGCGACCAGGCCCATGAACATGGGCTGGGGATTGAGCGGCCGGCTGGTGAGTTCGGGGTGGTACTGTGCTCCGATGAAGTACGGATGGACGCTGCGTTCCTGGCCTTGTCCGACGGCGTGGCCGGGCTGGGAGAGTTCCATGATCTGCATGATCGGCTGGGTGGGGTGTCGTCCGGAGAAGACCATTCCGTGGGCCTCGAGGCGCTCGATGTAGCGTGGCTCGACCTCGTAGCGATGGCGGAAGCGTTCGCGGACGGAGGGGCGTCCACCGAAGAGGAACGAGGCGAGCGTTCCGGGGAGGACCTGGACGTCCTGAGCGCCGAGGCGCATGGTCCCGCCTAGCCCTTCAATTTTCTTCTGATCGGGGAGCTCGCTGATGACGGCGGACTCGCTGGAGGGATCGAACTCCGTGCTGGTGGCGTCCTTGATGCCGAGGACGTTTCGGGTGAACTCGATGACGGCGACCTGGAAGCCGAGGCAGATGCCGAGATAGGGCACGAGGTTCTCGCGGCAGTGGCGTACGCAGGCGATCTTGCCCTCGACGCCTCGGGCGCCGAAGCCGCCGGGCACGATGACGCCGTCGAGGCCGGCAAGCTGGGCGGTGACGTTCGCGGGCGTGATCTCGGTCGTTTCGATCCACTTCTGCTCGATGTCGCAGCGGAGGTGTGCCGAGCAGTGCTCGAGGGCCTTGTCGATGGAGGCGTAGGCGTCGCGGAGCGCGGCGTACTTGCCGGTGATGCCGATGGTGATGGACCGCTCGTGGCGCGAGGTCAGGGCGGTGGTGAAGGCGGTCCACCTGGACCGTGCGCGGTCTTCCTGGGTCACGTCGACGCGATCGTGGAGGTCGAGGATCGAGAGCACCTCGCGATCGAGCCCGTCAGCGCGCATCTCCTCCGGGATCGTGTAGATGCTCTCGCGATCGTGCATCGAGAAGACCCTTCGCATCGGCACGTTGGAGAACATGGCGATCTTCTCGCGAACGGTCTGGTTGACGGGGCTGGTCGCGCGGCAGGCGATGAGATGCGGCTGGATGCCCGCTTCCATGAGGCGTTTGATGCCGAGCTGCGCGGCCTTGCTCTTCTGCTCTCCGAGGGCCTTTGGCTCGATGACGTACGTCAGGGCGACGAAGCACGAGGAGCCGGGCCCCTCCTCGAACGCGAGTTCGCGGAGGGCCTCGATGTAGAAGCCGTTCTCGTAGTCGCCGACGGTCCCCCCCACCTCCACGAGGACCACGTCTGCGGGCTTCCTGCCGTCGCCACGCATCGCGAGCTCGCGGAGCTTGCGTTTCACCTCGCCCGTGACGTGCGGGATCATCTGCACGTCGCGCCCGAGGTAGACGCCCTGGCGCTCGCGGTCGAGGATCTCGGAGTAGATCTGGCCGGACGTGGTGAAGTTCCAGCGGGCGAGATTCTGGTCGAGCATGCGCTCGTACGTGCCGAGGTCCATGTCGCACTCGGTGCCGTCGTCGAGGACGAAGACCTCGCCGTGCCTGTACGGATTCAGCGTGCCGGAATCGATGTTGAGGTAGCCCTCCATCTTGATGGGGGCGACGGTGAGTCCCTTGTCCTTGAGCATCTTGGCGACGCTGGACGCGAAGATGCCCTTGCCCAGGCCGCTCATCACGGTGCCGAGCACGATGATGAAGCGATGCCTGCCACGCTGGTACCCGTCGGGCATCGGGGAGTACAACTCGGTGGAGGTTGTCGTCTCAGCGACGGA